>NZ_JABSUV010000001.1:0-327465 GCF_013284275.1 Brevibacillus sp. HB2.2
AAGACCTGTCGAGCCCGAGGTGTAAATGACATACGAAAGGTTCGTTGGCTCTACGAGATTAAGCAGGTTTTCTTCGCTTTGCTCTGCGATAGTCTCCCAATCACGATCTAGACAAATCACTTGTGCTGTCTGTTCAGGCAGCATGGATAGCAGGCTTCCTTGGGTCAACAGGATCGCCGCTTGCGAATCTTCCAGCGTATAGCCGATTCTCTCTTGTGGATACGCGGGATCAATCGGCACATACGCGCCACCAGCTTTAAGAATGCCCATCATGGCAACGATCATTTCGGTCGTACGTTCCATGAGAACAGCCACCAAGACCTCTGGACCGATTCCTTGAGAACGCAGATAGTGAGCCAGCTGGTTTGCTCGGCGGTTCAGCTCCGCGTACGTCAGTCTGTCTTCTCCGACGATTAAAGCCTCCGCATCCGGTGTTGCGACGACTTGTGCTTCAAATAGCTGGTGCATCACCGCGTCACGAGCATATTCCGTTTCGGTTGCGTTCCATTCCACTAACAGTTTGTGGCGTTCCTCGTCTGTGAAGAATGAAATAGCAGAGAGATGGTCCGTAGGCTGAGCCATTATGGACTCAAATACTTTGATCAATTGAGCCAATACTTTATCCATGGTGATCTGATCGAATCGATTTGTTTCATAAATCAGCTTGAGCAATAGTTCTTCGCCAGGCGCAGCCACCAATGTCAATGGATAGTTCGTCTGCTCAACTGCTTTGATTGCGTTTAGTGACATGTCTGTATTCGCATTTGTTTTTGCACCAGACATGTAGTTCTCGAAAACGAGTATGCTGTCAAACAACGCCTGTCCAAGCGGCACTTCACTCCAGCTTTGAATGTCTACGAGCGGTGTGAACTCGTACTGACGTATTGCACTCTGTTCCTGTTGGATGTTCTGCAGCCAGTCGATCACCGTCACTTGTTCCGAGAAAAGCACGCGAACAGGGAGTGTGTTGATAAACAGACCCACCATGGAGTCCACTCCACGCAAATCTGTAGGACGTCCCAGGTTGGTTGTCCCAAATACTACTTCAGACTCACCTGCGTAACGACTTAAAATCAACGCCCACGCCCCTTGGACCAGCGTATTCATCGTCAGTTGATGCCTACGGGCAAAAGCTTGCAGACTCGCAGTTGTTTCCTTCGATAAAAGTATCATTTGATCTGCGTACTCTTTTTGTTGCACAGCCCTTCCACCCGGTTTCCCCATGCTAAGAGGAGTTGGTGTACGGAAGCCACGCAGATGTTTTCGCCAATACTGCTCTGATGCCTCAAGACTCTGCTGCTTTAACCAGGCAATATAAGTGGAAAACGGAGGAGCGACAGGCAGTTCTGCTTTGGTACCATCAACAGATGCTTGATAATAGGCCAACCAATCGTTTAGGACGATCGGTGTACTCCAACCATCCAACAACATATGGTGAAAGCTCCAAACGAGCTGACTGGTTTTTGAATCGAGACGAATTAACGACAAACGCATCAATGGCGGGTGAGCGAGATCAAAGCCTCGCTTGCGATCTTGTTCGAGATACGTTTGTAAGTTCGCTTCTTGCTTTTCTTTCGGTAAGTGACTCCAGTCCAGATGTTCAATATGTGCTGTTACTTTTGTATGAACAACCTGATGCGGTTTATCTAATCCGCTCCATAAGAAGGAGGTTCGGAGGATGGCATGACGCTCGACAACTTTTTGCCATGCTTCTGAAAACTTCGCCACATTCAAGTGATCCAAATTCACGACCAGTTGAACGACGTAGTCCCCGCCTGCTTGCTCATAAAGAGAGTGGAACAGCATCCCCTCTTGTAACGGGGTGAGTGTGTAAATGTTCTCGATCAGACGATTGTTTCCGATAAACTTGTCGAGGCTGGTTTGATTCAACTCCGCTAACGCGAAATCGGAAGGTGTATAGCCACCTGCCTCTTCAGAGCGACAATGGGCAACAATCGCTTGCAATGATTGCACATAGTCACGAGCGAGCTCTTCAATCGTTTGTTGTTCGTACATATCGCCACTGTACGTCCAGGTCATTTCTAACTGATCTCCCGCCACCATGCTCTGGAAATCAAGTGTATGGATTCGGGCTTCATCCCTGCTCAAATTGGATGCTGAAAAGTTCGGAATGATCTGGAACAAGGAAGAATCAGCCGTTTGGTCCTGATCAAATTGTCCTAAATAATTGAAGCTAATCTCAGGTTGCCGATAAGCTTGCAGGGTATTTATCGTTTGTTGATCTTTGCTTAAATAACGATGAATGCCGTAGCCAATCCCTTTGTCAGGAATCGACCGCAATTGTTCTTTGACTGATTTTATCAGGGAACCCCAAGGCGTCTGTGGCTCCATTTCCAGCAAGACCGGGTACATGCTTGTGAACCAGCCTACTGTTCGGGAAATGTCCACGCCATCGATGATCTCTTCACGCCCGTGTCCCTCAACGGAAACATAAAGTGTCTGTTGCCCCGTCCAGTTGTTATAGGCTCGGATCAAAGCACTGAGTAACACATCGTTAATCTGAGTACGGTAAGCAGCTGGTACCTCCTGCAACAAGGCACGTGTCTCGTCCACGCCCAGCTTTACCTTTACTTGAACGGCCAGACCTTCTGTGTTCTTTCCATTCGGATGGTCAACAGGCAGGTTTACTACATGACTTGTATCCAGAGTCACCCAGTATTCGTCGACTACGCTTTGCTCTGCGTACTGTGTCAACTGTTCTGACCATCGTTTAAAAGAAGACGTCTTCTGAGGCAAATTCAGCTGTTGCAACTCGATCAATTGTTGATAGGCCGTTTGCAAGTCTTCCAGAATAATTCGCCAGGAAACCCCATCGACAGCGAGATGATGAATCGCAATGAACAGACGCTGTTTGTCCCCGCATTGGAAGTAAGCAGCACGAAGCAATGGTCCTTTTTCGATATCCAGACTTTCTTGTAGCTCGTCTGCAATGGCTTGCATTTGTTCCTCTATTTCTGTTTCACGTACAGCCGTCGTCAAATCTACTACCTGAAATACATCCTCATCCGAAACGACATCAAGATATTGCTCCCATTTCCCGTTGACGTTCCGAAAGCGCAGGCGCAAGGCATCATGGTGTGCAAGAATCGCCGCAAAAGCTTTTGCTAACAAACTCGCATCCATTTCTTCACGCACAGCAAGCATGACAGATTGATTCCAGTGGTTGACATGGCAAATTTCCTGTTCAAAGAACCACGTCTGAATGGGTGTCAGAGGCAATTCGCCTGTAACAACCCCCTGCTCCCTATACACTTGTGGTGCATCCTCAAGAACTACTACACTTGCAGCCAATTCTGCCAATGTTTGAGAGTCAAACAAGTGCTTTGGTGTAAATCGGATACCCGCCTGATTGGCACGCGCGACAATCTGAATCGTCAATATCGAGTCGCCGCCCAGTTCGAAAAAGTTATCGTGAATCCCGATTGACTCTACACCTAGAACTCCTTGCCAGATTTCGGCGAGCTTGTATTCTATTTCCGTTTGTGGGGCAACATAGCCATCTTCCCATTGGGCTCGCACGGTATCGGGTAACGGCAAAGCACGGCGGTCTACCTTTCCGTTAGGAGTGAGAGGCAGAGCATCCATCCGTATGATGACAGAAGGCACCATGTAGTCTGGAAGTCTATCTTTCAAAGACTGACGCAATTCATTCGTCTGTACCTCTTCTCCCTCATCAAGCACGGCATAAGCCACCAGTCGTTTGACACCAGGCGTCAAATCCTCCCTGACGATCACTACTGCTTCCGAAACAGCTGCATGTGCATACAAAGCCGACTCTATTTCCCTTAGCTCAACCCTGAATCCGCGAATGCTTACTTGATCATCAGCTCGTCCAATAAACTCCAAACTTCCATCTGCCAAATATCGAACCAAGTCGCCAGTGCGGTACATCCGCGCCCCTTCATCTGTAGAGAACGGATTCGGTACAAAACTGGCTTCCGTCAGGTCAGGTCGATTCAGATAGCCGCGAGCCAAGCTTTTCCCCGCGATGTAAAGCTCCCCGACAACTCCTACAGGCACAGGCTTTCTGCTTGCGTCGAGTACATAGACAGATACGTTGTCAATGGGACGTCCAATGGAAGGTGCCGCTTCTCGTTCTCCCTGCACAGGCACGATGCCAGCAGTAGCCACGACGGTATTTTCTGTTGGGCCATACTGGTTTACCAGCGTAAACGGTAGATCAGCAGACGGGTACTGGTGCAAAGTATCTCCACCCGTCAACATGTAGCGCAATGCTGATCCGGCTGGCCAATTCACCGTAAGCAAACTCTCTGCCAAGGGTGTTGGTAAAAAGCTTATCGTGATACCAGATTCGACTATCCAATCACGCAGTTTTTCCGGTACGAGACGAATCTCTTCCTGCGGCAGGCAAATCGTAGCACCCGCCGTCAAATACGGCCAAATCTCCCATACCGAAGCATCAAAAGCTGTACCAGCTATTTGCGATGCACGGTCAGCAGCGTTTACGTTGTACGCTCGCTGATGCCAATGGATTAGATTCAAGAGTGATCGGTGCTCGATCTCGACTCCCTTTGGCGTTCCTGTTGAACCTGACGTATAGATAACATAGGCGAGCTGTTCAGCTTTCGTCGTAACCGCCGGTGCAACCGAATTCATCGTAGCCATTCCATCCCAATCTCGATCCAAGCAAAGGAACGTTGCAGCGCCTGCTGGTAACGCACTTACCAAACGCTCTTGGGTTAAGACCAAAGACATCTGAGCGTTCTTGATCATAAAAGCGAGTCGTTCTTGCGGGTAAGCAGGATCCATCGGCACATAAGCGGCACCTGCTTTGAGAATGGCGAGTTGTCCGATCAACATCTCGATGGAACGCTCCACGCAAATTCCTACCAAGTCTTCCGAGCCAATCCCTTGTTTTAACAAGAAATGAGCGAGCTGATTGGCCTTCGCATCCAGCTCTGCATAGGTGATTGCACCTTGCTCACCTGAAACTGCAAGCTGATCAGGCAACTTTTGTGCGATCTCGGCAACAAGTTCGTGCACACAAAGATCGCGGGAATAATCAACCTCAGTATCATTCCAACCGACGAGCAGCTGATCTCGCTCCCCATCCCCTAACAGTTCAACTTCTGTTATTTTCAGCGCTGGATTGGTCGCAACAGCTTGCAAAAGATTGCGGAAATGCTCTGCCATGCGCACAATCGTCGTCCGATCAAATAGATCTGTACTGTATTCAAACACACCCTTGAGTCCGTCATCCTCGTCTTCAATCATGGTGAGTGTCAAATCAAATTTGGTCGTCTTGTTGAGATTGACTTCATTAGGTGTAATGGAGATCGTCGCACCTTTACGTACACCCGTTGACATTCCCTGTACGGAGAAAAGTACCTGAAAAAGCGGTGAGTAGCTGAGACTGCGCTCAATTTGTAATTCATCGACCAATTTTTCAAAAGGAATATCCTGATTGGCAAAAGCATCAAATGCCGTCTCACGAACACGTCGCAACAGTTCAACGAATGTAGGATCGTTCGACAGGTCCGTTCGAAGAACCAGCATGTTGACAAAGAATCCGATCAGGTTTTCTATTTCCTGACGATTACGTCCCGCAACAGGTGTTCCGATCAGAATATCTGTGGTATGCGTATAACGGTACATGAAGTGCTTGAATGCCGCTAAGAGCGTCATGAACAGCGTCGCGCCTTCTTGTCTTCCTAGCTCGCGTAGCTTTTGCCCTACTTCACTCGGCACGTAGAATGAATAATTGTCACCGCGATAGCTTTGCACGACTGTCCGTGGACGATCGGTCGGCAGGGGCAAAAGTGGTTCACTCTGTCCCAGCTTCTTTTTCCAATAACTGAGCTGCTGCTCCCATACATTGCCTTGCCAATTCTCTCGTTGCCAGACTGCGTAATCCCGATATTGAATGGGTAAATCGGCAAGCGGTACTTCTGCTTCTTTGACGAATGCTTCATAGATGGTACTTAGCTCGTTCACCAATACATCCATGGACCAACCGTCTGAGATGATGTGATGCATATTTATCCAGAGAACGGACTCTTGTTCCTCCAGTAGGATCAACGCTGCCCGCATCAACGGCCATTGATCCAGCTGGAATGGCGTCGCGCCATCCTCTTCCACCATACTCATCCAGATCGTGTCTTTTTCCTCTGCTGGCAAGTCGCGTAGGTCAGTGACAGGAAGTGGAAAATGTACCTGTGTATGAATCACTTGGACCGCTCGTCCTTCTATGTCTTTCACCGTTGTTCGAAGTGATTCATGTCGGTTGATCATTTCATTCAAAGCACGTTCCATTACATTCGTATCGACTGCTCCACGCAGACGGAATCCGACCGGAATGTTGTACATGGCGCTATTCGGGATCAGTTGATCAAGGAACCATAGACGTTGTTGGGCGAAAGACAGTGGTAACTCTTGAGTACTGTCCAAGGAAAGCGGTTTGATCGGACTTTGCTTTATCGGCTCAGCACCTTGGCGAGTGATTTGAATTCGTTCAGCCAATTCTGCTACTGTCTGATAGGTAAAAATCTCACGCATCTGAAGCTGGGTCTGAAATACCTTGGATGTACGGGACAGCAATTGTGTCGCTAAAAGCGAATGCCCGCCCAATTCGAAAAAATTATCGTGAATCCCGACTCGTGATACACCAAGGACCTCCTCCCAAATTCGGGCGAGCAATTCCTCAATCGGATTGCGCGGCGCACTGTACGCGTTGCCTGTTTGCACATCGCCATCTGGAAGCGGCAAGGCTTTGCGATCAATTTTGCCGCTCGAGGTCAGAGGGAACTCTTCCATTTGAATGAAATGAGACGGAACCATGTAATCTGGCAGCGTTTGGCGAAGCAGTGTACGTAATGAGGCAACAGTCCACATCTGATCGGCGATAATATAGGCGCATAGATACGCTTGATGATTATGATCTGTTTGTGCCACTACCACTGCATCGCGAATCGATTCTTCTTCGATCAACCGGCTACGAATTTCGTCCAACTCGATCCGGAAGCCACGAATTTTTACTTGATGGTCAATTCGTCCGAGGTATTCAATATTTCCATCCTTGCGATAACGAGCCAGGTCGCCTGTCCGGTACATGCGTTTGCCTGCTTCAAACGGGTGGGGAACAAACTTTTCGTTCGTTAACTCTTCATTGTTTAGATAACCCCTCGCCAATCCAGCTCCGGCAATGCATAATTCACCAGGAACCCCGATTGGCTGTAACTGCCCATGTTGATTGACGATATGCATTTGGTAGTTGGCCAAAGGCTTTCCAATAGGCACAGGATTTTCTATCAAGTCTGCAGTGAGTGAGTAGCAGGAAGCATAAATGGTAGCTTCTGTCGGACCATAGATGTTCTCCACTTTCACTTCTGGCAATACTTGATATACTCTTGACGCAAGATCATTCGGCATGGCTTCCCCGGCAGCCATGATGTATCGCAGTCGGTTTGCCTCTTTTCGCCCCTCGAGATACTCGACAAAAAGAATGAGCATAGATGGAACAAAATTGACGTGAGTTACGTCATAATAAACGATGGATTCCCAAATTTTGTCAGCTTCTTTCTCTGCGCCAGGTTCGAGAATCACCAGTCTGCCGTTACCGAGAATCCAACCGAAGATTTCTGCGACGGATACGTCGAAGGTATAAGTCGTTTTTAACAAATACGCATCTTTTTCTTGAAGCGGATATTGCTCTTGCAGTGCGAAGATTTGGTTCAAGAGACTCGCATGCTCGATCATGACGCCTTTCGGTTTGCCTGTTGAACCCGATGTATAGATGACGTATGCAAGATTACTCGCTTGGGCTACATTTGCAAGATTGCCCGGTGCTCCCTGATAAAGCTCATCCGCCTCTAGATCAAAGATCCGGTCAGCGAAATCAATTGTCTCTAAAAAACGTTTTTTTGTAAGAAGCAGCATACTGCCGCTGTCCTGTAAAATGTATTCAATGCGGTCCTTCGGATGAGCCGGGTCGATTGGTAAATAGGCGCCGCCTGCTTTAAAAATCGCAAGAATAGCAATGATCATCTCCGCCGAACGTTCTGTGAGCAAGCTGACAATGCTTTCCGGCCCGACCCCTTTTGCACGTAAAAATGTAGCAAGTTGATTTGCTTTTTCGTTTAGCTCACGGTACGTAAGCTTTTGCTCTCCCATGACCAGCGCAATGTGGTGTGGTTGTTTCTCTGCGCGCTCTTCAAAAATCTGGTGAATCAGATAATCAACAGGATAATGGCGATATGTATCATTAAAAGTATGGAGCTGAAGGTGCTTCTCTTCGGAATTGATTATTTCTAGATTTTTTAGAAGGATATCTGGTGTATTTGTCACTTGCGTCATGATAGTAATGAGTTGTTGATTGAGGTGTTGGAGTTGATCCTCCGTAAATACGGATGCATTGTATAAATACGTAACTGTGAGGGTATCATCTGCGGTGACCATTATGTTTAGGTCGTAGTTGGTTTGTTCAAAGGCATGCAGCTTTGTGAGAGTGAATTCTTGGTTATATTGATTCAGACGGGTCAAAAGCTCTGCGCCCATCGGGTAGTTTTGGAACAGAATAATATGATCGATCAGTTGTTGATTTTTTTGAATGTCCGCGAGAGAAAGATAATGATATTTTTCCAGCGAGCTTGACTCTTCTTGTACTTGTTTCACCAGATCAGAAAACGTTTGATTGTCTCTCATTTGAACACGGATCGGTACGGTATTGATGAAAAGTCCAACCATCTGCTCGACGTTTGGGATATCGATTGGACGGCCAGAGACAACCGATCCGAATACAACATCATCGATATTGCTTTGGCGCTGCAACATGAGACCCCAAATTGTACGAAAGAGGTTGTTTACCGTTACTTGCAATTGTCTTGCGATATGATTCAACTCGGTCGTCAACGACTGACCAATCGTGAAGACCAGCTCTGCTTGATTGTATTTGATTCCGGTACCCTGCTTTTGAATAAATGTGGTCGGCTCATAGTCACTTAAATACCGTGACCAGTTGTCTTTTGCTTCTTCTGCATCCTGTTCCCCTAACCAGCTTATGTACTTACTGTACGGATAAACTTGGCCGAGATTTACTGGTTGTTCGGCTTTTACTTGTTGATAGATTTGGAAAAAGTCATGTAACACAATCGGAATGCACCAGCCGTCTAGCAAAATGTGATGGTGACTCCAGATCAGGGTATATGCGTCAGAAGAGGTTTGGATAAGAGTCAGGCGAATGAGCACATCTTTTGCCAAATCAAAGTTTTTCTGACGTTCCTTTTTAGTATAATCCTCCAAAAAGATGGCTTGCTCGTCTTCAGAGAGGTGTGTGATATCTATCACCTGAACGTTTGTCTTTCTTTCCTTGAGTACAATTTGTCGTGGCTTCTGAACCTTCTCAAGGATAAAGACAGTTCGGAGAATATCGTGTCGCGCTATCAGCGCGTTTAAGCTTTGTTCGAGAATAGCTGGATCGATGAATCCTCTAATGGTAAAGCGCAATTGTTCAAAATAGGACTCTGTTCCTTCGTCCAGGAGGGAATGAAATAACATTCCCTCTTGCATGGGAGATAACGGATATATATTGGCGATCTTTTTACTTGACACGTCTACTCTCCTCCTGAGGTACATTTACTTACAAATCGCCTATCAAGTCCATAATGTCATCGAGTTCTTCCAGAGAGAGCTTCTTGTCCACGAAATCACTCGGTGTTAACTCAGAATCTTTCTTTTCTATACAATGAAAAATAATAGCGTTCAAATGAAATTGATAGATTCCCATGAGCTTGTCTATCGTCGTTTTGTGATACTCATGGCGATTGTAATTCAAATAGATAACCAGCTCTCCGCCGATAATCTTGGCATAGATATCGAGCGGGTGCATGCGCTCGGCATGAGGCCCTAGTATTCTACCCTCTGGTAGATCCGATAATGTAAAAAGCTCATTGTCCAGATCGGCATCGTACTGTCCCAGATAATTGAACACAACCTCGGGTTGGCGTGTGAAATGGATGTCTCGCTTGTGCTCGATCTCTGTGAGATGCTTTAGGATGGCATACCCGATTCCTTTATTAGGAATGGCACGCATCGTTTCTTTGACCAGCTTGATCTGCTCCCCCAATTGGCCCGATTTGGCTACAGGCAGCACGACAGGGAAAAGGGAAGTGAACCAACCTACCGTACGGGAGACATTCAAGCCTTTGACAATCTCTTCACGTCCATGTCCTTCCAAAAAGACCTTTACATCGTTTGCCCCTGTCCATTCCTGCATTGCCATTCCCAAGGCAGTCAACAAGATCTCTTGCGTTTCCGTTTGGTAGGCGTGATTTGTATGGCGCAGTAATTGTTCCGTTTGCATTTTGGAGAAACGAACCGATGCTGTTATCGTCTCCATTTCGGTCTGATAAATGGTCTCCTGATCCTTTGGTAAGGGAGGGGACGGAATGGATTCGACTTTTTTCCAATAAGCTAGTTCATTGACAAGCTTCTTGCTATTGGCAAAGGTTTTCAGCTCTTTTGCCCATTTTTGATAAGAATGTGTTTTTTCCGGTATAGCAATTGGATTACCTGAGGCTACTTGCTGATAGGCGATTCGGAAGTCTTCCAGAAGGATTCGCCAGGACACACCGTCAACAGCCAGATGGTGAATCGCGAAAAACAGATGGTCACCTACTCTTGTCTTGAAGAGCGCTACTTGAACCAGAGGTCCCTCTTGTAAATTCATACTGGCTTGCAGACGGTTTGCTTCTTCTTCCACTTTGTTTCGAACATTCAGCTCTTCTGTAAAATCAAACACTTGGAATACGAACAGATTACCATCGTCGCCCCGATTGAATTGGACAAATCCCTCATCCGATTCGGTAAAGCTCATGCGCAGGGCATCATGATGAAGGACTAGCGCATGGAGAGACTCCATCAGTAGCTCGCTATGAAAACCCTCTCGGCTGAAAACCATCATTGCTTGATTCCAGTGCTGTCTGCTTGATGAAATCCGTTCAAAGAAGTAGTGCTGGATCGGCGTAAGTAAGACAGGCCCTGTTACCAGTCCCTGATCGATATTGATACTCTCGGAAATGATAAACGGTGCCATTTGTTCGATCGTTGGATATTTAAACAAATGATTGACTGCCATCATGAGATTCATCCGTTGCAGACGAGACGCGATCTGCAAACCCTTGATTGAATCCCCACCAAGCTCGAAAAAGCTGTCTTGAATCCCTACTCTCTCGATGCCAAGTACTTCTCCCCAAATTTCGGCAAGAACCTTTTCTATTTCTGAGCGCGGTGCTACATATTCCACTTCGCTTCTTACACTTCCATCCGGTTCGGGCAGGGCCTTGCGATCTAGCTTGCCATTGGATGTAAGGGGAAACTCCTTCATAAGCACGAAGTGGGCAGGTATCATATATTCTGGCAAATCACGGCGAAGCAAGTCGCGCAATTGACTGACTGTCCATTCCTTCGCGGAAAGCAGATAGGCGCATAAGTATGCCTGATTGTTCTGGTCCACTCGGGCCATAACCACCGCATCATCAATGGACTCTTCTTGAATCAGTTTGCTTCGAATTTCATCCAACTCGATGCGGTATCCACGAATTTTTACCTGATGGTCCATCCGTCCGAGATACTCGATGTTGCCATCCTCACGATAGCGTGCCAGGTCACCTGTGCGATAGATACGCTTTCCGGCCTCTAATGGATGGGCAACAAACTTTTCCGCGGTCAGCTCTTCGTTATTCAAATATCCTCTCGCCAAGCTTATTCCAGCGATACAGAGTTCGCCCGGAACGCCTATTGGCTGCAACTGTCCGTACTGATTGACGATGTACATTCGATAGTTGGGCAGTGGCTTTCCGATGGGGACAGGACTCTCCAGTGAGTCTTTTGCGAGCGAATAACGGGACGTATATATCGTCGCTTCTGTTGGCCCGTAGATGTTTTCCAATTTCACCTCCGGCAGTACTTCATACACCTTTGGCACGAGATCATCCGGCATCGCTTCCCCGCAAGCAAGGATGTACCGCAATCGGTTGGCTTCGTTTCGCCCCTCCAGATATTCGACGAACGGAATCAACATGGATGGCACGAAATTGATGTGGGTGACCCCGTCTTTGACTACGGCCTGCCATATTTCTTTGGGATTCTTTTCTGCTTCTGGCTCGAGAATCACCAATCTTCCATTCCCAGGAACCCACCCGAAAATTTCGGCTACAGAGATATCAAAAATGTAGGTCGTCTTCAGCAGGATTGCATCTTCACACGTAAGCGGATATTCATCCTGCATGGCATGGAGTACATTGAGCAGCCCCCCATGTTCAATCATCACGCCTTTTGGCTTCCCGGTTGAGCCCGATGTGTACATGACATACACGAGGTCATCCGGCATGTTAACCAATGGTAGATTGCTTGTATCTGGGGAAAAGCTACTCTCGCTATTCAAATCCATAACATCCGCTGTAAAGCTTGCTTTTTCAACGAAACGGGACTGTGCTACCACTAGCTTGGCGCCGCTGTCTGTGAAAATGTAGGAAATTCGGTCAGACGGACTGTTCGGATCGATCGGCAGATAGGCTCCACCTGCTTTTAACACGGCGAAAATGGCCACTATCATCTCGAAGGATCGTTCCGCTATAAGCATCATTAGATCGTCTGGTTGCACCCCTTTAGTTCGGAGGGTATGTGCCAGTTGGTTTGCTCGTTCGTTCAGCTCTCGATACGTCATGCACTGTTCGCCGAGTACCAATGCGATCTTGTCCGGTGTAGAAGTCGCCCATTCTTCTAACAACTGCATGATCAATTTGCTGGAGTATGTTTTGGATGTATCGTTTACCCCTAGTAACAAATCGAGGCGTTGCTCTTGGGGCATTAGTTCAAACGTTTTAACTTGCTCCTCCAAGCCGTGAACAGCTTGCAAAAGGAGATGTTCAAACTGCGCAATCATGCGGTTGATCATGCTTTCATCAAACAACCGTGTGTTGTATTCAAAAACAATATGCAGCTCATTCTCCCGCTCCACTGCTTCTAGTGTCAGGTCGAACTTGCTAATCCTGTTATTGATATGACGCATGTGATTTTCCAACCCTGTCTCCGATGCGCTTTGCATCATGAACATCACATCAAACAGGGGATGGCGATTCCCGTCGCGTTTTGCGCCAGAGCCTTCGAGAATTTTATCAAAGGGAACGTACTGGTTTTGCAAAGCAGATAAAAGCTCTTGCTTAACCTGTTGCAGGTTATATAAAAAGCTTTCTTCATGCTCAACCGAGAGTAGAAGTGGCAAGGTATTCACGAACATCCCAAGTATCTCTCGGGTATCCGGATGCTGTCTTCCATCTGTTACGGTACCTAGTATGACTTGCTTGCTGTCGTTATTCATTTTGGATAGCCAGACAGATACGATGGTGAGCATCAGCATATAGAGGGTTCCATCGTGTTTGGTTGCTGTGGTCTTGAGCTTTCTCGTGAGTTCTTTGGTTGCGCGATACGTGATCGTAGCCCCATCAAATGTCAGTTGCGGTGGACGTTTTCGTGTAGGAAGCTGGACAACAGGAAGCTCGCCCTCTAGAAGAGTTTTCCAGTAAGCAGCTTGCTGTTTGTATTCCTCGCTTGAATGCCAGTCATTTTGCCAGTGCGCAAACGACTTGTAGGTACTCTGTAAAGGGAGAAGCTGCTGTCGTTCGAGTAAAGTCTGTAATTCCCGTAACAAAATCGACTTGGATAAGCCATCCATGAGGATGTGATGGGAGTCGAGCCAGAGAACCTGTTTGTCAGGAGTTTCAATGATTCCAGCCCGGAGCAATGGCGCTTTTGCCAAATCAAATGGCTTGATGTGCTCTGCTAGTAGGCTGTGTAGTACCTCTTCTGCACCCGTTTGACGGACAAATGATAGTTCGGCGAACGTGACAATTCGTTTTACGATTTCGTCATCATGCATGTGATACGTGCTTCGTAATCCTTCGTGACGCATCACCAGCTCCTGCAAGGCCATCTGGATATGCTCCACATCTACGGAATGGGGAAAGTCAACCGTGAATGTCACGTTGTATGCAATCGACTCTACATCCTGCTGCTGAATGAAGTACATGCGTTTCTCCACCGCGGATGTCTCGTATTCCTGTTGTACGCCCAGCTCCTGCAATGGTTGTAGGTTCGTCTGCTCTTGCTCTGTGAACAAACGTTTCAATTGGCGAATCGTTGGATGCTTAAAAAGCTGGTCATATCTCAAATCGAATCCGATATTCTTGAACTGGGAAATGAGTTGCATGGCCTTGATCGAGTCCCCACCGCATTCAAGAAAATGGTCGTCGATTCCCACCTGCAAAACTCCTAGCACGCTGCTCCACACTTGAGCCAATTGTTGTTCAAGCTCATCAGTTGGCCCGACATAAATTTCCCTCAGCAGCTCCTCATCTCCCTGTACATCTGGCAGCGCCCGCTTATCTACCTTTCCATTCGTGGTGAGTGGTAGAGTCTCCATGTGAACAAAGTGCGTCGGGATCATGTAATCAGGAAGATCATTTCCGAGCCATTCCCTCAGCTCGTGAAAAGGGATTTCATCAGGAGCAACATAATAGCTAACTAAGAATTTGCGGCCATCCTCCCGTTCTTTGGCGATAACGGTTGCCATTTCGACCTTTGGATGATTCATGAGGAAAGGCTCAATTTCTCCTGGCTCGATTCGATATCCGCGAATTTTTACTAAATTGTCGAGGCGGCCCAAAAACTCGATGTTCCCGTCAGGCAACCAGCGTGCTCTATCTCCCGTACGGTACATGCGCTCACCTGTCTGCGGATGAGTGATGTATTTTTCAGCGGTCAAATCTGGTCGGTTCACGTATCCTCGTCCCAACGCTTCACCGAGGATAAATACCTCGCCCGCTACCCCAATCGGCTGCAATGCCAGCTTTTCGTCCAAAATGAGGATGTAAGTATGAGCGATAGGCTTGCCAATCGGAATACTCTGGTATTGCTTGTCCACCTCAAAAGTAGTAGCAACAATCGTGCACTCTGTCGGCCCATACAAGTTGTAAAGCTTGTAAGCACCGCGCCGTTCAACCCTTTTTAGTACATCCCCGCCTGTGAGCATCACTCGAAAAGAACGATTATCCATCTGCATGAACTGTTCTGCTGCTCCTGTCGGAAAAAAGCTGATCGTAATACCTTCTTGGTTACAATAATCATTCAAGGCAATCAGATCATACTTCAGTGCAGTTGGCACGATGTGTAACAAAGCGCCCGTGAGCAGATAGGGAAAAATATCTAAGGCAGATCCGTCAAATGCAAAACTGGAATAGACAAGGGCTTTGTCTTCAGAGCTCACCTCGAAGTACTGGCGATGCCATTCACAAAAGTTTACCAAGTTGCGATGCTCGATCATGACGCCTTTCGCCAAGCCTGTCGATCCCGATGTATACATGACATAGACGAGATCTGTTGATCGATTGACATGTGGTAGATTCTCTCTACTGTCGCTGAAGCTACCAGGGTCACACACATCGATCACTTCTACTTCGCAGATGCTTTTCGCCTTCTCTATAAGCGGAGTCTGTGTCAATAAAACGGGTGCACCACTGTCGTTTAACATATAAGCAATTCGTTCATCCGGATAATCCAGATCGATTGGGAGATATGCTGCTCCAGCCTTTAGAACGGCGAGAATACTCACCAACATATCCAGTGATCTGTCCATCATGAGCGCCACAAGATCGTCGGGCTTAATTCCTTTGGCACAAAGGTTATGGGCTAGCTGATTGGCTCGCTCATTAAGCTGTTTGTATGTCAGGGACTGGTCTTGATAGAGAACTGCTAGACTGTCCGGTGACACTTCGACTTGTCGTTCAAACAACTGATGATAGGTTTTATCGCTCTGCTTCTCCACTTGTGTTCGTTCCCCACAAAAACGCTTTAAGGCCAGCAGTTCTTTTACGGTGGTCATATTCAGGTTTTTGTAGAAATCCCTGTCTTTTTTGTAGTGAATCGTTCCACCAGATGGTTGCGGAATTGGTGTGATCCGCCCACTGACGATGTTCTCCCACTCTCGGATGAACAGTTCTTCAATCACCTGATTCGCTTTGTTGTAACAATCGATCAGTGTATCTTCTTCATCAAAAGAAATCTCTTCCTGAACAAGAATATTGCCTGTATCGATGTTCTCGTCTATGAGGTGGAGCGTAACCCCTTTTGGTGTCTCATCCCAAATACTCCAGAAAACAGGGTCTCTCCCCTTGTTCCAGGGCAAGAGGGATGTATGTAGATTGAGAATGCGCCCTTTGAAATGGGAAACGATTTCCTTACCCAGAATATAGCCGTACGCGTAACTGACAACGTAATCGACTTCTTCCAAATATTCGGTTTGTTGGTCCCATTTTTTCGTGCACACGATGACTTCGTGGTTTCTTGATTCCAAGTACTGGACAATCCTGTTTTCTTTGCTCATGAATGTTGTTAGGAATAGTATTCTCAAAAAAACATCACCAGCATTTCTCATAATTTCGTTGACAAAAAGTTGACTTCGATTGAAAATCATCCTAGATGGAAGTTGTGCCACTTTTTTACTTTTTGTTACATGATTTTACATATAACTCAAAAATATGGTTTTCTGCAAGTAGTTGTATGTAAATTTTTTTATTTTTTTGTGCCCAACAATTAGAGGAAAGAACGCAAAAAGGCGCTACTCTGCTAGTTTTGAGCGATGAAAGGAGGTAAGTTTACCACTGGTAAAAACTGACATTTTCTGACAACTCCCGTTTTCAACGCTACTCTTCGGTCAACATGACATTTCACTCTGAAATGAAATTGCCTCTGTGTCTCCATTTCCAGTTGTTTCTGACGATTTTTGTATTACATGCATCACTTTTACAGTCTTTTAATATTCCGAATTGGATAAAAAGGTTACGATATGAGTACTGCACACGCAATTGGAGTCACAGAGAAATCTTAGGAAAGGGGATTTTTTTATGGAGCCTGCAATCGTCATTAAGGATCTCAAAAAATCATTTGGAGACAAAAAAGTTCTCGATGGCATTTCCCTCTCGATTCCCAAAGGTACAATTTTTGGTCTACTTGGACCTAATGGAGCTGGAAAAACAACCTCCCTTCGAATCCTGTCCTGCCTTATTGAGCCTACGTCAGGAGAAGTCACCATTCTCGGTCACCAAATCAGCAAAAATAAAGAAGAGATTCGCAAAAAAATTGGTTGCGTAACAGAATCTCCCGGGGTGTATGACAAGCTTTCTCTGTTGGACAACCTGGAATTCTTCGCCTCCTGCTACCAGATGCCCAAAGCGAAGCGGGCTTCACGCATCGAATATTTGCTGCGCCAGTTCGATTTGTGGGACAGAAGAAACGATCCTGCTGGCAGATTGTCAAAAGGAATGAAACAAAAACTTTCGATTGTTTGCGCGATTTTACACGATCCAGAGGTGCTTTTCTTAGACGAGGTCACAGCCAATCTCGACCCTGTCAGCACTCGGAAGCTGAAAGACCTGATTCGCGAGTGGGCTGCGTCTGGAAAGACGATCATCTTTTGCTCACATATCCTGGCAGAAATTGATGAGTTATGTCATGAATTCGCCATCATTAAGGGTCAAGTAATTCGTTTAACGACCCCACAGAAGTTCCGCGAAGAGTGGACCACCTACAATGTGCTTCTTGACGTAGGAGCGGATACGCATAAGTCAGAACAGATTATTAAAGCCGCCGAGGAAGTGGAGACGTATAAGCGCACCGAAGACCAGTTCCACCTGAGGGTAGCCAATCCGAAGGACTCGAACCCACAGCTAATCAAAAAGCTGGTCGCAGCGGATATTACGGTCAATTACATAGCACCCATCTCCGTGTCACTGGAGGACTCCTATCTCAGCTTGTTGAACCAAGAAAAGGAGGCGATCTAGGATGCCGGGATTTGTTATTATCCGGGAATGGAAGGAGCTTTTCGCAGCACGCTCCGTATTGATTACGAATCTTGCTGCACCATTCGTTATATTGGTTGTCGCTCTGATCACCACAGTATTTGCCCAAAACGGTAAGATGGAGTTCATCCTTAACCTGATGAAATTGACCAATCCCCTCCTTAACATGGCAGGTGAAGATGGTCATATTGCCATTGCCCGCTTCTATTTCCTCTTGTTCCTGATCGTACCGGCGATGATCCCCTTAACATTTGCCACGACGAGCATCATCATGGAAAAAATGACAGGAACATTGGAAAGCGTACTGGTCACCCCAATTTCCACCAAGGAGTTTTTGCTGGGTAAGGTCCTAGCTTACTCCTTGCCTTCCATCGCTTTGACCTGGGTGGTCCAGCTAATCTTTCTAGGGTTCATCTTTGCAACCTTTGACAATGCCAGCGAGTATTTTTCCATCGTATTTATTCTCGCGATGCTCCTGCTGGTTCCATTTATTTCGATCATCAGTGTATCCATGAGCGTCATTGTTTCCTCCAAGGTTGACAACGTCGCAGCAGCCCAACAATTTGGTGCCATACTGGTGCTGCCAATCATCGGACTTGCTGTCAGTCAGGTCATCTTCCTTTCCATGATGAGCAATCCGGTAATCTATCTGGGAATGGTTACGCTTTGTGCGGTGGTTGCCCTGATCTTGTTCCAGACAAGTATTAAAGTGTTTGATCGCGAGCATATCATCAGCAAGTGGAAATAACCGAAAGTATGAAAAATAACCACCTTATGAAATCGTTGTTGTTACACGATTCCATAAGGTGGTTTTACTATTGTGGTATTGTTTTTAGCTAATAATCGCTTTAAGGGTTTGGGTCATCGTGTGCCAGTCTTCTTCTTGCATGATCGTATCTAGAGGTCTCTTTAATTCTATGAGTACATCCTCTACATAATGCTCACGTCTCATCCCCACGAGGACGCTGTGTACCTCTGGAGTGGCGCGCATCGTTCTAATCGCTGCTTGGCTGAGGTTATCTGTTGTCATCAAATGCGGCTTCACCCTCGTCAGCTCTTTCGAGATATCCAGTGAACGCTGATAGTCTTTGGGGGCGTAGTAGCTCTTCAAAGCTTCAGCTGTCTCCATGAGAGCTGCCTTGTAGGTATCCAGCCATTGCTGTGTCTGGTCGTCCAAGCCATCATGTTTTTTAATCGTATTACGAATATCTTCAATGACCGGCTCAAACAAGAAGTTTCTCACATTTTGCACATTTGTGGCAGAGTATAGCTTTTTCCAGTATTTGCGGAGTGTAGCACCAGATGATATTTTTTTCTTCAGCTCTTTCACATCTTCTTTCTCCATTTTCAGTAATGGCAAGACGCGATAGACGATCTGATCCTCTACATCATCTACACGATTCAGACAATCCTTGATTCGACGAGTAGCTTCTTTTTCATCAATGACCGAGCTCAGATCTAGTTGGATGTTCGTCAGGCGGAAGATTTTATCCTTCGCTGTCACATCTAACGTCCGGTTGGTCATGACACCAAGTCCCTTTTCCTTGGCAAATAACAAGGCACTCTTGCCTTGCGCATGACTTTTTTCCAGTATGGCACCAGATTCGTACATGTTCATTGGAAACTGGATGACGCGAAAATGGTGATTTGGTGTAATCTTTTCTGCAATGTCCCAAAGGGTATCTAGCGCAACAAAATCAAATTCCTTGACATTGCTGCCAAACGAATTGGCACTGACACCATAGCATTGAATCCGACCTGATTCGACTTCTTTCTCCAGATGTCGAAAAGCCTTCTCCATTCGCTCTAATAATTCATCATACGCTTCCTGTTGCTTGATCTTTTTCATTTTGGCCCATAGCAAATACCACTCTGGATTGTGCAGCATGTAGCAATCAATCGTGTCCACCTGCAAGCGCTGCAGGCTACGTGTCAGCTGGTCTTGAAGGTACTCTGGGTGGATACATATCGACATTCCTTCGTGTACCGTCGTGAAGTCTTGATACGGTTTTCCTTCCGCTGTCCTCTTCGTCGTCTCCTCGGAATCTTCGCCTTGGACGATACCGGCCTTAGACACGATTACAAGCTCTTCCCGCTTTATTTTTTCTTCACTGATCAGCTGCTTCAGCACATGACCGATGACTTTCTCCGCGCTACCATTTGTATACATACTACTTGTGTCAATCAAGTTAATTCCTTCGAGCAGCGCTTTGCGGAGTGCCTGCTGGTACTGCTCATCCTGTTCATCAATCCGGTACGTTCCGAATCCAACCTGACTGATCCACACATCGAAGCTGCCAAATTGCTTATAGAAAAGATGGGGATTGGCCTGTGCTAGGCGCTGTGTCCCCTCTCGCGTTGCTTTTCCTGTCATCATCCAATCCCCCTATACCCGGCAAGATAATTTTGAAGAGTTGACCCGACAATAGAAATGACTTGGTCCTGTTGAGAATGGATGAAAAAATGGTCGCCTTCCAGTATGTGCGTTTGAAAAGAAGCGTTGGTATGTTCTCTCCAGGCTTCGAGATGTGTTACGGAAAAATCCGGGTCCTGCCAACCGCCAATGGCCGTCACTCCGAACTCCAGCGGCTCCCCGTCTTGATAGCGATATGTCTCGCATATCGAGAAATCGGCCCGAAGCGTAGGGAGAAGCATATTCAGAATCTCCTTGTCCTCAAAAATTTCCTTTGGCGTGCCATTCATTGTTCGAACGCCCTCCAGAAACTCTTGATCTGGGAGATGATGAATGGCTTCACCCGGATCTGGCAGATGCGGGGCATGGTATCCGGATGCAAACAAGTGTTGCGGCTTGAGGTTGTAATGTTTGCGTAAATATCTGGCCAGCTCAAAGCTAACCAGCGTTCCCATGCTATGTCCAAAAAACGCAAACGGTCGATTTAGATACGGAAGAAGCGCTTCTGCCAAATCACGAATCATTACAGACAAATCCGTGTAGCAAGGCTCTAAGAAGCGATTACTTCTGCCGGGAAGCTGCACAGGACAAACGCCAATTTGAACGGGCAGCTTTTTTTGCCAATCCCGATAAATACCAGCGTGACCACCAGCATAGTGAAAGCAAAATAATAGCACTTCTGCCTCTGCTGTCATTTTTGCAGAGAGTAGCCATCGGTTCTGGGAAACGTTCATCTTTTGCATAGGTATCCTCCTCGTTATTCCTTAGGGAACAATGCGAATTTTTGCCTGATCTTTTAATTGGGATTGTCCCTTGATCACTACCTTGTCTCCTGGTTTCACTCCGGAACCGATAAGCGTCTTCTCCGTTCCTTTTGAAGCAATCGAGATTTCCTTCTCAGCTACTCTCTCGCCATTCACAACGTAGGCTACTGATTTCCCATTTCGCTCAAGGATGGCATCTGTCGGTATGAGAATCCCTGCTTGTCCGTGGCTTGAAGAGACTTCTGCCTTCATTCCGGGAAGTAGTGTACCTTTTGGATTTGGCACTTCTATTTCCACTGGGAAAAGCTTAGATTGGTCAGCAGCCTTTAGTCCCACGTAGGTAATGCTGCCGTTGACCTTGATATTTTGAGAGGGAACCTGCAAATTTAGTTGTGTTCCTTTTTTGAAGCTAGCCAACGATTTTTCGGACACATTCACCTTCACAATCATCGGGTCAAGGTTAATGACTGTTGCAACAGGCTTTTGCGGATTGATCGTATCGCCTTCTTGGACTTGGATATCGGTGACAATGCCGTCAATTGTTGATTTGATCAGCGTGTTTTCCAACGCATTCCTGAAAATGTCCACTTCAACCTGTCCCTGTTGCACACTTGCTTGCGTGACTCGTCCATTTTTATCGGCTGTATTCACTTGCGACCTGGCATTAATTAAAGCAGTTTGCGCCTGATCCAGCTGGCTTTGATACTGGTTTTTTGCTTGCAGATACGCGTTTTCTGCATTCTCAAGCTCACCTTTGGACAAAGCTTTCTCTTCAAACAGCTTTTTCGAGCGGTTGTAATTTGCCTGCGCCAGCGTCAAGCCTTGTTCCATCGTTCGCTTGACACTCGCAAAGGTTTGCTCCGCTTGCTTCAGTTGGCTATTTGCCAATTCGCCAGACGTCCCCATTTTGTTGGAATGCTCTAGATTTGCCTTGGCGACTGCTAATGCCGCCTCCGCTTGGCGCAGTTTCAATTGCGCTTCAGTTTGATCCAGCTTTCCGATGACTTGTCCTTTTTTTACGGTGTCCCCTTTTTTCACCAGGATTTGTGAGACGGTTCCGGTAGTTTTGCCGTAAATACTCACATCCGTGTTAGCGAATACCTCCGCCAGCAATCTGCCGGAGTCTTTGAGTTCTCCTTCTATGACTTCCTCTACTTGAACATCAACGGAATTCTCCACTTTAATGGTTTCAACCTCAGTACTCGACTGGCTTTCGTTTGATGTTCTTCCTTCTTTCGAATTGGTATTGTCTACGGATTGTGAACTGCATCCCGAGATGATGGTCAAGCCTAAAAGACATGCCACGCCTGAGCTGATTAGCTTCGTCTTCTTCATTGTTCGTAAACTCCTCCCTCTGCCTTACCCAGACTTTTTCATATCGCGTAAACTTCTCAGCACGGAAATAAACATATCCTCACTTGGCTCGATCTCCGCTTCTTTGGTATCAGGGGCAAAAAACTCTTTTTTGATCCGATACAGTAATTCATACCCGATAGGAACCACGAATAAGGTCAGGATCGTCGAAGTAACGAGTCCGCCAATGACCACAATCGCCAAGCTTTTGGTCATCAAGGCTCCTTCAGAAAAGCCGAGGTAAAGTGGCAAGAGTGCGCTGACTGTCGCAACAGCCGTCATAATAATGGGGCGTACGCGGGTAACGCCAGCTTCAACAACTGCCTCACGCATAGAAGTCCCTTCCAGTCTTCGCTGCTGAATATTGTCCACATACACGATTGCATTCGTAACAACGATTCCGACTAGCATCAAAAAGCCGATAAGTGCCGTTATATCGAGAACGGTATCCGAAACGAACAGGCCAAATAATCCGCCAATCACAGCAAGTGGCAAGGACAATAGAATCGCGAGCGGAGCTGTAGCATTGCCAAACGTGATGAGCATGACGATGTAGACGATAAAAATCGCGGCACCAATGGCTAAAAGCATATCTTTAAAGCTTTTTTCCATGTCGCTTGAGACGCCTTCAGATGACAGTGTAACTCCGGCGGGCAATTTTTCCGCTTGCAACATCGCAAACAGGAAATTACTCGCTCCTCCTTTGTTGTCACTCGTGATATCTGCTGTAATTTGTACGAATTGTTTTTCGTCCTTGCGCATGATTTGGGATTGAACTTTTTCTTGATCAATCTCAGCAAAGTCCACCAAACGTACCTGTTGCTTGCTTGGCGTTTGAATGTAAATATTGTTCAGTTCCTCTAACGATTTCGCATGGTTTTCACCGAGACCAAAGAAGAGACTATAGTCTTTGTCGTCGACTTTGATCTTACCAATTCGGGTATCCGAGACCAGAAGGTTGACCTCTTGAGCCACCTGTACAGGGGAAACTCCCAGTTCCGAAGCTTTGTCTCTATCAACTTTGATGACAACTTCATTTTTGAAATCGTTCAGATTGTCCTTCACGTTGGTCAACAGGGGACTTACTTTCAAGTTTGATTTGACAATTTCGCTTGCCTCTTTCAAGCGAACCAGATCTGGTCCATACAGGATCACCTTGAACTTGTTGGTATCGCTGCTACCAGGTTTCGTCAAGGCCATCTCAGATCCTAGTGGAATCATCGGTTTGACGATTCCCTCAAATTTCTTGATGGTTTGGTCGAGATTCACATCTTGCCCTATTTTGATTAGCAAGAGGGCTTGGTTCGATTGGCGTATTTCCGCTTCATTTTCAGAGCCAAGATTGATTTCTATGTACTCTACTTCAGGCTGCTCCATCAATTTACTTTCAACCTGAGCAACCGTTTGATCGAGTCCATCTAGTTGTGTACCTTTTGGCATCGTTACTTGTGCGAATATGTACTTCGCTTCCGGATCAGGAAACAATCCGTATTTCATGTATGGGAGAAGCGCTAGACTTGCAACAAATAGAACGAGTGACAGAAATCCGACAGCGGGCTTGCGGTTGAGTGACCATTGAAGTAACTTCCTGTACGTGTCAGACCCTTTCCCTTGTTCATGTTCCTTGATATTGTGGTCTTTTAAGATCATTAGCTTGGCTAACAGTGGAACAATCGTCACGGCTACTAATAGTGAGGCAAACAGCGAGCATACAACCGTTAGAGCAAATGGGCGGAATACTTCTCCGATCATCCCTCCAACAAACACAATAGGTAAAAATACGGCGGTTGTCGTAAAAGTCGATGAGGTAATGGCATGTAGCATTTCGTGGGTGGCAATTTGAATCAAGTTTTCCTTGCGTTCTTTGTTCAATTGCAAATGGCGGAAAATATTCTCGATGACGACGATACTGTCATCCACAACTCGTCCTACAGCCACTGCCATCCCAAATAGTGTGATCATATTGAGAGTAATCCCCATCCAGGACATGAAGATCAGACTTACTAGGATGGAGGTTGGGATAGAGACGAGGACGATGAGGGTTGCTTTTACATGACGCAAAAAGAACAAAATGACTACAGAAGCCATAATAGCTCCAAGCAAGCCTTCTTTGAGCATGCCGTTAATCGAATTCTTGATATCGACAGAAGTGTCATAAATCGTGGTAAAGGTTAAGTCCGGGTACTCTTCTTTCAAACGGGATAATTTTGCATTAATGGCATCGCCGGTTTCTACCGCATTGGCGTCACGTGTTTTGTAAATATTGATGTTAATTCCATTCTTGCCGTTATAGCGGCTGATCGAATTAACGACTTCATCAAAATTGACTTCAGCGATATCGCCAAGCCTGACGTAGGTAAGCCCATTTGTGGGGTCACTTGGGAGGAAAATCTTCGTGTTTCGAATATCATCCACATTGAGGTAACGGCTTACCACGCGAATGATGCGCTCTTCCCCATCCTCGGTGATCGAACCGATTGGCAGGGCTACGTGATTGTCAAGTAAAAGCTGTTTCAGCTGCAATGGAGAGATTCCGTAGTAGTTTAGCGCATCTACCTTTGGCAGGATTTTCATTTCTTTGAATTGCCCGCCTATTGTTGATACTTTATCAACACTTTCAATACCTTCTAACTCTTTGAGCACTGTTTCTTTTACGTCGTTGTCAAAATGATCGAGTCCACTCTCCTTATCCTGTCCTGTCACAAACAGATAATAGACGGGTTGATTGCTGAAGCCCTGAATCATTACTTGCGGTCTGTTTACTTTGCTGGGAAGCGCAATACTGGAGATTTTTCTTTCCAGCTCGTCCCTGACAGCTTGTACATCTGAACCCGTCTCCAAGTAGACCTGTAGCGTGGAACTATTGTTGCTTGAGTATGACTCCACTGCCTTAACGCCTGTTACATGCCCAACTTCACGTTCCAATGGCTTCGTTACATCATCGAGAACATCTTCTGGAGATGCATCCGGATAAGTAGTATTGACTAGAAGCACGGGGAAAGTGATATCCGGCATGTTCTCTACCTTGAGAGACATGGCAGCAATGATTCCACTGACTACGATAAGCAGGCTCATAATAATAATAGCTGTGGAGTTTCTGAGAGAAAAATTCGTTAGAAAGCGCAAGGCATGCCCCCCTCATTCCTAATAAATTCCATTCTCTATATTACCCCTCATTTTTTCCGTATTCAATAAATTTCCATAAAAATTAAAATTTGTTTTCTGTTTCGCTCTTTTACCAAACAGAAAGAAGACCAAAAACCATCTTCCGACGGGGTTTTTGATCTACTTTCTTGAATAACGTCTCCAAATGTAAAGAAATTGTATGTTTTCTACCCTCACAAAATCGTGTGGGAAGCGGTCTTATTTGATGAAACCATGAAGGATGATATCCCCTATCGCGTGCGCAATCATTGCATACTCCAGACCGCGCTTCCAGTAGAGGTAACCGAATAAGATTCCTGCCACCCCGTTAAGGGCAAGTGTGCGAATGAACAACAGCGGGGTAATCTCACCAAAATAGACATTTGCCGCAGGGAGATGACCAAGCCCAAATATAAGGGCCGCCCCAATGATCCCTGTCCAGTACATCCAGGGCTTAGGAGAAGAGTTACGTCCGAATAGCTTGCTACAAATCCACACGATCATGGTCATCATGAACAAGCGAACCATGACTTCTTCGTATACGCCGCCTTGAATGGATGTCAGAATCCCTGCCCAAACCGATACTTCTACGTTTTGGGCTTTTTCTGCCAAGATTGGCAGTAATGGTTGGAAAACCGCGAATTCCAGTAAGAGGAGAAGACCTGTTGCTGCAAATCCAAAGATGACTGCTTGAATGATTCCCTTTTTGTTAAAGGACTCTCCGCCCGTTTTATATAACCACTTCCGAAGGACAGGGGCATCCATCCCCACCTTCGTTGCGAAAGTCAATCCAATCCATGAAAACAGAAACGCCATGATGGTTCCCTGCAAGACAAAAATTGTCATTGCCACCGGCAGCGGGATAGGTACCATGGCTAATGCATCCCCGCCAATTGCCAGCAAATAAGGAATAGCTGCGATAAAACCGATAGCGCTCACCAACGATAATAGAAATGCTATTTTCAAGTTTTTCATTTTACTTTCCCCTTCCTGTTTTTTTGTAATAGTACCGACTGCTTCCAATCGAAATCAGAATGGTCACCAACACAATGATCAGCATGAGGATGTAATGGATGGTTGTTGGTAAGAATGAAGTGAGCATGATGAGGATTCCTCCGATGAAGAACACACGGGAACTCAATAGGTGGGTATTTTTCCAGACCTCTTCACTAGCGAGTGACCATGGCGTGCGTATCCCAATCAGATAGTTATGTCGAAACCGAGGCATGAAATTCCCTATCGTTACAAAGAGAATTCCTAAAATAAGGGTTACGAATATTCCAATATTTAACATATACCCATATCCATATGCGATGATCACGCTATGGATGACGAGAAGTACGATCATTAATGTATGCAAGATTGTATCGTGGCTGCTTTGGAACTTTTTGTAATACTGTTTTTGACTGCGAACAGCCACGAAAAGAAACAGCATCACAACCGGAATAAAGGTTACACCCACAAGCTTAGGCGCAAAACCATTCGGTTCGCCATTTGGTCCCCAATGAATGACCATCTGATCTGGCATGGAGGGATAACAAATTACGCCTAAGACAACACTGATGAAGAAAAACAAGATAGACAAATTGGATTTATTCATGTGATTCCCTCACTTTCTAATGAAATTGGATAAACCATTTTAATAAGTCTTGAAAAACAGTCGTATTCAGTGAGTAGTAGATGTTTTGCCCTTTTCGTTCGTCGTAAACCATTTGTGCCTGTTTCAACAAACTGAGGTGGTGGGAGATGCTGGGCTTTGTCATTTGAAAATGGTCAGCTATTTCTCCAGCCGTCATATCTTTCTCCCTCAACAGGTCCAGAATTTTTCTTCTTGTGGGATCAGAGAGTGCCTTAAATGCATAGTTCATTGACATAATCAATCGATCCTACTTTCATACATCATTTTTAGATATTTAGAAATTTATCTAAATATTGAATTGAGGAATGCCTTGTGCCAGCTCGTAAGGCACTACTAGATCGTTTATCTGTATATCAATCCTACCATAAACACTATTTTTTTCCAACCATTACATACAATTCATCCCAACTAAGCATTCAAAATGTCATCAGTTTGCCACTTCTTTGGTTGGGGCTAACTATTTGCTTACCTTGCCAATCTCAAAGTGTGTACAATGTCGAGTGACATAAGCATTTTCTGGCAAACGCAGACAGTATCCTTGGTTATATCACTCGACAAGAATCAAAAAGCAATCTATGAGCACATCGTATCAATTACGATTGGATACGTGAATATCTAAATGTATGCCAAATTTCATTATCATCCTTCATGGTTAGATAGATTTGCCCCGCTCCATAATCCCCCATGGCTACGTACTCTTTACCAGGAGTATACTCGCCTACATAATTACCATAATAATCGCTGTCAAATGTTAATCTTCTTCCTGATATTTCAAAGGTTACGGATGACTCTGTAGCTCCTATACATTTGACATTTACTTTATCTACTCCTGGCTGTTGATAAGTTTGATCATTTTGAGTTTGCACTGAGCTCTGCTGTCTGACCACTTCTAAATCCTTTTTTAATCCACCATTCTTTTTTGTACATGCTGACATTGCCTCTTGTACCTCCGCCAGATGTCGTTCTAATCTGGCAATATGTCTCAGCAATTCGTAATTGTTGTAGTGTCTACCTTCTCCCGCTGAAATTGGATAATAACCCTCTTGTGGATACCACCCGTACATAAATTCCCTCCTCCATTGGCTTTCACACACTTTACGTTATGGATTTTCCGCCTATTTCGTTCGCCTATTTTCCCATAAATTGGCTTTGAGCTGACTCCACTAAATGAAATAGCGGCCACCTAAGACCTGAAAATAAAGTCTTAGATTGACCGTTGTTTCTATCACTTATCAAATTCCACTCCGTATTTATTGAAGATGGCCGTGTATTTATTTTCGAATATGGTCCATCGTTTTTCTGTTCCGTACTTTTCCTGCAAAGCCTTCCAATAATGTTTAGCCGCTGCTACATCATTTGATTGTAACAGCAAATGAAAGCTCTCTTCGCTCAGATGTAAAAATGGCCCTGAAGTGTAATAATCCACAATGGATCTGGCACTGGTCATCGTATCATAGAAATGAATCACCTCTTCTAATCCACTTAGAATTGTTTTTCTTACATCATCCATATTCGTATCCGGAGTGACTGAAAATCGATCTGGTACAGATTCAACAATCTCCCCCATTCTTGCTCTGAAGTGACACTCCGCTTCTAAAGGTGCTGTTAGAATCTCTCTCGATTGTATTTGTGCCAACTCCGCTGCATAAATACCACAGTTCACATAAAACATGACATGATCCGCTGCATTGCCAGCAGATTTTTGGAAGTTGAACATGTAGATGAGGCTTTCGGTTTTCTTAGTGAAATTCAAACCCTTCTTTGCGAAGCCACGCTTAGAAAGGAACGACTTAACGTCCTGTTTCATCATATCGGTAAAGAGCTGCTGCAACATGATTCCTCCTAGAAGATTTTTTTGGTATGTCGTACATCCGCCAAAAATCAGGAGCGCTTACGCCAAGGCCAGGCTAGGTCGAGCAAAGCAGCGACGGCAGCTCCCACAGTGTACCGCACAAGGTCCGCCGTCAAAAAGCCCTTTCCTAATACCAACGCCCCAAGAGTTGTCCCCCGGAGGTAATTGATCCAGTCGGCCTGATACAATTGGCTGGCCTCGATCGCAAAGCAAAACGCGAGGCTGCACCACAGCGAGAAAGAAATCTTTTTGTGAGCATAACAAATGCGAAAGGCGAAGTAGATCATGCAAGCCCATAATGCATCGCCAAAATGCTCCGCTACAAAGACAGGCAACACATCGGCGAACGCTCTGGACCCTAAGCCCAAAGCCATAATAACAAAAACGGCCACGATATAGGCGACCCTGTCTCTCCATCGACACGCGGAGCGCTTGTTACAAGTGCTCATAGGTATCATACGGTAGTCCTTCCATTCGGCTTTGTGTATACATAATTAAAATTTCATGAAAGTAATCGTAAATCTTGTAAAGCTGTCTTTCTCACTCTCCACTTTCATCAAAGCATGATGTGCTTCGATAATGGCTTTGACTAGCGCCAATCCAATTCCAGTCGAATCCTGCTTTTTAGAACCTGTTGCTTTGTAGAATCGATCAAAAATATGCGATAATTCTTCAGGTGCGATTCCTTCTCCAAAGTCTTGTATCACCAACTCTGTATAGATCGGCGTATCTTTTACTTGAATCATGATTGTACTGCTGGGTTTGGAATGCTCGATCGCATTCTTCAGCAGGTTCAACAATGCTTCCTGCATCCATAGTTTATCGTGGGCAACGACGATTTCCTTCGGCGCATCCCAGTCAATCGCTATATGCTTATCACTGATCATGCTTGTCAAGCGATCTAAAACTTCATCGATCGTCTCCACCAAATTGGCTGGCTCTCTATCAAATGAAATAGCGTTGGCGTCAATTTTCGCTACTTTTAATAAATTTTGAATTAAGACATTCATTCTGGAGATTTGAACTTCATTATTTTGCAGGAGTTGAACTTGCTGCTGACGAGAAAGTTCAGCATTCAACAACATTTCATTGTAGATGGATATCGTTGAAAGAGGCGTTTTTAATTGATGGGAGATATCTTGCAGCATTTGTGCTAAAAACTCTTTCTCTTCCAGAAGATCCTGCATGCTTTTTCGAATAATATTTTTCATGGAACGGAAGGATGCCGCTAGTTTAGCGAGATCCCCTTCCTTATTTTCATTGATGACTACCGAGTAGTCCCCATCGATTATTTTTTTTGCTGAAGAAGTAAGTTGTCTAATTTTATGGAAGACCATCTTGTATTGCATATAGCTTGCTCCAAGCAACATCAAACCGAAACAAATCAATCCCCAATACATCCATTGATTATGGCTGGAAATATGTTTATTTAAAAGGGGAAAAAGCTCTGATTCCAAGTCTTCGTATAATCCATACTGTCTAAAGAGCTCTCTTCCTTTTTCCTGGTACACACTTGAATTAGATGCGTGACTTGTTAAGACTTTCATAATTTCCGCTTCATTCTCGGGATTTTGTTCAACCAATCTAGCCGTAATTTCACCCCAGGTTGCAATGGAGTCGTGTTTCAAAGCATCATAAAACAGTTGATGGGCAATAAAATGGTAAATGGTAAATAGTGATAACAGAACGGCCAGTATCGTCATATACCCTGTCAATTCGGTATTCTTCATCATCTTACTCTCTACTCACATCCTTATTCCACCGATAACCTAATCCTCTTTGGGTAACGATAAACTCCGGATTTTTGGGGTCATCTTCCACTTTAGCTCTTAGACGCTTAATGTATACAGATAGCGTGTTTTCATCAAAAAAAGCATCTTCTCCTTCCGATACTTTCATCAGGAGATCATCTCTTTTTAGTGCTTTATGGGCGTTCATCATGAAAGTTAGCAGAAGCTTGTATTCAAGATTGGTTAATGGAATGCTTTCCTGATTTTTATAAGCCTTGACGAGGTTCGTATCCATTTTTATATTTTCAGATACTAAGGTGATAGAAGAAGTTTCTACTCTCCCACGTTTGCGCAATTGCACTTTCACTCTGGACATGAATTCCTTGACTCGGAATGGTTTCGTTATATAATCGTCCCCGCCAATATCCAGGCCCATTACTACATTTGCTTCTTCATCCAAGGCCGTCAAGAAAATAATAACCGATGAATCGTTTTGTTTTTTGAAATGCAGACATAAATCATAGCCGTTTCCATCTGGAAGACCGACATCCAGGATCGCCAAATCAAAAGGTTGTTGATCAAACTGGTGTTTCGCTTCTTTTACACTAGAGGCTCTGACCACTTCATAGCCTTCATTTCTCAATGAGAATTCGATGGCTAGACCAAGCGCCTCATCATCTTCCACAAGCAATATTTTATGCAAGGTTGTCATCTCCTCATTTTCATTCCAGTGTTCAGCAATTGACCAAACCGAAAAGCCCGACTATCAAATAGCCAGGCCCATTTTATCATTGTTCCCTGATAACATCGATAAGATTATCTTTTTGAATTTTTCTCAGTGGTAATAGAACAGATAAAAAGCTGATGAACAAAGCTGAAACAAACGTAATGAGACAAGCTTCGTAGGGGATCGTCCATTCGACCTTCAAGACACCGGAAGCCGCCAAATAGATAATATAAGAAAGTATACAACCGAAAAAGATCCCTTGTAAACTTCCAAAAAAACCATATATCAGCGCTTCATAGATGATCATTTTTTTCAAATCCCTTTGTGACATGCCTATAGATTTTAACGCGGCCAGTTCTTTTCGTCTGATGATGATGCTGATCGTAATCGTGTTGAGGATATTGACACTGCCAATCAAAGAAATGACAGTGATAAAACTGTATACCAGCACTTTTATGACGAGCTCCGAATCCTGCTTCACTTTATTCTCATCAATGTGACTCACAATGGAAATGGCGTGTTTTTTTCCAACAGAGTCCTCGATGTGAGCAACAGTTGCAAGAGATTGCGTCTTATCCTTCAAATCGATTTCAAAATGGAGGTCTTGTTCCTTCACTCCGGATACATTTTCAACTGACTTCAAAAGCTCCAAAATTTGCTGTCTTTCTGTTGAAGAATCATCATGATCTTGTTTCAGATAGATGGATAGATCTGTTTTCGTAGATAAATTTTTCACATAATTGGATGCAAATGCGATATCCATCATAGACGAGAAAGTAATAAACAAGACACTGGATATAATGATGGATAGAATCGTAATGGTATAACGATTTTTATTTCTTTTGACATTTTTCAAAGCCATGCTCATGGGAAAAGAGAACGGTTTTTTCAACACGTTATTCTTCTGTTTTTTAATCGCCTCTTTTTTTATGGATAATCTGCTGCTGATTGCCAACAGTGGAGATATTCTGCCCGCAAAAAAAGCCGGGTAATAACTGGACGCTAGTACGGCCGTCAGCGTAATGATCGAACTGATGAATAAAATCCACCAATCGATATGAAAGAACGAAACACCTGCACCATCTTCTAAAATGATCGAGAAAATGGATTGGAGAGCAGCGACCGCCACTATGCTACATACAAGTCCAACCGGAATGGCGATGACAGCCAGCACAGCCGCTTCTCTCATCACGATTTGTCTAATTTGCTTTCGCGTAGCGCCTATGCTTCGGAGCAAGCCGAACTGCTTCATTCGCTCTACGACGCTGATTTGAAAAGCGTTGTAAATCACCACAACTGTCGCGATCACAACAATACTGATGACGATAACGAGCACGGCCAAAATCGATTGATTCGATCCCGGTTTCAAAACCCTAATCATTTCCTCATTGATAACCAGATTCTCGTCTTTCGTAAGTGATTTTATCTCATCTATAACCTCTCTAAAGTCGGCTTTCTCGTTTATTTCGGCTAAGATCCTACCCTCTCCGATTGCAAAATCATGTTTATAGGTTAGGAAACGACCCACTTTATCTTTCTGAGTGTACGCCCGATTATCCAGTAAACCAACCAGTTGATAGGTTTGACCATCCAATTCAAATGAGTCTCCGATCTGAAGACCCTTTTTCAAAAAAGGAAGCGTCCATGAATCGACGGCTGCTTCATGCTCATTGGCTGGTAATCTGCCATCAGCGAGACTGTAGGTTAAAAACGCCAATGCACTATGATCAGCGAAATTCTTTTGAACAGAAACATCTCCATTTCCAACCGGAACGATTCCGCCCTGAGACATCAAGCCATACGAAGCAATTTGGGGATTATATTTGATTTTGTTTAATAGTGCTTCATCGTAATTGGAAATACCGAGATGAAAAGAAAACCCGTTTACCTTCTTGATATTCTCGATTTGGGATAGTTGTGATCCTTTCATAAAAAGGCCGACTGTCGAAATTAACGCGACAGAGAGTATGATTCCGATCAAGGTCAAAATCGTTCGTTTCATATTCCCCTTTAAATACTTGCTGCTTAATTGTTTATAGCTGCTGATCAAAATCATTCTCCTCCAATCTTTTGGCTAATTCGCAGCAAGCCGTTGGTCTGAAATGATCGTACCGTCTTCTATCGTGATGATCCGGTCAGAAGCCGAAGCAATCGCGAGATCGTGAGTTATCAAGACAATGGTTTGATTGTATTTTCTGGCAGTCAATCGTAATAAATCTATGACTTCCTTCGTATTTCGTGTATCCAGATTCCCAGTGGGCTCATCCGCCAAAATCAAATGCGGCCGATTCATTAAGGCTCTGCCGATGGAGACCCGTTGCTGTTGACCGCCCGATAATTCGGAAGGCAAGTGGTCTTTCCGTTCATGGAGACCCAGGATTTCAATAAGTTCATCCAGATACTTCATATCAATTGGTTCCTCATCCAATAACATAGGCAACGCGATATTTTCCTGGACATTCAATACCGGGATCAAATTAAAAAATTGAAAAATAAACCCGACTTTTCTCCTTCTGAATATGGATAGCTCCTCATCTGTATAATCGTAAATATTATGATCCCCAATGAATACTTGTCCTGAAGTTGGACGATCCAACCCGCCTAAAATATGCAGCAGTGTACTTTTACCAGAGCCGGAAACACCAACGATGGAAACAAACTCTCCTTGCTGAATCGAAAGGTGAATCCCCTTTAACGCATCTACCTTGCTATTTCCTTCCCCATAACTTTTTACTACGTTTTCCATTCGTACAACTTCCATACATTCACCCTCTCATCAACCAAACTCAATCTTGTACGTCTACGAAGTTTACTTTGTCTTCACTGTTTGCGTATACGTTCCCGATTTCTTGTAAGACTTGGTTCACCTGATCTTTCTTCTTATAATCGAAGCTGCGATTTTCAAACTGGATCAAGGAGAGCGTTGACTCTGCTTCGGTTAATTGGTTGTAAGTCTGTTCGTCAACAATAACAAGGTCCGCTTGTGGTATATACCCGATCCACATCTGATGGTTCACATGCGTTACAGGTACCATCTTGCCGTTCAAATCAATTTGGCCATTCTTCATTTCATCATCACTAAAAGAGTAAAACAGATTTTGACCATTCGATAATTGTTTTATGCTGGTAACAGGGTCTGAAATAATAGACGTGCTGTTTGGCTCTTGTCTGGCTCTGAGAATCCCCTTCTTGACGAATTGCTCAGCAGTGGATCGAGTAACAACCGAATATTTGATCTCTCTAGTATCAAATTCTTGACCTGTTTCTTTCTGACCTTGCTCTGTCAGTTTCGTCTTTTTTATCGTTGTAACCAATTTGATTTTGTAGTCCAACGCTTGTTTGGTGTTATCTTTATACAACTCTTTGACCTTATTCGCATCTTTTTCGGTGCCGATTACGAGAACGCCATCGACCGGTTGTGATGGACCTTCTACAAATCGGTTTACACCATATCCAATCCCTCCAAAAATGACGATAGCCAACAAGAAACCTATTACTTTTTTCATCTTAATTGCTCCCTTATAAACGATTTATGTCTGGATTATAGACGAGACTTTCCTGTAATTGAATGACTCTTGTCTAACGATTTTGACCTTCTTTCTTACCATTTAGTAAGAATGGAGATAATGACATGCTTGTTTGAAAGAAAAAGGCTGTCTCGCAGTCATTGGTCATGACTTTTGGGACAGTCCTCTCTACTTTTTCAGATTATACTTTTTTAAGATTGAACCGAGCTGCTCCCGGTTGTTAACAATGAAAAACCAATTGGATAATGGTACCTTCACCGAACTTACTTTCTATTCTCATTTCAGCGTCATGAATGTTAGCTATCTCCTTACATAATGAAAGCCCGAGTCCCAGCCCTCCTCCATTCGCTCTCGATCTCGATTTATCGGACATAAAGAAGGGCTCAAAGACTTTTGTTATGTCGTCATCAGGAATACCAATCCCTGTATCTTTCACTTCAAGAATAATTCTTGACTCCGTATCTCTGTATGAGCGTAGCAGTATTTTATCGTTGTTCTTCGATGCTTTAATCGCATTGTCTATCAGGTTTGCAAGCAAAATTTTCATCAAATCCTTATCCATGAAAACACTCAGATGCTCCGACGATATTTCCAGATCGATATTCTTTATGTTCAGCTTTGGAATAAAGGAATGTTTGATTTCCACAAAAAGTTCGTCAAGTTTTCCCGTTTTTAACTCAAAATCTTCTTTTCGCAAAACAATGAGCTCCATCAGCTTAAATGTCAGTTTCTCTAGCCGCTTTCCTTCTTCATAGATAAAGCTTAATGAGTTGATATACGTCTCTTCATTGTATTTATTCGTTCGTAAATAATCCGCATAGCCGATGATCGAAGTTAAAGGAGTCCGAAGTTCATGTACCAGGTTATCGATAAACCTTTGCTTGTCTTCTGAAGATCTTTTAAGCTGGTTTACTTTATCTTCTACATCAGCGGCCATCAAATTGAAATTTTCCGCTAACAACCCGATTTCATCATTCGATTTGACCATGACTCTTTCGCTGAAATTCCCGCCTGCAATTATTCTTGTGGACTGGATCAATTTATTAATCGGTTTTACGATAAACATGCTCATGATGATGGTAACAATGACCAAAATGGCTGAGACAAGCGCATTTAACTTGATTAAAAGGCTTAATAAGTCTTCTCTATTTTCATAAACACTTGAAATATCTTTCACGTATGAAAGCTTATAGTGATTATTTTCCAAATAAATATTCTTCGCTATAAATAAGTACGTCTTTTCCCCTAGATCCCGTATGATGTAATTTACTTTATCAGATGGGATGTTTAATTCTTCTCGATTCGTAAGAGTTATCTTGTTATTTTTAAAATGACTAAAAATGACTTCGTTTTTTTCATCTATTACATCTAAATACACATCCTGTTCTCCGAGGTTGTCCAAGTACGTACGAATCATGGAATCTATGTTTGGTTTTCCAACCCCTTCTGCATCTGGAGTTGAAGATTTTTGAACTTTAAGTAGATAGAGATTTGATTCTAAAGAGTTAGCAAATCGATCCTGTTCACTTATCCCGGAACGGATCTCCATATTGAGATTGAGTTCAAAGCTGCTATTAATCAGGTAAATGGATGCCGGTACAAAAAAGATTTCGAAAATGATTAATGTACATAAAAATATCCTCTGCCAAAATTTCATTTATTCCTCCAGCCTATATCCCAATTTAAATACTGTTTTAATTTCATCTTTCCATCCCAGCTTTTTTCTTAGCTTTTGTATATGGTTGTCAATCGTCCGAGTCTCGCCAACGTAGTCATATCCCCAAATTTTTTCTATGATTTTTTCCCTCGTTAATACGATGTTTTTATTTTGCACTAAAAACACCAATAATTCGAACTCCTTCAAGGTAAGCTCAATCATTTCACCGTTCTTTTTCACCTTCATTTCTTCCAGGTATACTTCTGTGCCTTTAAAATTGATGATGTTGCTTTTTTTATTGTAATGCCGTAATACATTTTCAATTCTAGCCAGCAATTCAATTCCTTCAAACGGTTTCGTTATATAGTCATCTACTCCCGCTTTTAACCCATAAACCTTATCTGTAACAGAACTTTTCGCAGTTAAAAAAATGACAGGTATCCCTAAAGGTTTAATTTTTTCGAATAAAGTAAATCCATCAACTTTCGGAAGCATCACATCCAAAAGTATGAGATCAAAACGATCTCTTTCAATCACATTTAGGGCTTCCTCTCCATCAAAAACGACTGTACTCTCATAATTTGCTGTATTTAAATTCAATTTTATTAAATTTGCTACTGCGATATCATCTTCAATCACTAAAATTTTTATCATTCCGTTTTTACCTCATTCCTTTTGTAACGGTTAGATGGAGTAAGTACCATCTCGGGCACTTACTCCATCTAATCAGTCCTACAATTTTTAATTCACTTTCAGTACTCTGAAATTCTCACGGTTGTCTTTTGCTTCGGAAGGTAGAGTGATTAATCTATCATAATTAATCTGATAACTGGATACGGAATAATTTTTCAGACTAATTGTCATTTTTACATTCCTTCCATCTTCCAGGTTGCAAAGAACACGTATGGTTCCAGAACTAGCACTCTTACTTACCTTCATCGTATTTTCCTTCACTTTTTTCTGTTGTTTCCCAAAAAAACTGATAACCGCAGATTTAACTTTCGCATCATTGATTGTTGTCTCTTTGCTTCGATCTTCATCAGTGAAAGCAGCTAACGAAACAATTTCGCCTGTTTTTTCATTTATGACAATGTTATTAGAAGCACCTATTGGCTGGTTTAAGTCTTCAGCACGAACAAACTGTACCACGATAACATTTGCCGTATCTTTTTTAGCGTTTTCTTTTAATACAGCTGCATCTTCTTTTGAAACGATACCCATTAAGAACTTAAAGTCTTCTTGCGCGTTCGTTCGCTTTACATGCGCCTCACCAAAAGACTTCGCGTCAAGGCCCCTATAGTCTTTTAGAGCTTTGGTTGCCATTTTTACCGCTTCTGCATCACTAATCTTTCCATTTCCTGCTTTGCTTGCCATTGTTACGACCTTGTTTTTAGTAGAAGGAACCGCGTTTTCGCTTGCAAATACAGCTGCTGTAGAACCGCCTACAATGGATAGTGCCATTGACAAAACGAGGATATTTTTTTTGTTCATATGTAATGCCTCCTAAAACTTTTTTGATAAGAGGAGTAAGCACCATTTCGGGCACTTACTCCATCTTATCCGTCCTACAATATCTTCGTTTACTTACAGTTGTCTGAAATTCTCACTGTGGTCTTTTTCTTCGGAAGGTAGAGGGAGCAGTCTGTCATAATTAATCTCATAGCTAGATACGGAATAATTCTTCAGGCTAATGGCCATCTCTGCATCTCTTCCATCTTCCAAGTTGCAAAGAACACGTATGGTTCCGGAACTAGCACTCTTACTAACCTTCATCGTATTTTCCTTCACATTTTTCTGTTGTTTATCAAAAAAGTTGATAACCGCAGATTTAACTTTCGCATCATCGATTGTTGTCTCTGAGCTTCGATCTTCATTCGTGAAAGCAGTTAAAGCAACAATTTCACCTGTTTTTTCATTTATGACAATGCGATTAGAAGCGGGCATTGGCTGGTTTAAGTCTTCAGCACGAACAAATTGTATAACGATAACATCTGCCGTTTCTTTTTTGGCGTTTTCTTTTAATACAGCTGCATCTTCTTTTGAAACGATATCCATAAAGAACTTAAAGTCTTCTTGGTTGTTCGTTCGATTTACATGCGCCTCACCAAAAGATTTCGCGTCAAGCCCCATATAGTCTTTTAGAGCTTTCGTTGCCATTTTTACCGCTTCTTCATCGCTAATCTTTCCATTTGCTACTTTGACTACATCATTTGTTGTGGTTTGAGTTGTGCCATTTCCTTCTTTGCTTGCTAACGTTACGACTTTGTTTTTCGTAGAATGAATTGCGTTATCGCTTGCAAATACCGCTGCTGTAGCACCGCCTACAATTGTTAGTGCCATTGACAAAACGAGAATATTTTTTTTGTTCATGGTAATGCCTCCTGAAATTTTTTGTTTTTGGTTTGGGTACGAAACCCTTGTTACAGTTCATAGAATATAGCGTTCATATGTTAAAAGTATCTTTCAGTTGTCTCCAAGTTGTAAATTCGTTACCGATTCGATTTCTACTATGACTATAGAAAATATAAAGCAAAGAACAGTATCCAACAACAAATACTGTTCTTTGCTTTATTTTTCAAATTATGCTTATTGAAGATCGAAACGATCTGCATTCATTACCTTCACCCAAGCAGCAATGAAGTCACGCACAAACTTTTCTTTGTTATCGTCTTGCGCATAAACTTCTGCAATGGCACGCAGAACAGAGTTTGAACCGAACACGAGGTCAACAGCAGTTGCTGTACGCACGACTTCCCCCGTTTTGGGATCACGTCCTTCAAATACGCCTCCGTCTACAGGTTTCCACTGTATGCCCATGTCTAGCAAGTTAACAAAGAAGTCGTTCGTGAGTGTACCTACACGATCCGTGAATACACCGTGTTGTGTGCCACCGTGGTTGGTGCCGATAACACGCATACCGCCGACGAGTGCAGTCATTTCTGGAGCAGTAAGGTTTAGTAACTGTGCCTTGTCTATCAGGAGTTCAGCAGGACTGACACGATATTGCTTCTTCTGGTAGTTCCGGAAACCATCAGCGATTGGTTCGAACACAGCAAAGCTTTCTGCATCGGTTTGCTCTTGTGTCGCATCGCCACGTCCAGGAGCAAAAGGAACCGTTACATCAAAGCCAGCATCTTGTGCAGCTTTTTCTACTGCGGCACTACCGCCGAGTACAATCAAATCGGCCATGCTGACTTTTTTACCAAAGTCCTCTTGAATGACTCCCAGGATCGTAAGCACCTTTTCAAGTTTTTTCGGCTCATTCACTTCCCACTCCTTTTGTGGAGCAAGACGGATGCGACCACCATTCGCGCCACCACGCATATCCGAGCCTCGGAAGGTACTAGCGGAAGCCCAAGCCGTTGTTACTAGCTCGCTGACAGTAAGGCCCGAGTCTAAGATGCGTGTTTTCAGTTCTGCTACATCTGCATCTGTTAATTCATATTCTGTAGCGGGTACAGGATCTTGCCAGATAAAATCTTCTTCTGGAACTTCTGGGCCTAAATATCTTGAGCGAGGCCCCATGTCGCGGTGTGTGAGTTTGAACCATGCAGTTGCAAATGCATCAGCAAACTCCTCTGGATTCTCATAGTAACGACGAGAAATCTTTTCGTATGCTGGATCCATACGCAAAGCCATATCCGCAGTGGTCATCATCGTAGGAACACGCACGGACGCATCTTCTGCATCCGGTGCAAGATGCTCATCAGCAGGATTAACAGCAACCCATTGAAGTGCACCTGCTGGGCTTTTGGTCAGCTCCCATTCATATCCGAACAAGAGTTCAAAGAAACCATTATCCCATTGTGTTGGGTTTGCAGTCCATGCCCCTTCAATACCGCTGGTGATGGCGTCGTGACCTTTACCGGAACCATGTGTGCTCTGCCATCCTAAGCCCATTGCTTCCAAGGGAGCAGCTTCCGGTTCTGGGCCTACTAGAGCAGCATCTCCTGCGCCGTGAGCTTTCCCAAATGTATGGCCGCCTGCCACGAGTGCAACGGTTTCTTCATCGTTCATTCCCATGCGTTTGAAGGTTTCGCGGATGTCACGAGCACTAGCAAGCGGATCTGGATTCCCGTTCGGACCTTCGGGATTCACATAAATCAGTCCCATTTGAACAGCAGCAAGCGGATTCTCGAGATCACGATCGCCGGTGTAACGATTATCGCCTAGCCATTCCTTTTCAGCACCCCAGTAAATATCTTCTTCTGGATGCCAAACGTCCGCGCGCCCGCCTCCAAAACCGATTGTCTTCCCGCCCATAGATTCAATAGCAGCATTGCCGGCGAGAATGTACAAGTCTGCCCAAGAGATCTTGTTGCCATATTTTTGCTTGATTGGCCATAGAAGGCGTCGAGCTTTATCAAGGTTGGCATTGTCTGGCCAGCTGTTAAGTGGAGCAAAACGCTGTGTGCCGGTTCCAGCACCGCCACGGCCGTCTCCTGTACGATATGTACCAGCGGAGTGCCAAGCCATACGGATAAATAATGGCCCGTAATGTCCGTAGTCGGCAGGCCACCAATCTTGGCTGTTTGTCATGAGATCATAAAGATCCTGTTTGAGAGCCTGGTAGTCCAACTTTTTGAACTCTTCTGCATAATCAAATTCTTCGCCCATAGGGTTAGATTTTCTGTCATGCTGATGCAGGATGTTCAAGTTCAACTGGTTGGGCCACCAGTGTTTGTTCGACGTAGCACTAGGGTTGTGATTCGTAGTGCTGCCATGCGAAAACGGACATTTTCCAGTGTTAGCGGTTGCCATAGAGTCCATTTGTCCCTCTCCCATCGTTTAAATTAAGTATTACATAATAATACTTCTAATTAAGTTATATAGCAGTTAACAAGGGAAATCAACATTTTTTTGTTTTTTTCCTCTTGAGGATCAAAATATATGAACTCTTTCATTTCTGAATGGTTGATTCTAACGTATGCATGGACCGTGTAGATTATGATCTTGTCAAGCTCCATTGTTCGTCTTCTATTCGATCCATCACAAAAAGCCCACTTTTCTCCCCGAAACGGAATGTGTGGGCTTTTTGTGCGTAACTAATTTACTTGATAGTTATTTGAAATTCGGAGCCTGGCACACTGGTAAATACCACTGTTCCGCTCTTCGGCAGAGTCACTTTATTCTTGTCGCTGACGATGGAATAGTTGAGAGGGTATTTTTTAGTTAGCAGAGTCTGGAGAAATCACTTCCCATTTTCCAAACAGTGTGAATCCCGCTGCTTTGGCCAAAGCCGCAGACGAATCATTTTCGAGTTGGCATCGGTACTGTGGTTCATATCCTTGACCATAAGCATATTTGGAGATGGAGCGCACCACTTTGCGGGCGTGACCCTTTCCTCTAAACGACGTCAGCGTCAGCACGCCCAGATCCGCAATATGCGCATCCTCCTCCCATGGATACATACTGGCAGCACTGACCAGGCGATTTTGTTCAAAAGAGCCGAACACTGCCCAGTGATCCAGTTCCACATAAGCGTCATCCAAGTCTTGTTCCGAGGCAGAGGATGCAAACTCGGAGAAAACCGACTCATCTTGCTCGGTTAACCGGCGCAGGTCACCTTCGAGGTTTTCTTGCAGCAATGTGTTCTTATCGGCTTTTGAAAAATAAAAAAGATAGTCTGCGCCATGTAGCGTAACGCCTGCTTCATTCAATTTCTGGCGAAAGATCGACTCAGTCAAGGATTGTTGCTGGATGAGACCTATTTTTTCAGCGAGCTCGGGTGTTAAGACCGTCATCACTCGTCCATCGGAAGTTTCCAGCACCATGACCCGGCGATCCTCGTCAAGTGCAGGGTTTATGGCAACAGTAAAAGATTGATCGCTATAGAGGATCTCACCGTTCAAAAATTGTTCCCGCCAAAAGTCAGTGATTGTCTGTGAAAATACAGGCGCACTTCTTACTGGATTTGTCATTATGTTCACTTCCCTTTCAGATTCATCAAACAGTTCTTCTGCCATTATGTATGCTGCGGAAGTTTCTTTAGAAATCGCTCGATCGCATCCATATAACCCGGTATCGTAATTTGTCGCGGAGCGAAAAGACTAATGATGACTGCCTGCATATTTGAATTTGCCGTTTGCTTGCTTAACATAGAGTGATCGGCATCAGGGAAGACCGCTAGGGTTAGCAGCTCAGGGTTTACGATATCACGATATACCCTTTCCGTTTCCTTCACATCAACATGTATATCTTCTTCACCCAGAATCAGGAGCACAGGCGAATTGAAATTCGGAAGGTCATTCGTGGCATCTGACAAGAAATTTTTGCTCACAAAAGTCCATCTGTCTTTTGCCATCAAACTATTTTCGCGAGCAATTTTCACATACTCCTCATAGGAAGCCTGTTTTTCCAGTAACGTGAGTACTTGCTGGTCATACGCCTCTTTGTCTTGAATTTCCGCTTCTGAGTACCCGTCTACCACCATATTTTTGCGTGTATGATATTGCCCTTGACTTACCCAATTAATGGCGGGTGATAGAAGTAGGCTGAATGCGAGCGGTTCCTTCTTGGCGAGCTTTGGAATAACCCATCCCGCCTGGCTTGCTCCCCAAACCCCAATCTGTTTCTCATTAATCATCGGCTGCTCTTTTGCCCAAGCAATAGCCTGACGCGCTTCTTCTACGCGGTCATCTATACTCTGGTGTAACCAATTACCCTCGGAACCGTTTATTCCTCTCTTATTAAGGGACAAGGAGGCGTAACCAAGTGAAGCTAACCGCTCCCATAGCGGCTTATAGCCATCATCATGAGTGGAATCAATAGGTCCATCACCATGTATAAACAAGACTAAGCCCAACTTGTTCGTGTAGTTTTTAGGCAGTACGAACGTACCTGTCAATTTGCCTTCAGATGTCTGGATTTCAACGACTTTCTCAACCATATCAAAGCTGTTTTGTTCCAAAATGTAAAATCCCGCACCGCCAAATAGCAGGACGATGATCATGATGGAAATCATTATTTTCTTTTTCATCTACCCTTCTCCTCTTAAAAAATTTCTAAGTGAATTTCTCAACCATACACCTTAGGTCAGACCTAAGGTCAAGTAATGGAATGAGTAAGGCAGATGCAAAAAATTGTGGTAGTAAGCCTTCGAAAGGGCGTCTCTTCTGCGCAGATACCCATCATTTTCTTAGTACAAGTTGAATGACATGGGCTAATCCAGTGTGCGCCTTTCCTGCCACACGTTCTTGTTCGCCATAGAAGAAATGGATCACCTCATGACCTTTGCACCAAGCAAGAATTTCCTTTGGATCATACAGCATGTCAAGATCCTGGGGACCGCCTGTACGATACTTCAATTGTTCCTCCGAGAATACCTCAAGCATCATCATCCCTTTCGGCTTTATTGCCTTTTTCATTTTATTCAGAATCATGGTCTGCGCATTTTTATGAAAATGTCCATATACCATAATCGCGGCATCATATTCTTCGTTCGGCACCTCCTCTTCCAAAAGATCTATTTTTTGGGTAATTACGTCAACGGAATGCTTCTGCGCCAGTTTTTTCGTTTTTTGCAATCCGCTCTCCGCATAGTCAATGGCTGTCACTTCAAGATTTCTTTTTGCTAAAAAAACTGCATTCCGGCCTTCACCTTCTGCGAATGCAATCACTTTTTGTCCTTGTTCTAACCGATAAGCTTGTTGTTCAATAAAAACGTTAGGTTCTTCCCCATAATAATATTCTTCCGAATGAAAGCGCTCATTCCAAATATTCGCCACACTTACCAGCCTCCCGTCATTAAAATCCATCGCGGATTTATTATATCTACAATATCTCCAAAGACATGGGTATGTCAATATCGCGTGGTATTGAGCGTGTTTACAAAAGAGACTATCTTTGAACGTACCTCTTGACCTTAGGTCTGACCTACGGTGTATGGTAGAGATATTCCATCACATCTATAGGAGTAACATTTATGAAGAGTGAAATCACCATTAGCGAACTAGCGAAGCTTATGAATGTGTCTGTTCATCAGATTCGTTATTTTGAAGAGAAAGGGGTTCTTCTACCTGCTTACTTCGATACCAATCAGTACAGGATGTACAGCATGGATCAAGTTTACCAGCTCGCCCATATTCTGTTGCTGCGCAAATTGGGAGTGCCTGTCCAGTCGATTAAAGAATGCATGACTTCCTATTCTGCTGATCAATACGGGCAGCTACTCCATCATTCTTTGAGAGAAATAAATAAAGAGTTGCTTCGCCTGCAAGAACTTCAGCAATTCATAACAAAGGTTTTGCATGAACAAAAGAACTTTCAATCTCACACGAATCCCTACCAAATAAAGTGGCGCGAAACCACTTATTTGGCACGGTGGCTGGAAATGAGTTCACAAATGACGCTAAACGCCAAACTGTTGGCTGAACAGGCCGAGTCTGTCCCGAACTTGTTCGAATCGGACATTCATTTTATCGAGCATGGTTCCAGTACCATTACGTTATACACGAAAACAGAAGCGCCTGGCGATTTTTCATTGCCCAGTGGCAACTATCTGTCTACCCAAAGGCTGGTCCATGAAGAGGATGAACTTGAACAAGTGATTGAACAGTTCTACTCCTATGCCACAGCACAGTCTCATGTTATACAGGGGCCCTTGATCCTTATTGAAAGATCTTACTTATCCCTATTTAGTCAAAGCCAACTGCACTATGAACTACAAGCTATGATTGAACCGACTACCCATTCCGAAAGGGGAGGCCGATCATGACTGTACCACCAATTACAATAGAACCTATGCATTCTATGTACAATCAACAGATTGGTCAGCTTCTTGTTCACGGGTTTCGCGGGAAATTCCAAACCCTTACGAAGCTCAATGATGGCGAGCTCGTCCTCTTTTTCGAAAAGTTATTTGATAATGTTCCTGCAGACTCTGCGAGTCAACGAATGGTCGCGCTACAAGAGGGAGAAGTTATCGGGACGATATCCATCAAGTGGAAAACCGAAACTGATCGCATGAAAATTTTTCCTGCATGGAAGAACCTCCATGGTTTTGGCAAATGGAATCTCCTGAAAATGTTTATTGGGTTATCTCTCTTAGACCATAAACCACAGGCAGGTGAATGTTACATTACAGACGTTGTTGTCCATCCCGATCATCAAGGCAAAGGAATTGGCAACCTGCTATTACAGTGGGCGCAGAATTTCGCACAAGCGCAGCCAAGCTTAGACAAGTTAAGCTTGTACGTCGCAGGAAGAAACTCCCGGGCAGAGCAGCTTTACCAGCGATTAGCGTTCCATACGCAACTACGAGTAAGTAGCTTTTTATCACATCTTTTATTCAAAGAGAAAAAATGGAGCTACATGGTGAAGAGATTGAAATGAATCATGACAAAGGGCGAATCGTCTCTACACGACATTCGCCCTTTCACATGATGGTACTGGAAAGCATGAATTTGATTATTACTCTACTTCACAAGAAAATCTGATTAGTCGGCAGCTCTCTAATTCTTCCATTTGTACGTTGTTTATGATCTCATTCGCAGCTAAGCGGCTAATGATGGAAGCTAGTGTAACAGCTGAATGCATAACGGTCAGATATAGCCCCTTTATTTGGTCATGAAATCCAACAATGGGGTAACCGTCTTCAGGCATGGGTCTTACTCCTACCTTAATGCTTTCCAGCTCCAGCTTTTCCCCTCCTATTAAATTGTGCCGAAGAATTTCAAACTCCCGCTTTCCAACTGCCTCCGGTCCATTTTGTTCAGACTCATCAATATAATCTTCCGCTGCCAGTAACGTATCATCGGTTAGTTGTCTCGCTTCAAACTTAGCATTTGAAACTAAGGTGTGGATCAACTTTTCTTTCGATTTCATTCGGATCAGTATAGAAGGCGAAGGAGCGACAGGAACATCGAAGCCTAATGGCTTACAGAGTTCGGGTATAGCTGCGCCAGTTGCTAATACAAGAACGTCTGATTCTATAAAACCTTTGGAGGTGTTTACCCCAACAACCTTGGCAGCCTCTGTGACGATTTGCATCACTTTTGTATCAAACAGGGTGTTCGCCCCATTTTCTTCTGCTTTTTTTACGAAAAGTTTAGCAGTCAAAATTGGATCTAGTGCGCCTTCTTCGTTGACATAATAAGCTTCCTCGGGGTATTCCTTTAGATTTGGTTCTAATTCTATGATTTGCTGCCGTTTTACTAGTTGTTTACGAGACCCCTCATTGTCTGTAGGGACTTCCCAAGTCAATGATCCATCCCATTTTATTTCTAGATCAGGTATCTCTTTTTCTAATTCATGATATTCGGCTATGGACGCATCATACAAATGTCGAAAATTTTCTAATACCCGGCCCGATGGATGAATCCAAGCGAAAGATTTCTAAGTGGCTTCACAAGCAGCAGACGAATTCGTCTCTATTAGAGTGACATTCTGATTCTGCTTTGATAAGGAATAGGCCATAGCTGCACCAACAAAGCCTGCACCAACTATTACAATTTTTTGATTCTTCATCGTGGGCGCTCCTTCTGACTACATTATAAGGCTACCTCGCCATTAAGCTCTTTGCTCATACAGCCTAACGATTTCGATGATGGTGTTCACAGCGTGCAGCATGTTGTCTACGGAAACATACTCGAATCGCCCGTGGTAGTTTTCCCCGCCTGTGAAAATATTCGGAGTTGGCAACCCCATGTAGGATAGCTGGGAGCCATCCGTACCACCGCGAATCGGCTGAATATTTGGCACAATTCCGAGGTTTTCTAGTGCTTGCGTGGCGATGTCCACAACTTCCATGACAGGCTCAATCTTTTCCCGCATGTTGAAGTATTCGTCTTTGATTTCGAGTTCAATCCGCTTCTCTCCGTATGTTTTCTGTAACTCTTCTACGATACGAGCCAGTTCAGACTTTCTCTCCTGAAACCGATTACGATCGTGATCCCGGATCAAATAACGAAGCTGCGTTTGCTCGACGTCACCTTGAATGGAAGACAGATGGTAGAAGCCTTCGTAGCCTTCCGTCTCCTCAGGCGTTTCATTAGCCGGCAGCTTTCCATGCAGCTCCATGGCTATTTTAGCAGCGTTGACCATTTTGCCTTTGGCCGATCCGGGGTGAACGTTCGTCCCTTTGCAGGTAATGGTGGCGGATGCAGCATGAAAGCTCTCGTACTCGATCCCACCAAGAGGACCGCCATCCATCGTATAGGCATATACGGCGTCGAAGGCGGACACATCAAATTTATCAGGGCCTCTGCCGATTTCTTCATCCGGGGTGAAGGCTACTCTTATTTTCCCGTGTTTCAGTTCTGGATGGCGAATCAGATAATCCATGGCGGTCATGATCTCGGCAATACCGGCTTTATCATCAGCGCCAAGCAATGTGGTACCGTCTGTTGTGATTAAGGTGTGGCCTTTGTAGCCAGCCAGCTCTGGAAACTCCTGCGGCGAAAGGACAATATTCAGTGCTTCATTCAAGACAATGTCTTGTCCGTTATAATTTTCAATGACTTGCGGTTTCACGTCAACGCCTGTAAAATCGGTAGCCGTATCCAAATGAGCGAGAAAACCGATTGTGGGAATTTCTTTGTCTGTATTGGACGGTAGGGTTGCCATTACATAGCCGTTCGAATCCATCGTAACTTCCTGCATACCTATAGCTTTCAGCTCATCTACAAGCATTTGGGCCAGTACTAGTTGTCCTGGTGTTGAAGGGCATGTTTCGCTATTTTCATCGGATTGTGTATCAACTTGTGCGTAAGAGATGAATCTATTTATGATCTCCGTTTTCATGGTCTTATCTCAACTCCAGTACAATTAGTCACACCTCTTCTAAAAAGAGGTAATCTCGTGACAAATTCTACCACGATCCCCATCGATTCTTCAATCGATTGTCCTAATGCTTTGATAGATGAGTTGCACAACGCCAGAGGAGAGCGTTTTGGTATTCACCAAACTCAAATTTAACCTCTGTTTTATATCCATAAACAACGGTTTTCCTTCTCCCAAAATAACAGGGTGAACAGATAATCGAAATTCATCTACAAGCTCTAAATTGATAAATGTTGTAATAAGACTGGCTCCACCATATAACCAGATGTCTTTTCCGGGCTTATTCTTTAATAGATTTACTTCTTCAAGAATATTATCGTTAATGAATATTGCTTTATGATCAGTCCCTTTCTGTGTCTTGGAAAACACATATTTTTCTTTGCGATGAACCAATGCCCAAATCTCTTTTTCCGTATCCGTATGTTCATTTTCCGGCGTATATTGCCCCCATAAATCATAGCTTTTTCTTCCATAAAAAATCGTGTCGATTTGATGTAAGAAATGAACAAACCCCATTTCAGCGTCCATTATGCACCAATCAACTTCTCCATTTTTCCCTTCAATAAACCCATCTAACGTAACGGCTAAATCTAATATGACTCTTCGTGTCATGAGTGGTTACCCCTTTCGTTGATCTCCACCCATTTTAGACCTTTAAATATGTCATCTTATGTCTTATTCGTAGGATAAAAGCAGCTCACTTCATTAGCGATAGGTACCAATGCGTGCATGCTCAAGCTATCGAAAAGGGAATCGGAAGTGGGGCGTTCTCATGTCCATGCATCGGGCAACAAATATCCTTCTGCTACCAGCTTTGAGTTGCCTTCTAAGTAAACGGATTCGGCAGCATAATCTGTAAGATGGCAAGAAATTTTAAGTGGTCCCCCTCGAGTAAGTAGGTTCACAGGGGTGTCTACATGCCCTAAAATACTGGCAATGATTGCTGCAGCTGTCGATCCGGAACCGCACGCGTAGGTCTCTGCTTCTACTCCGCGTTCATAGGTTCTGATGCTAAGCGTTTGCCTATCAATCCGTTCCACAAAATTAACATTGGTACCATTGGGAAACTGCTGCAGATCATTTCTGACCATCCGTCCCCATTCTGTGATCTGGTCGTCCGCTATCGCTATAACATTTTCGACAAACCAGACCGTGTGGGGAACGCCGACAACACCATAGTGGTAGACGCCGCTTGGTCCGTCCCACTCATATGGTTGATTCAGCTTCAGCGCTTGCAATGGAACGTCCGGGAACTTGACCTTCACGCTGTTTTGATTGAGCTCTGCCTGATAGATGCCGGCCATCGTTTCGAAGCTCATCTTCGTCTCGGCTGCTCCGATCTCGTAGGCAAAGCGCGACATGCACCTTGCCCCGTTGCCGCACATTTCTCCTTCACTGCCATCTGCGTTAAAATACCTCATCTTAAAATCTGCGATGTTGGAGTTCTCCAGCAGCATGAACCCATCCGCACCGATTGAAGCTCCTCGCCTGCATACATTTTGGACAAAGGCTGAAAGAGAAACCTCGTTCAACAGGCCATCGCGATTGTCTACTACAATAAAGTCGTTGCCACAGCCATTCATTTTTTTAAACGGGATCCCATGTTCAAACATTACTCTCCCCCTGATTATCCGATGTAGTGTTTTCATCCAAGCAACTGCTCCACAGGATGGACTGGGAGCAGTCACCCTGATTTAAGAAAGACATGATTGATAGAGATGACAAGCGACCGATTGCCCTTCTATTTCACGCAGCTTTGGCAACTCGACCTTGCATATTTCCATGCTGGAACGACAGCGCGGATGGAATTTACATCCCTCTGGTGGATTAGACGGGGACGGGAGTTCTCCCGACAACACAATTTGCTCTCGCGTGTCATCAGGATCAGTAATGGGTTTGGCTGAAAGCAATGCTTGTGTATAGGGATGCAGCGGTCGTCCGAACAGCTTTTCTTTCTCGGCATACTCGATGATTTCACCTAAATACATGACCGCCACTTTATCGGCAATGTGCTCTACTACGCTCAAATCATGCGAAATGAAGACATATGTCAAGGAAAATTGTTCTTGCAAATCCTGTAGCAAATTTAGGATTTGCGATTGAATCGACACATCTAGTGCGGAGACAGGCTCATCCGCGATAATCAGCTTTGGTCGAAGAATCAGAGCACGGGCGATGCCAATTCGTTGTCTTTGCCCTCCGGAAAATTCATGAGGATAGCGAGATAGATGCTGCTTGCTCATACCGACAATCTCAATCGTTTCTTCCAATAGCGCTTGTCGCTGCTCCCGGGGAATACGGTGCGAAATCAGCGGCTCCGTCAAGATGTGCCCGATCGTTAGTTTCGGGTTCAATGTTTCAAATGGATTTTGAAAAACCATTTGCATATTTCGCCTAACTGCACGCATTTCATTTTTGTTCATTTTTCCTATTTCGTTCCCTTGGAAACGAATTTCGCCTTGGACGGGCTCCAGCAAACGCAGAATACATTTTCCCAATGTAGACTTTCCGCAGCCTGACTCTCCGACAATCCCCAGCGTTTCTCCTTCATAGACGCTCACATCAATCCCGTTTAGAGCATGAACATCATGCGGTTGTTGCAGCCACCCTCTTTTCATGCGAAACAGCTTGCGTAGTCCTTTCACTTCCAGGATTGGCGTCGTCATCCACCTACCACCGAGCTTTCCTGTACATGCCCCTTGTCTTGGGTAAATAACCAGCATCGACAAGAAGAATACTGATCCACTGGACGAAGCTCAGGATTCTGCTCCCAGCATATCGCCATCGCTCGATCGCATCGTGGGGCAAACCGGCACCCATTGGGTTTGTTTTCCGGTGTCGGCACACTACCTTTTATGCTGTGAAGCCTCTTTGTGCGTTGCCTTGGTGTCGATTGGAGCAAACCTACGGTGTACGGGTGCTTCGGATTGCGCAGCAACGATCGTACGTCCGCTGTTTCAATCGCTTGTCCCGCATACATCACCATGACGCGGTCGCACACTTCAGCGATCACCCCTAAATCATGCGTAATCATGATCACTGACATGCCGATATCCCTTCTGATTTTTTTGATCAGATTCAAGATTTGCGCTTGAATGGTCACATCCAATGCGGTCGTCGGTTCATCAGCGATCAGTAATGACGGATTGCATGCGATCGCCATGGCAATCATCACCCGCTGCCTCATTCCTCCTGACAAACGATGCGGGTAATCCCTGTAAATCTCTTCTGCTCGGGAGATGCCCACCACGGTAAGCAAATCCAGTACCCGTTGCTTTACCGCCGCCTTGCTTTCACCCTCATGCTCGTGCAATACCTCACTGATTTGCCGGCCGATCGTCAACACGGGATTTAACGAGTGCATTGGTTCCTGAAAAATCATTGCCATTTCCTTGCCTCTGAGACTGCGCATCTCGGCTTCGCTCAGCGCAAGCACTTCTTTCCCGTTGAATCGAATGCTTCCAGTCAGAGTGGCATTATTATCCAACAGGCGCATGAGTGAAAGCGAAGTGGCGCTCTTGCCACACCCCGACTCTCCAACAATTCCCAGCGTCTCCCCTTTTTTTACATGTAAATCAAGCTGATCAACGACCGTAATCGTTCCCGACTCCTTCGTGAACCGGGTTGTCAGCCCTGTCACTTCCAATACATTGTCCATAAACGGAATCCCCTCCAATCCTCTTATTGCCCTTTTACTTTTGCGTACGAGGATCAAAAATATCGCGCAAGGCATCTCCCAGCCGGTTTACTGCCAACACGACAATCGTGATAGCCAATCCTGGATATATCGCAAGCCACCAGGCATCGGACAAATAATCTTTTCCTTCATTCAACATGGTCCCCCATTCGGGAGTCGGCGGCTGCGCGCCCAAGCCAATAAAGCCCAATGCAGCCGTATCGAGAATCGCTCCCCCGACGAACAATGTCATGTAAACGAACAATACATTCGTAATATTGGGGAGAACCTGAAAAAGAATGATCCACCAACTCGGCGTCCCGATCGATCTGCTGGCTTCCACATATCCAGACGACATGATCACGAGCGTCGCTGCCCTGATCAGACGTGCAAAGCTGGGAATCGAAGAAATGCCGATTGCGATCATCGCATTGGTTTGACTCGGTCCAAGCGCCGCGACAATGGCCAAGGCCAAAATGATCCCCGGCAAGGCGAGCAAAATATCCATGATCCGCATGAGCAGATGATCAATGAATCCACCCACATATGCACTGATGACCCCAATCATCGTTCCTGCCACTACTGTGATGCCGACCGCCATGACAGCAACCACAAGTGTAACGCGCGTTCCGTATAAAATACGGGAAAACAAATCGCGGCCGATCGCATCCGTTCCGAGAACATGCTTGGCAGACGGGCCTTGCAGAAAGGCTTCGTAATTACTTTCAGTAGGGTCATAAGGAGCAATCCAAGGCCCGACAATTCCGATCGTTGAAATGAGTAAAAGCACCACTAAGCTTAGTTTTGCTGCTCGCTGTTTCTTCATTTTTCCCCAAAAGGCAAGCTTGGGGAAAATCGGGAATTTGGCATGCGTCACCCCATCTACGACGGTTTTGCTCCCCTCATTCAAGTTACCGCCCCTCCTTCTCTGTAATGAGGTCGACACGCGGATCAATCAAACCATAGAGGAGGTCGACCATCATATTTACCACGACGTAGACAAAGCCCATAAGCAACACAATGCCCTGAATCATCGGAAAATCACGGGCTGAAATCGCACGGATAGCTAATGTGCCGATTCCAGGCCAGTTGAACACTTGTTCGATGATAACTGCTCCGCCCAGCAGAGTTGCGATTTGCAAGCCTACCACCGTAACAACAGGAATCATGACATTGCACAAGGCGTGTCGGAATAGGATGATCGACTCCCTCAATCCCTTGGCCCGTGCCGTTCGGATGTAATCATGAGAAAGTACTTCGACCATACCTGAACGCGTCAGTCGGCTGATCATCGCAGAGGACAATACGCCCAAGGTACAAGCAGGCAAAACAAGATCCTTCCATCCCGTACCACCCGCGATTGGAAACCAGCCTAATTGAACGGAAAAGAACATGATGACGATTAAGCCCAGCCAGAAGCTCGGTAGCGATAATCCAATCGATGCTGCCGCCATCAGCATAAAGTCCAAGAGCGTATTCTTGTATTTCGCAGCAATCATTCCCATCGTTAAACCAATGACGACCGCAATGCCAATTCCAGCGAAGGCTAGCTTGACCGTTGCTGGAAACCGTTCCATTATTTCCACGATGACAGGTCTTTCTGTTTGTAAGGAATTTCCGAAATCCCCTTGGATGACTTTTTCCATGTAGGTCAGGTACTGATGCGGAAGGGGCTGATTTAGCCCCATTTGTTCACGCAACTGTTCCACTTGTGCTTTTGTAGCCTTTTCTCCTAACATGATCCGTACCGGATCTCCAGGAATAAAATGAACGAGCGCAAAAGAAAAGATGGAAATGCCGAGGAGGACAATCACTCCTGATAGCATCCGATTCAACAAATACTGTTTCATGATTGGTTCACTCCTCTCTACTAGAATGCGTATGGCTAAACTCGCTTGGGAATTTGGCGATAGGAGCCCATCATGCGAATGACCGTTTGACTCCCGTCTCGTATAAAGCGTACGGTTTGATCCGACCCATCAACGTTCGTGAGAAAAACGTCTTCGTCAATAGCTTTTAAAGAGAATGAGTCCGATTGATCGATCGTTACAATCAGCGTGCCTGCGTCCACGCTTACCTGAAGATGAATTCCTTCCATAGAGCCGTACTCGCCCGCATATTCAAGCAGACGATCTGGCGGGAGGTCATATTCCTTATAGGTGACATGCGTTGATTTCGCCGGACGATTCTCGAGGCAGTGAAACGTGCCTTGTGCCAGTGCAACAGCCGGCGATCCGCTGAGATTAGTGAGCGCCACGGCAGCCAATCCGTTCTCGGGGATAATGCTCATGTAGGCTTGGATCCCTTTCTCGCTGCCGCTATGGCCCAGCATCACAGCACCGTAGAAATTGGGTGTAATCGCTATACCATACCCGTAATATTGGTTGTGTTCACATCGGTAATAAGGGGTGGTCATCTGCAGCACACTTTCCGTGCGAAGAATTCGTTCCTTGCCAATCAAACCTTTCGTTCGAAACAGCTCGGTGTATCTCATCATGTCGGTGAGCGTTGATTTTAATCCGCCGGATGATTGAAACGGCGGTGTCTCAAATAGCGGTGTTCGATCCTCGTACCCGTGCAACTCCGCCAAAGAAAAGCAACTATGCTGCATTCCCGCTGGTTGGAGAATATGCTCCTTCACATACGTCGAATATGGCTTTCCGCTTGCCCGTTCAACAATTGCTCCCAGTAGCGTATAGCAATCATTGGAATAACTGAACTCCCTACCTGGTGCGCCCAATAAAGGAAATTCCAGTTGTGCCATATAGGTCATCAATTCCTCATAGGTGTTCATCCCAAGCTTGAGTGCTTCATCGACGCAAGATAATGGTGGCAAACCGGAGGAATGAGTTAGAAAGTTGTGAATGGTAATGGCTTCCGTCCCACTTCCCGTTTTTACATGAAACTCTGGCAAAAAGCGGGAAACAGGATCGACAACAGTCAGTTTTCCGGCTTCCTGTAGCTGCATGATCGCAATAGCGGTAAACGATTTCGTAATCGAAGCGATTCCGAACAAAGTATCAACTGTCGCTACCTTACCTTGCTCGACATCACGATAGCCGAAGCCTTTGGCATAAACGAGCTGTCCGTGTTTGGCCGCTCCAATTGCAGCTCCAGGCACCTTCCTTTCCATTATGGTTTCTTGGACAAACTCCTCGTAACTCGCGATCCATTCCTGACTGTTCATGACCTGTTCTCCTTGTTTTTTGTTTCCGCGCTTACTTAACCCACACGTCCTGATACAATTTCAGTCCGGATGGATCAAGCTTCAGTCCTTGAACACGGTTGTTTACCACGACAAACCGTTTTTCCGTGTATATGGGAATCCAAAAAGCTTCCTCCACAGAGCGCTTCTGAAGTTCTTCGTATATTTTTGCTCTATCGTCGCTCTTCATCGTCACCTGTCCCTTTTCCAGCAAGGAATCGATCGTTTTGTCATGGATGGCTGAACGATTCATCCCACCGATCTGACTTGAATGCATGAACGGAAATAAGATATCAGGGTCATCAGCGACGTATCCGTCAAGCGCCAAGTCAAATGTGCCAGCAGCCGTTAGCTGGTCGACTGCGCTGCCTTCCAGCGTAATGATTTTTACGTCTACTCCAATCGCTTTGAACATTCCTTGCATCAACTGGGCAGGTTGAGACCATACCTCCATACTCAACAATTCGAGATGAAGCGGTTTTCCTGCTTTCTCCCTTATCCCTTGTGCATTCAGTTTCCATCCGGCTTCTTCCAGGAGCTTCACTGCTTCCTCGGGGTTGTATTTGTATGCATAGTGGGCAATGGATGGATCGAATCCGAACAAATTGGCAGGCAGCGGACCATCTGCAACAATTCCTTCGCCTTGCAGATGCGACTGGACGATAGCCTCTTTCTTAACTGCCATTTGCAACGCTTTGCGTACGTTTTTATCTTGTAAAATCTCGTTATTCAAGTTCAGCTCGACAAACAGCCCCAAGCCGCGCTTTGTCTGCTCAAGTACGGTAAAACGATTGTTGTTCTTGAATTTCTTCGCGTCTTTCGCAGGCAGATCAGCGATGTCGATGGTGCCACTTTCCAAAGCTGCGACAGCCGTTTGCGGATTTCGAATCAATTTCAGAACTAATTTGTCCGGCCTCACTGGTCCTTGATTTTGAAAGGAGGGCGGTGCCCAGCGATAGGCATCATTTTGTATCAACGTGATCGAATCTCCTGATTTCCAGCTCTCCATCTTCCATGGACCGACACCGACCGGATTCCTTCCGTATTGATCCCCAAACTTTTGCACCGCGTCCACCGAGAGCGGCTGCATCCAGCTAGCGGAAGTGAAATAGGTGAGGAGCGTGGCAGACGGTTCATTCAACTCCAAAATCAGGGTCTGATCATCTGGTGTTTTGATTGATTGGATGATACCAAGAACCATGCCTACGCCTTTCGGAGCGATTTCCGGAGACATGGCCCGCTCAAATGTTCGCTTGTAAGCCTGTGCAGTGAGCGGTGTCCCATCATGAAAGGTAACGCCTTGGCGAATGCGAAATGTCCATGTCTTCCCATCTTCCGAAATGGAGTACGATTCGGCCAGATAGGGCTTGACCTCATTTGTTTGGGGATCTCTGTAAAGGAGAGCCCCCCCTAGATTGAGCGCGACGCCCTCTGTGCTTAACGCGGTCGATTTGTGGGCATCTAGTGTATCTGGTTCACTGCTGATCGCAACGGTGATCGTTCCGCCCTTTTTCTCGGATATATTGACATCTTTATTTCCATCATCCGTACCTGATTTTGTTGCAGGCGCATCGCAGCCAGACACGATAGCCAGCAGTACGAAACAGGAAAGGACAATGCTTACAAATGTGGCGATTTCTTGCTTTCTTATCCCTATCAATGACACCACTCCCTTGTTTGGGAAATATCCTCGCCTCCTACGATTTGAGCCAATCAACCGTTTTTTGATCCAGCTTTTTGACGAGAGCCGTCAGCAATTTCACCGTATTTTCCACATCATCATGATGGAGAATCGAAGCGTGACTGTGAATGTAACGCGCAGGGATTGCAATGACAATGGATGGAGCCCCTTTGCCAACCATATGAGCAGCTCCTGCGTCCGTACCCGCACCTGCAAGAGCAGCATATTGATACGGGATGCCTTCCTCTTCAGCCGTATCAAATAACAAATCACGCAATTTCCGATTAGGCACAAGCGAGCCGTCGAATAGAGCAATCGTAGGCCCACCACCACACTTGATATCAGGCAAATTAGGAGAGTCGGCGCTTCCCGGCGTGTCAAACGTTATCCCCGTCTCCAATGCAATGAATAGATCCGGCTGCACCATATACGTGCTCGTGAATGCGCCGCGGCATCCCACTTCTTCTTGTGCAGTAGCGCCGCTATAGACGATGTTGGGGTGTTCCGTTTCCTGCAACTGTTTCATTACTTCAATGGCTGTCAGGCAACCCCCGCGATTATCGAGCGCTTTTGCCATATACATCTTGTCATTCGCCATCACCGTGAAAGGGCAGATCGGCACAATCGGATCACCTGGGCGAATACCCAGCTCCTTTGCTTGTTCTGCATCGGATGCTCCGATATCGATGTACATCCGTTCGATTTCAACTACTTTCTTTCGTTCTTCCGAAGACAGCAAATGTGGCGGTTTTGACCCGATTACGCCGACAATGTCCCCTTTGCGTGTTTTAATGTTCACGCGCTGTGCCAGCATCACCTGCGACCACCAGCCACCAAGCGGCTGGAAGGCGATGAATCCATCCTTCATGACACGCGTTACCATGAACCCCACTTCATCCATATGGCCCATCATCATGATTTTGGGGCCATTGGCCATGCCTGTTTTCCGACCGATTATGCTTCCCAGATTATCTGTGAACACTTCTTCTGTAAGCGGTTCCAAGTACGTGTGCATTAATTCTCGCACTTCCTGTTCTTGTCCGGGAACTCCGGAAGCCTCTGTCAGCTCTTTCAGTACCTTTACCCAACTATTCATCTATATCTTCCTCTCCGTTTGCATGTTATCTCCAGCTATCATCAATGCGATCGTAGGAACCGATGCGAAGATCTGCTTTTTCGTTCGCCAGTACATGCTTGGCTATACGCTCAGATGGGGTACGAGGCAATTCACTGCGGTATTCCCAATATCGTGGAACCTTGTAGTAAGCAAGATGCTCGGTGCAATAAGCGATCAACTCATGAGGAGGCACCACTTGGCCCTCTTTTACTACCACGTATGCCTTGATTTCTTCCCCGCGTAATTCGTCTTTCACTGGAAGACAGGCAGCATATTGCACGGCCGGATGCATTTTCATGACTTCCTCAACCTCAGCAGCCGAAATATTTTCCCCGCTCCGGCGAATCATCTCCTTTTTTCTTCCGACGTAATAGATGTATCCGTCTTCGTCCATCCGCACCAAATCTCCGGTGTGGAACCACCCTCCCTGAAAGGCAGCGCAAGTCGCATCAGGATCTTTAAAATAGCCATCCATCATCCCCAAACCCCGCAGGAGGAGCTCGCCAACCTCGCCCCTCGAGACGGGGCGGTTGTGAATATCAACAACGCGGACGGTCCGGTCTTTATCTGGTTTTCCGATGCAACCTGTTCCAAGCAATCGGTCATGATCCTGTGGTTTTACCGAAATATCTCCACCTGTCTCTGTCATGCCAAAAACCTCATACCATGGCGCGCCCCATCGCTCTTCCAATTCGCGGTGCAGATGCGGGGGAATGGCCGAACAAAAGATGGTGCGAACGTTATTTTCCCTGTCTAATGGCGAGCGTGGTGCTTTGACCATTAGCGTGGGCATGATCCCCAGGCAGTAGAAAAAGGTAACGTTATATTGCCGTACTTTCTCCCAAAATGTAGAGGGATGAAATCGATCGAGAACCACAAGCTTTGCCCCCACAGCGATCGCACCCAGCAAATTCCATTGAGGGTCCATATAGTAAAAGGGCTGCGCCGTTAACAGTACATCTGAATGGGTCAAATGGGGATGCTGCTCCACCACCTTTTTTGCTATGGTGAGCCAATATTCATGTGAAAGCATACACCCCTTGGGTAAGCCTGTCGTGCCGGAAGTATATTGGATGTTGACTAAAGTTTCAGGAAAAACGGGAAGCGTTGTTGGAGTCGTGGGCGCTGTTTCACACATCGCTCTGAAATCGACATCGTTGGGATCGTCTGATTGGTCTATTGAGAGGATTGTTTTGAGGGTTTGTAAAGAAGGTCTGATCTTCTGTAGCAGGGATAAAAATTCTTGTGAAGTTACGATAACGATTGATTCGGAGTGGTGGAGGATATACTGTGCATCGTACTCTTTGTAATTTACATTGATCGGCACGATCGTCGCGCCCAGTTTTGCCAACGCCAGCCAGGTAAGGGGGAATTCCGGCTGGTTCCTCAGCATGACGGCTACCCGATCCCCATAGCTTACGCCCAACACTTGGAGCATGTTGGCTATTTGGTTGGAACGGTCTTCTATCTCCTGAAAGGACAGTTCTTCATTCCATTCATCAAAGACAAGCCCAATTTTTTCTCCCCATCGTTTGGCTGCTCGTGCCGTCAAAGACTTGATTTCTTGCATGTCCAAAAGGTTTCAGCCCTCCTTCTCTATACCGATCCTTTTTTTCGGAACTCTTCGGCCGCCTGCTTGGATTCGATCGTTTGCACGGTTGCCAGCGCATGCTCGATCTCCAATTCAAAAGCTGCCTCCAGATCGCATTGTGCCCCGCGATTTAGCGCAAATTTGGCTTTTGCCAGTGCTACTTGCGGGAGCTCAGCTAACCGTTTCGCCCACTTGTCAGCTTCTTCAGCTAACACTGCATGATCCACTACCTTGTTGATGAGTCCTAGATGCAGTGCTTGCGATGCACCGAACCTTTCGCCCGAGAACAGCAATTCTTTCGCCCGGACCAGTCCGATCGTGATGGGAAGGATATGCGAGATCCCTCCGGTAACACTAAGTCCCACACTCACTTCTGGAAAGCCGAATTCGGCATCTTGAGCGGCGATGATCAAATCGCATCCGAGCGCAAACTCACACCCTGCTCCTAATGCATACCCGTGGACCGCAGCGATCACCGGAAAAGGAACACGCTGAATCTTTCGTGTTATATCCTGAATCTTCTGTAAATTAAGACGAAGCTCAGCCTCATTTTCAGGCTTTTCTTCATGACGCAAATCATGTCCTGCACAAAAAGCATTCCCGCGGCCAGCCAGTATTGCTGCCCTTACTCCTTCCCGTTCCAATTTATCGAGCGATCCATACAGCTCCTCTACCAATTGAGGAATCACCGCATTTAACCTCTCCGGACGATTCAGGTGAATCCAGCCTATCTCTTGATGGATCTCACACTCTACCACCGCCTTACGTGTTATCATTCTTTTTTACCTCCGCCTTTATTTTGGAAAACAATGCTCTCGCATTCGAACCGAGCACCTTCTCAAGCACCTCGGGCTTTATGCTTAATTCCTTCCATTCTGCAATGGCGCGTTTCAGAGGAAATACAGGCCAGTCTGTTGCAAAGAGGATTTGATCTTGCAAGAGGTTATTTGCCAACCTGTACATCATCTCCCACCCTGCTCCTTGCACCCCCAAATATCTTGGAGAAAGCCCGCCCAAATCCATAAGAACATTAGGGTGCTTGCGCGCTACGGCAACCATTTCAGGCACCCAGGGCCACCCTCCATGACACGCGATCAATGTTAATTCCGGAAAATCACAGGCGACTTGATCCAGCAGCAGCGGGTGTTCATTCCTTATGGGATGAATCCTTGAATAATTAATTCCCGTATGAATGGCAACTGCCAAGCCTAACTCGGCAGCCTTTGCGTATACGGGATATAATTTGCGATCATCGATGGGCATCTCAAAAAATGCAGGCTGGATGTTTACTCCCAGAAAGCCCAGCTCTCTGATGCGACTCACTTGTTGGACAGCGCGCATCGGTCTGAAATGCTCCATTGAAATCGTACCGAATCCTGAGAAGAGCTCGGTGTGAACGGATATGACTTTTGCCAATGCTTCATTCAGCGCATCCCCATCCTCGCCGAACTCGTATTCTGCATGCATAATGGCGTGGTCGACTCCTGATTCTTTCATTTCTTGCATCAAATCGTCGAGCGTTTTTGCCATAGTCGATCTTACTTGTAACACCGCATCATATTGAGCAACGTACTCATTTTGCATTTCACCTAGGCGTGCCTCACGGAACTGCTGTGGCAAGCGGACACGGGCATCAAGAATGTTCATACGCAGCAGCCCCTAGCCATGGTTTCATAAAAAAACGAGCGGGTGTAGGTAGATCCAAATCGGTGACAGTCAGTTGCTGACCGTTTCGCTTTGCCTGAACGAGTGCAAGCGCCATATCGGAAAAATTCAAGCTGATTTCTTCCAATGAATTTGGGCCCTCGGGCGAGTACCAATGGGCGACGCCCGTGCACATTTGAAGCATAGCAAGGACGGCAAGCTTGGTATTTTCTATCGTAAATACACCCCTCTCCAATCCGCCCTTTAAAATACGCAGCCAGAGCTGCTCATATTCACTGCGCAGCCTGACTATTTCTTCGCGGGTATTTCCTGTCAGGGCACGGAACTCGGTATCTACTACTAGCGCTGTTAGTTTGTCAATGGCATGGCTGGTAACATGAAGCTGGACAAACGCTGCCAATTGTTGTTCGGGTGCTTCAAGCTCAGCGAGCACTTCCTTTGCATTTCCGAGAAGGGTCTGTAACCCTTCTTGCATGATGGCAACGAGCAGATCCTCTTTTGTTTTCATGTAATGATAGAGGGTGGAGGAAGTTACCTCTGCTTCTAGGGCGATATCGCGTATGCTGGTTGCTTCAAAACCTTTTCTTGCGAATAGCCGTAATGCAGCTTGAAATATTTTTTCTTTCGTCAAAAAAGCGCGCTCCTTTCTACTGATGATTGCTGGAAACGAGAGCCTCTCATGTTCAGTTACTTGTCGCGGTTACTTCATCTGCTTTTTTGGGTTTTGTCGATCGATCGATCGATAGGCTGCCTGTAATCACCACTTTACTAATCGCCCGATTTAATGTCAAGATTATTTTTTATTTTCTGACATCGGTTTCGGCATAACAAAAATCTCCTCCGGTTTCCCATGAGGAGATCTGTATCCGTTATGACATAGGAGCTTACTGCTTCAAGTATCTTCCCGTGATCGACTGCTCTGCATGAATGATCTGCGGAGGTGTTCCCTCGAAGATCACTTGACCGCCGTTGCTGCCCCCATCTGGTCCCATATCGATAATCCAATCTGCTTGGCTGATTACATCGAGGTTGTGCTCGATGACGATTACCGTATTGCCGGTATCTACGAGGCGATTCATGATTTCCAGAAGGTGACCGATATCTGACATATGTAAGCCAGTCGTCGGTTCGTCCATCACGTAAATACTACCTTTCTTGTGCAACTCGCTAGCCAGCTTGATACGCTGGCATTCCCCGCCCGAGAGCGTGCTGAGCGGTTGGCCGAGTGTAATATAATTCAGCCCCACATCACTCATCGCCTGAAGCTTGCGCACAACCTCTTTTTGCTCAAAAAATTCCAATGCCTGCTCCACAGTCATCTCCAGCACTTCGGCAATGGACTTTCCGTTCAGCTTGTATGCGAGCACCTCTTCCTTGAACCGTCTCCCTCCACATACTTCGCACGGTAGCTTTACACTTTCAAGGAATGCAAGGTCTGTATACACAACACCAAGACCTTGGCAGTTCTCGCAAGCCCCCTTGGAGTTGAAGCTGAACAAGCCTTGGTTGACCTTGTTCGCGGAAGCAAACGCCTTGCGCACATCATCCATAATCCCTGTGTAGGTCGCAGGATTCGAGCGTGTTGACACACCTACCGCCGATTGGTCGATGACGATCGCATCCGGATGCTTGCTGAGGAATATTTCGTTAATCAGTGTACTCTTACCTGAGCCTGCAACACCCGTAACGACTGTCAGCACTCCAGTTGGTATATCTACACTCACGTTCCGCAGGTTGTGCAGTGTGGCACCCTCGATGGTCAGCTTGCCCGAAGGCTTTCTGGAATCTTGCTTCAGTTGGAGCGGCCGCTTCATATGGGTGCCTGTCAGTGTCCCTGATTCCAGCAGTCCTTCAAAGCTGCCCTCATACACGATAGTCCCACCGTGGCTACCGGCGTGAGGCCCGACATCGACAATATGATCTGCCACCTTAATCACATCGGGATCATGCTCGACGACAATGACGGTATTGCCCTTGTCACGCAGCTTCTGAAGCAATTCATTTAATCGGTGTACATCACGGGGGTGCAATCCAACGCTGGGCTCATCGAAAATGTAAGTGACATCCACCAGACTGCCGCTCAGGTGTTTCACCATCTTGACGCGTTGTGATTCGCCGCCGGACAAGGTATCCGTTTCACGATCCAGCGTCAAGTAGTCCAGTCCGATATCGACTAGATGCTGCAACCGTTCCGTCAGCGACTTGACCATCGGTGCGGCAACCGAATCGTCAATCTCCTGAATAACGCGGATGAGACGACCGACCTCCATGGAGGACATCTCCGCAATGTTGAAGCCATTGATTTTGCAGTTGAGTGCAGCTTGATTGAGTCTCGCACCATGACAGCTGGAACAAGGACCTTCGGAGATGAATGGCGCAACAGCTTTTTGTGTACGCTCAGATTTCGTTTTTACATCCTGCTTGATGTATTTGTTGGTGAACTTCTCAAGGACGCCTTCCACAGTAATATTCACGGCTTTCCCGGCGAATTGCATCTCTACTTTCCTCGCCTTGGCATACAATAGCTGCTTAAGCTCCTCATCCGAATAATCGCTCAGCTTCTTGCCAGGATCGAAGCCCGTCTGAACGAGCATATTCCATTCCATGCCGTCCACCTTATAGTCCGGCAGCAAGATTGCCCCTTCCTTCAACGACTTGGACATGTCCACTGCCTTGCTGAGGTCGACGCCTAATTTGCGACCGATCCCGTTGCATTCGGGACACATACCTTGTGGATCGTTAAAAGAGAACATGTTCGCTTGTCCAACATTTGGCTGACCTACTCGGGAGAAGAGCAATCGGAGAATGGGAGAAATATCAGTAATCGTGCCCATCGTGGAATGAGAACCACCGCCCAGTCGCTTCTGATCCACGATAACCGCCATGCTCAGGTTCTCAATCGCGTCTGTATCCGGCTGCGGATAGCGGGGCAGGAAATTGCGCACGAACATGCTGAAGTTCTCATTCAGCAAGCGTGTGGATTCTGCGGCGATCGTATCGAAGACGATTGACGACTTGCCCGATCCAGATACACCGGTGAAAATCGTAATCTTTCGCTTGGGAATACGCAAGGATACGTTTTTGAGATTGTTTTCCCTCGCACCCGAGATTACGATATACTCCTGATTAGACTCACTCATACCTATCATCCCTTCCGATAGCATTCAGTTCTACTTATATTTGCATTGTACCATGAAAAAGCTGTTAGGGAACATCAGTTCCTCTAACAGCTTTTCAGTGACAATCATCCTATGTTTCTTTGCTTAATTACAGAAGAGGCAAGATTGCATTCGCATACGCCTGGGCTCCCTTTTGATTAGGATGACCGATGGAGGCACGCTTGCAAATCTCAAAATCCAGGCCCGTGCACCCAGCTTCTGTGCAGGAGACGAGTCGTTCGGCCGCGATCAGGTCTTGTGGTGTTAAATCCAAATTGATGCCGAATACATACGGGTCATCCGTAAGGGCTGCATGCTCCGGACCAAAATTCGGATCGGCGAAAAAGATACGTTGTTGTCCTAGCTCCGCATTCCTCTCATCAATCGCTTTTCGCAGGTAGACCTTTGATTCTGCTTCTAGCTGGGCACAGCGCTTGTATACCTTTTCCAACTCAGCCAGCCCGAGCATTCCTCCGGCTGCACCGCCGCCAACTCCCCCAACAATGGCCCCTACACCGATCAACAGTGCTTCCACCGCAGTCATATCGCTCTTTTCAGACACAGGGGGATAATAACCGGTAACGATGACTTTCGCTTGTGTAAATTTATTCGTTACATCGACCAGCAATTGCTTCATACTCACATAAAAATAGTCGTAATGTAATTTTCCCAAGTCGGCTGGATGGAATGGATTCAGAACTGTCCGAACATCGACATCGTTCATGCCCCCATCTAATAGAATCAGATCCACCAATTCAGCCGCACCTTGGAAAAACGCACATTGCTGCAGGATCGTCGGGAATGATTTAGGTACCTCGCCGTCTACCGGGGCCACTATGTCATGCTTACCCTCTCCAATGATGGCGCCGGAATGAGCGAGTACTTGTGTATATTGCTTGATATTTCCTTCTCTGGCCTGAACGGCTGCTCCCACGATGGAATAAAACTTCTTATGTTCTTGCAAGCCTTGCCCCCAGCTCACGGAATCGCCCATCACGAGCATATGGAAGGTTTCTAGGGTCAGTGGAATTTCATTGGAAGGTGTGCCATCGGAAAGCCGCACTTTCAAAGTCACCTGCTCACCCGCTGGATTGCTCTCCACCTCGGCAGGTCGAATCAAAGTAAATTCCATTTGCGTCGAACTTATCATCCGAACATCGGGCATTTCTTGGTTGTTTAACAAGACGAGTGTCCCTTCGGAAAAGCCGCTTCCGTTCACGATCACTTTTTGTCCGGGTCTCACCCGTGTTTTCACTTGATTTTCCTGCTGGGCAGAAATTACTCGTGGATTTACGAAGACGGATGCCTTGCTCGAAAGAGTCATATCTGATTGCCGTACTTGGAGCGTATGGGAGCCTCCTGTTACGAAAGGTAAGACAAAATGAAGCATGGTATCACTTACTACCTGGGTTTTCGTTTCCATTCCATCGATTAGAACGACATCGGTTTTAGTATAACGACTCCCTTCCAGCGTCACTGTATCACCAGCGAATGCATAGAGCGGAGAGACATGGCTGATCGACGGCTCCAAGAGCTTGCGTCTGAATTCATCTGCGTCAATGGCTTGAAAGCTGACAGGATCAGACAATCTGCCCCCCGCATATCCGACACGACCGGCATCGGCGAATGAACCCTGCTCTCCCGGTTGACCTGCCGTTCTCGGACCGGGACCGCATGCTGTACCGAATTTTGCATTCTTGCTGTCACCCACAGCCCCACCTGGTCCGCCCGCACCAGGATTGCCGGGGATTCCGCCTGCACCTGGGCTGCCTCCTTCAATCGTGATCGCAAAACCCTTCGAATAATTTTCGATGATGGTTTGTGGTGCGTACAAGGCCAACCGCCCACCAGCGCCTCCATTGCCTCCTGGGCCGCCGTAGCCTGCTGCACCGCCACGTCCTCCGTTTCCACCTGCTCCTGCTCCGGCTTTGCAAAATCCTGCCCAATCCAATTCGGCTGGTTTGCCTTTTCCTCCCCGGCCACCATCTCCTCCGTCTTGCCCAGGGCCACCTTGTGTGCCATCTTGCCCTTTCAAGTCAAAATGAGGACGTCCTGCCATATTGAGGACCCATAATTCGAGTTCAGGAGCCGCAGCCCCGTCGAATCCACGGTCTCCGGGCAATCCTGATGTTCCAGGTGTCCCCGGAATGCCTGAGAGCGTCGAAGACATTGGTGCATCTGGCGGTGTTATTGGCTTTTGTCGTTTGGCTGGTACATAGCGGTAAGGACGCTCCCATGTAAACGTAACATTCTGTCCGACCGTCAACTTTTCGGCGATGATGATCAAGTAACGCTGCGGATATTTCAAAATGACATTCGTTCCATCCTCGATATAAATTTCCGATGCGGCCCAGTAGGCAGTGTCTACCGAAATATTCAAGGGCGAAGCAGGAGATGGTACTGCTAATGTAGCCGTCATTTTTTTAGGAAACGGGATTGCTTGCAACAGTTCCGCTTTTCCGCTCAACATTTGCAAGGTTGGTGTTGGTTTGGCTGCGTCGATTTGATACGCAGACTGAATCAGGGTATTCCCGCTGACGAGCGTAGGGCTTGGTTTCGTCAGCCCCGATTGAGGTACTACTGTCCCACGGATCTTGAGCGACCCTAGACTGGTCAGGGAAGTAATCCCGAATGACTCCAGCACCGCTTTGTGATACGTCATTCGATCCTGAACCATTTGAGGTGCTGCTTGAAAAGAAGCCGGATTAACAGCCATAGTCGTAATCCCGAGCGTATTTCCCCCTGTATTGAACGTGTTTGTAGAAGTTGACATTCTTTTTTCCTCTCCCTTATCACCATGAATGAAATAGTTTGTGCGAGCCAGTCTCTATTGCACGGATGATCATTCTTGACAAACGCCGAATTCCTCTAACTCCCGAAAGCTGATTTTTCTTCTGTGTGGAGGGGGTGTTTCCCCTCGATGCGCCCATATGATCTCCACATGATTGCCTTCCGGATCCAGAAAAGAAAAACGTGCATATTCGCTCTCCACATACGGACCAGTTGCCAAAATCCCGTGATCCGTCAGCCTCCTCCACACTTCCTTGAAGTGATCCAACGTATCTACCCAAAATGCCAGATGCACATGATGCGGATTGTTCAGGATGAGCAAATCGTGCCGGCCTGATTGCGGATCAATCGCCAAGCATGCCGTTTGGTCGCTATGGTTCACCACTGCTAGTTCAAGTGCGGTTTCATAAAAAGAGGCCAATCTGCGAACATCATGCGCATATAAGGAAATGTGACCCAAGCGGCTTAGCTTTGACATGTTCCCTCCATCCTTTCGTATTGACTCGCCTGTTTCATCCTAACACCGAGAATACGGGGGTCGATATTACTCGAAAGGATACATCCAAAAGGATACCCGTGCGATAAATAGGAGTACTCAGTATAAAAGAAGCGTAGTAAAATCGTAGGAAGAAAAAGGTAAAACCTTGTGATGGAGCAGGTGATGCGATGAATTATCAGGATAGTCTTGAAGATCTGGAAAGTCGTCTGTTGGTAGGACGAACCGAGGAAGTCCTTCATTTTTTGAAGTTGCTTGCGGATGAGCGGCGCTCCAAAAAAATCATGAATCTCTTCGGGACCGCAGGCGTAGGAAAAAGCTATTTGCTTGACGAGCTTAAGCGGCAAGCTCATCTACATCAAGCAGCTACTCTCTCTATGGATAGCGAACAATTTTGGCACACGCCCTCTGATTTTTGCCTACATATTTTGCAGGCATTGCACGTTTATCATAAGAGAGAAGAGCTGCATCCCGCCCAATTGTTGGAGGAATGTGTTTCGAAGCTGAATGAAAAGGCAGCAGATCAGAGACTCGTCCTCTTTCTCGACATTTACGAGAACTTGGACGGCTTGGACCATTGGCTCCGCGAATATTTTTTCAAACGATTAAGCGCGAATATCCTGATCGTGATCGCAGGTCGGCATCCGCTGTCTGAAGCTTGGCTTCTTTCACCCGGTTGGCGGCACTTCATAAGTAGGGTCCCTTTGCCCCATCTTGCTTACGAAGCTGTCGAGCGGTATGCGCATTACTGTCACATTTTTGAACCGCCTACCATCCAAGAAATGTGGCGTCGCTCCAAAGGGCATCCCCTTACCCTTTCATTGCTTTCGTTTACCTTGCAATCGAAAGATCAAGAAGGAATCGGTGCTTTTCATGAGGAAATGGACACGCTGCCATTTGTCGTAAGTCAATGGCTACGAGAAGTTCCCGGCGACCATTTGCGTCCGCTCGTGGAAGCTGCTGCCGTTTTGCGTCACTTCAATCAGGATAATCTGTCTTTTTTATTGAAAAGGGAAATTACGGCGTCCGAGTTTTTCCAACTGATTCGATTTTCGTTTGTACGGAAAGTGGACAGCGGCTGGACGATTCATTCCTTGATGAGAGAAGCCATCGCCCAGGATATGCGGGCACGTACTCCGCTGCATTTTGGAGATTTGCAGAAGCGTGCCGTTCACTACTATTATGAGAAGTTTACCAAGTCAGCCCATTCGGTCCGCACACCAGAGGCTTTGGAGCTGACCTTCTTTCTGGGTGACGCACTCATTCGCGCCTTTTTAAATTGGTTCGATCCATTACCCAAACCATTCGAATCGATCCACACTGGTCATCGGGAAGAACTGCTGGAGTATATCCGCAATCAGCGGCACTCTCCCTCCCCTAAAACGATCAAACTATTTGATCCGCATACAAACCGCCATTTTGATTTTCACCTGACAGCGGAGCAAACCTTGTACCCATTGAATTGGCTTGATCATGACCGTCTATTCTCACTGGGATATGACGTACTTCGCGTTCTGCGCAATGAAAACGGAGCGCTCTCGGCGCTTGCCGCAGTTGTTCCCATCAATGAAAAAACCCTTCCTTACCTCATGGAACATTCCGGCTCCCGTTCCTATTTCACTGCCCTATCCACACTAGAGCTAGAACGGTTCAGGGTACCAGAACACACAAGGGCTGGCTGGTTCATTCACACGATTCACCAAGACGATTACGAGGATGTTTCCCAACATACAGCCATTGGCCATATGCTCCACGGCTTGATGTTCACTGGAGAGTTTTTGTTGTGTTCACCTGCCCCATTTCCTTTTTTCAAAGCCGCCCATGAAAGTTTGGGATTTGATATTGCTGAATTTGCCACCCACACCAACTACGACGGAGTAACACCCACACTCGTATTTTTTCGTGATACGCAAGGCCAGCATCTGTCCTCCTACCTGCAAAAGCTGCTCAAACGCTCTGGATTAGATGCGGATTTACGCCTGGAAGAAGAAGCAGTTCCATCTGCTCGTCCACCTGCATCTCCAGGCATAGTTACAACGCTAGACATGAGCATGCTAACGGCACGGGAACAGGAAGTAGCCGCGCTTGTTCTTGAGGGAATAACGAACGCGGAAATCGCTGCCCGCTTGTATTTGAGCGAAGTCACAGTAAAAAAGCATTTGAAATCGATTTTTGAAAAGATGGATGTCAGTAACCGGACACAGTTGGTGAAAAAAATGCTTGTGTAGATTGAAAAAAGAGGAACCGTAGGTGACGGCTCCTCTTTTTTCTACTCTATAACTAACAATGACTACGGAATGATATACGGTTGTTCGAAAACAATATTCTCGACTGCCTCTATTACTTTTTCTGTCCACTCCCGTTCCTGATCCACGTTCGTGAGATAAATCATTGTTTTATCTTTTTGGATGTACCGTCTTAGCCAGCTTCGATACCCCGGCCAGCTTCCGCCGTGATGCACAACTTTTCCTGTCACCTGATCTTCACACAGCCGCCAACCATATCCATAATTTGATAGACTATTGTCGTTAAGCTGCACTGGGGAAAACGCTCTCTCTAGTGTCGCTTTTTTGACCAGCTTTTCTGTGTAGAGAGCTCTGTCCCACTTACGCAAGTCATCCAGTGTTGAACTGACCGCACCGTCTCCCTGAATGCCATCCAGATAAATGACAAAATCGTGCTCACTTGATTCATCCGGTAACACGATTGCTTCAGATTGAGGAGAATACACGTATCCATAGGCGTATTGCTGAGTTAGCTCAGGAGAATATCTTCGGTTGTACACCTTCGTGTGCTGCATACCTAGTGGTTGAAAAATGTGTTGCTGCAAGAAATCGGCAAATCGTATTTCAGCTACGTGTTCTACAATAGACGCCAATAAAGCGTAGCCAGTATTACTGTACTCATACCTTTCATTGGGTTGAAACAACACGTCGGGTCGATGCTTGATCAGCTGTTCGAGTATGTCTTGATTTGTAGCAATTTGTTTTTTGTCCCAAGATTTCGAAAACAATTCCATGTAATCTGGCAAACCGGATGTGTGCACAAGTAGGTTCTCAATAGTAATATCGGCATACGGGAAATCTGGAAAGAAGCTATCCACTTTATCTGTATAGTCGAGCTTCCCTTGCTCTTGCAAGATCATGATGCCCATTGCTGTAAATGCTTTGGAAACTGATGCGAGTTCAAATACCGTATGCGGTGACAATCTCTCAGCCGTTTCCAGATTGGCGATTCCTATGGAATTTTGATAAAAAGGTTTCCCTTCTTCCAAAATCAAGATGTTGCCGCTCCAATTGTTTTTTTCAGCAATCGTAGAAAAAAGCTCATCAAGCTGGCGGCATCTCGCATCACTTACGTTGGCTTGCTGGGTCATTTTTCGTTTCCTCCACTCGTTTTTTTATCTTGAATCGTAAATTGCCTTCCAGCAAAAGCCATTCGAACAATCTCATTATTTCCATCCCTGATAAACCGTGCGGAGAAATCGGTTCCAAAAGCCCGGACTACAAAGATATCTTCCCCAAATGGCCTCATTACGTAGTTTTCTCCCAAAAAGGAGAGCACCAGTTGACCATTTTCCAATCGGACCGGCAATGTCCCAAACTCACTCGATTGATAATCCCCTGCGTATTGATCCATAGTTTCCTCGGTTAGGAAATCAATCTTGCTAACCAGATGAGAGGATTCCGGAGGGCGGTTTTCCAGACTATTTAACGCACCCACCATAACCGCCACAACAGGCGACAATTCTATATTGGACAGTGCCACTCCGGCCAGTCCTGTTTCGGGAAAGAAGCACATTTGAGCCGTTACCCCTTTAATACCACCACTATGTTCCACAAGCGTTTTTCCGTAGTAGTCAGTCGTTATGACCAAGCCGTACCCGTAAAATTGACCAGGTGCCATATCAGTCGGAAAATAAGGGGTCATCATTTGTTGTACACTTTCCGGTGTCAGGATACGATTGCCCTGTGCGGTAAGCCCACCTTTGCAGAACATGTCCGTATATTTCAACATATCCCGCACGGTTGATTTTATAAATCCTGCCGCCCGAGAAGCGGGAGAATCCCACCAGTTCGGAGATGAGAGCACTTCCTTGTGATCGCCTCTGTCTCGCATGATATACAGCTTTGTAATATTCTCATAGCCATTTAGCTCTTCCAGAAAAAAGCTCGTGTGCTCCATCCCGATTGGATCGATGATATGCTCCTTGACATAAGCCTCATACGACTTCCCGCTGACGCGTTCAATGATCGCTCCCAGCAAGGCGAAACAGTCATTGGAATAACTGAACTCCGTGCCTGGTGGCCCTAGAAGCTCTAAATCTAATGTAGAGATTACACTCATCAGGTCTTCGTACGTATCGATTGGGACCGTTTCATCTGTCTGGTTTTGCATCAATGGAAGGTCTTCTACCTCGTTCGCGTCCATGCTTCGCATCACACTTGCCAAAAATGTGGGCAAGGGGGGAATTCCACTGGTATTCGTCATAAAATGATGAATCGTGATTTGCCCCACATCATGATTTTTCAGACGGAATTCCGGCAAGTATTTGACAACAGGGTCATGTACGGATAACTTGCCCGCCTCTTGTAATTGCATGACCGCCACACAGGTAAAGGATTTTGTTATCGATCCAATTCCAAATACTGTATCGATTGTAACTCCTAACTGCCGTTCCACATCACGGAAGCCAAATCCGTTACTATAGAAGATTTGACCATCTTTTGCTAATCCCATACAAACACCAGGAACCTGACTTTTGGTTATCCAATTTTGGGCATATTGTTCAAAAGAATCAATCCATCCGTTATTTTGCATATGTTTCTCTCCTTTGTTTACATGTAGTTAGTTCTCGATCCAGCTGTCATTATATGTCGGCATGACAGATGTCCACTTTACTCCCTTTATCCGGGAATTTATGACAGTAAATGCCTTATCGTAATAGAGAGGGACAACATACGCTTGCTCAATGAGTTGCTTTTGTGCATCCATATACACTTGCTTTCTGGCATTAGTCTGAAAGGTTGTACGCCCTTTCAAAAGGAGTGCGTCCAGCTTGTCATCTTTTACACCAGACAGGTTGTAGGCACCGCTGGAATGGAAATAAAAGTATAAAATATCAGGATCATCATAGGCGCCCGATATCAACGTTACATCAAAATTTCCTTTGATGACTTCCTGCATGTACCCTCCTATTTCTAGATTCTGTATCATTATGTGGATACCAGCCTCTCCCAGCATGGCTTGGAGCAATTGGGCTTCTTTGTCAAAATCTGCGGTACTGAGTAAATTCAGACTCAGTGGTTTACCGTCCTTTTCTCTCACACCGCTTCCGTTTACTTTCCAACCAGCATCGTCCAACAATTTCTTTGCTTCGGCCACATTATACGCGTACCCGTACTTTTCTAAGGATTTGTCATACCCTAGCGTCGATGGAGATAACGGCATATGAGCCACTTCGCCTTCTCCCTGCGTAACAGCTTGGACAATGGCTTCTTTATTGACGAGCATATGAAATGCTTTGCGTACTTGAATATCTTGAAACGGTGGTCTCTTCAAATTCATTTCCATCAATAAGCCTAGTCCAGGACGTAAGCGTTCTATCACTTGATATTTCGAATTATTCCGATAATAAATCGCGTCTTTTACAGGTATTTCCGTTGCTACATCGATAGCACCGCTCTCTAGCGCTGACAACCTGAGTTGGCTGTCAGCAATCGCTTTTATGACAAGTTTGTCTGCTCTTGGAGGACCTTGATTTTCATAATATGGTTCTCCCCACTGAAAAGCTTCATTTCTAACATAGGTGACACCTTCGCCCGTATTCCAGCTCTCAAACTTCCACGGCCCTACTCCCACAGGACTCCTGCCGTAATCCTCCCCAGCCTTTTCAATCGCTTTCCATGATAACGGCTGTGTTATATAATTCCCTAGTGAATCGAGGAAGGCAGTATTGGGTTCGTGTAGTTCGAGAACGAGGGTCTGATCGTCTGGCGCTTTGACACTTTTTATTGGAGCCATTACTTCAGCGGCTGTTTTTGCTTTTGTCTGCGGATTAAGAGCACGATCAAAGGTTTCCTTAAAACTTTTGGCAGTCAGCGCTGTTCCATCGTGAAAGGTAATCCCGGAACGAATGGTAAAGGTCCACGTTTTGCCATCCTCAGAAATTTTATAGTCACTAGCCAGAGAGGGCTTGTATTCGTTTGAGGCAGGATCTTTATATAGTAGCGACCCACCGAGCAACCAGGTATAGACCCCAGCAGATCCAGCAGACATGTGAGCATCTAACGTATCCGGTTCATAAGGGTACGCTACTGTAATGGTTCCGCCCGATTTAGGTTTGGCACTCTCCTGTTGCTCGGCTGGCACAGTTGTTTGCGTGCTACAACCAACCACCAGGAACAGACATAGCGTGACAAATCCCCCTAAAAAGACACTGTACGCTTTTCGGTTGTTTTTTTTCATGTGTCAGCATGCCACCCCTACCCTTTTCTTTTGGAAAGAACTTCCGATGATGACAGATGATTTCACCTCCTTCGCAAGCTGTAACAAAGCGTACATTTACTCGTTGTCCAGTTGTTGAAGCTTCCACTGTACTCCTTGGTAGAATAATTCATTTGTTTTCATATACGTTTGCAGACCTGGGTACAGGATTAAACAAATTCTTCTAAAGCGTTCGAGATTTTCGGTTTGGCTTGAAAGCAACCATTCTGCAAATCGACGGAAAAATGATTGCGGGACAGGGAGTTCGTCAACATCCGCAAAGAGCAACACATACTCTTGAATATTCGCCTGTACGACAGGGCTGTCTGGAGTTGCATGTTGCTCCGCTGCTTTCAACAGCTGTTTATGGTTTTTAAGTATTCTGGCAGTCCACATCTCCACGCTGATTTTAGGCAGGTGAACTACTTCCAGGAAGGACATAACATCCTGCTTCATTTCCCGGACAATCTGCGGATCATTAAACATTGCCTCCAACTCATCTAATGCAGCCGTTTGCGCTGCCGAAAGATTGCCTTCCAGCAACGAAGAAACGTTAACCCCTAGTAAAAATATCTCTCGCCATTCAACCGGAAATTGTTCAGGAAAAACGGACGAAAACATTTTTTCTAAAATAAACTTTTCTCGTTCCAATGCATTTGCGGAAATCGATTCAATTAGCTCGTGCATATAGCTCAGAGAATCATTGCCATCCTCACTCTGCTTTGTTTGTTCCAAAATAGACTTCATGCTGGCAAGCGTACGCATTTGGATGTCCAAAGCTTCGATTTGCCATTCTATCGCCCTATCAACAGGGATATCCCCAGCTAACATTCTCTTAATCTCATCAATTCCAAAGTTTAAATAGCGAAGGGTTAGAATCAGTTTTAACCGCCATATTTCCTCTGCCGTATAAACACGATGACCTCCAGGTGTTATCTCAGCAGGTGAAAGCAGGCCAATCTCGTCATAATATCGAACAGTGGGTACAGAAGATCCTGTCATTTTCGCCACTTGTCCTATGGAGAACTTCGCTTCCATTGTTGTTAGATCGTTCTGTTGATTTTGTGTGTTGTCTAATCTGTTCCTCGCCTTTGCGTGCACGTTACAACACCCCTTTAGCCAATTATAAAACCTCATGTAGCTTGAGATTCAAGTGACAATATAAAAAAGCCAGGTAGTTGTTGACTCCATGGGAGTATTACCAATCGCTTGATGAACACTTAATATAGGCTTCAATGACTGTTGTGTATGGACCTATTTGGGTTAATGCTGTAGCAAGAGCATGACAAACCGTTGATGCTCCCGATCCACCTGTTGCGTTCAAGCTACCTACTACGATCAAGAGAGGCTTTATCATGATGCTATCATTCACACGAACGACCTCTCTACGATTTCCTCTACCACGACCTTCTCTTTTTTGTATACAATCGTTTGGGTTCATGATTTGTAGAAGTTGGTCCACGTTCATTATCCTGCTTAGTAGATGGATCGTCAGAGTGTTCCTAGTCGGTGAGATTTGGATCTGTAGCAGCTGGAGTAAGCGGGGTCCACGAAAATCCGCGACTCATATTACTGAGATAGTCGACATCTTTATAATCCAAACGATTCTCATCTAAAAAGTGAGAAACAAACTTTTCCTGATTGATTGTTTTTTGGTACCAAATATCATAAATACCGAGATGGACCATTTCCCCTAAAAATCCATCTCCTTCTTTAGGTGGGGGGTGGGATAGAGAAATGAAAATTACACGAATCTGCAATTGCCTCAGTGCTTTCATAATTTGCAGCAGAGCTGCATCCCGCCCCTGTGGGAGCTCACGCGTATCGTCCCCTAGAAGTCTATCACTCAGAACCAAACTTCTGACATTGGTAGGATCGTCAAGGATCGGCAGATAGTGTGATTCAGTCGTTACCTTGACAATGTAATCGTAAAGATCCTTGGAGGCATTGAGCGCTATCATTACCTTCTTCACGTTTAGTAACCACCTATCTTGTGTCACAATTTCAAAAAAATAAAAAGAGCGACTCACCTTGCCCAATAATGACAAAGTGACTCGCTCCGGTATGTCCAGTGCACATATTGTGTTGTTGATACTATTCTGTACTTTCCCACCAATTTTAAGTCATTTGTCTTATGTTAACAAGTTTGCCTAAGAAAAAAGTAACAGGAGAGTTCGAACATGGAAATGCGGATATTGGTTCAGCATCGATGGCAGACTTACTTTATTTTTGTTAATAATTTAATTATCGATAAACGGGTATCCCTACTCCAAAATTTTGGCTACCATACTTCCATTTTTCTTAAATTCTATATACATATTTATAGCTTGTTTTTGAGCAGAATGGCTGTGAATCTTACCTTTTCGGATGTCACGCTCCGTTCTTTGGAAGAAGTTCAGAAGAGCAACCTTTTCTCCTAAATAATTGATCTTTAAAGACCTTCGTACATATTTTTCCCCCTCCCTGCACATTTGTTTTAAATGATCCAAATCTCTACTCTCCTGATCTATCAGCTTCTTCACTAACTTCATTTGGATGGACGTTAGTTGATTTAACGCGGGTTCAAGCTCTATATGAAAGGAGTCCTTATAAAACTGTTCGTCGATATTCAACGAACGAAGAACCCATTTCCTCCCCTCTTCAAGCTTATTTCTTGCGATCAATACGTAACCATATTTCAGGAAGAGGATGCCTATCTTCGGATGGTCCAACTCGAAATATTTCCTTCTAATTTTATACGCGACCTTTAAATTCCGCATTGCAGCGCGATGATCTCCGATAGATAAATATGAATTGACTAAATTATCATACCGGTATGCAAGAACGGGGTGCTTGTCTCCATAGTAGCCAATATCGATATTCAGAGATTTCTGCAAAGCCGAGATCGACCATCTCGGTTTCTCACGTTTCATAAGATCACACGATAAATTATTATAAACGACGGCAGCCATCACAGTATCCAAATGTTCTACGCGCTTCAGGAGCCTTAATGCTCTTATAAAATATTGGTAAGCACCCTTTTTATTCAGGCGTTGAAGAATTAATCCGTAATTATTCAAAAAATTCACGAATAAAGAATCGTATTCAGGCAAGAACTGTTCTGCCAGTTCGAGTGCACGTATTAGCTTGTCATGGGATTGATCGTAATGACCCAGATCCATATCCAGACGTCCGGCATTCATTAAGCAAGTAGCAAATTCCAAGGTTTCCGTATGATTTCCTTGTTCTAGAATACGTAACGCTTGACTGTAGTAAACAGAAGCTTTCTGATATTGATTTTGATGCTTTAGTGCAAGTCCCATATTGGTTAGTATCCTAGCTTCGTCCGTCTCTTCAACTCCCGATATCCGTTTATACTGATTGGAGACATATTCGAATAGGGAGAAAGCTGCCTCGTATCGAGCAATTTCATTTAAGTAATTCCCGGTATTATTAAGCAAAGTCAAAAACTCCATATCCATCATATCTTCCTCGTAATATTCGGCTAATGCTTGAATATGCTCGACCAAGTCAGCAAGTTTACGATAATCGGAAGGGTTAAGCGTCTCTCGTAACATTAATCGATTAAATAGACTCGTAATCTGCCGATGCCAATCACTCTTTTCTTCGAACGACAATCTCTCTCGGATAGTAGATTGCAAAAGCCTATGCATGCTTATCGTGTTCGTATTGGCGCTCTGATTAATGAAAGAGAACTTAAGAAGTGCAAGGCGTACATCGTCATACAATAGTTCATCTTCGAATACGGATACGAGCTGGGAGATCTCCAACTGCTTCTCGAACCATTCTAGGGATATGCAATCTGGAGACAAAAATGATAAGAGGATTAAAAAATCCAAACTTTCTGGATGAATACTTACCAATTCTTGAAGAATCATGTCAATCAGATTCTCAAAGCTGCTCTCAGCGGAAGTTGCGGTTCCTATTCTCTTCTTAACTTCTATCGGCCGATTTAACAAAAGATGATAGACTTGTTCGTACGTTCGATTCGACTGACTAATAAATGCACCTACATGCACGATAGATAAGGGCAACCTTCCAAAATACTCTATGATGCTCACCGCATAATCGTCTTCCTCGCGTCCCGTTAACTGGACGAGTAATTTTAGCGATTTATCTTTTGTTAATGGCTTCAGAGGCAAATGCGCGCTAGCATGTTCGATAAGCTCATTTTGGCTTGTCACGATAACATGCCCCTGCTTCATGCAAGGTAGAAGGAGCGAAATTTTACTCTCTGTTTTCACGTTGTCGAATATAAATAAATAATCGTGGTTCTGCTCCATCCAATTACGAACATATCCAAGAAGCGAGAAATCATCATAGGTTTCTTTGTCATCGTCATTCGCGATCTCCTGCCAAAAACGGCGCAAATCTTTCATCATCGAGCTGTAGGTTTCTGCCCGAACCCAACATATCATCTTATATTGATTTTTGAACATGCTTATATAGCGTACAGCCAGTTGTGTCTTTCCGATTCCTGCCATTCCTGTGATGAAGGCAACACCACCAGCTAAAAGCATTCTGCGAATACCTTGCAATTCAGGATCTCTCCCATGAAAGTTCGGAGCAATCGAAAAAAAGTGATTAATGATATTTGGAGTCGAGCATAGCTCAACTTTGGCTTTCGAGTGCCACTTCGCACTAAAGTTATTACTCATTGCTTGAGTTTGCACAATTCCTAATACTATATTAGCTCTTTTTTTCTTTATTGTTTTGAGCCACTCATTTCTATAATAAATTACCAGGTCAGCATTTAACTTTCGTCCAAAACCACCTTTTATCATCGTTTCATTATGGTGATCTAGACATAATACTGCCAAATTATCTGGGTTATTATTAGCAGGGTTCTCGTCGATATGATGAATTTGTACAGGTTTCTTCCCCAATCCACAAACACAACATGTTCGATCTGATAAAAACATTACTTTTGCTGCTACGTCTTTAGGGATTTCGATTCTTGTTTTTTTCGGCATCTCTGTCTCCCCCTTTTTTTCATAATCATAAAACTATTATCGACTAGCAGGTGTGGAAGCTTTTCAAAAAATTGTTTTCCTACTTTATGATAAGGCTCCCTTATCGGTCATAACGGAGAAATTTAAGGATACCCATTTTGGGTACCCTTTATTGTATTGCAAATTTAATGAAAACTACTAGACGAAATACTTCATGAATATTTCCAAATACTCCTTATCATTGGTATCTTTAATTCTCTCTTTAAGCATTTTAACAATAGGAATACGTATAGACTCATTTTCAGCAATTCTTTCAAGCACTTCTTCACTGTAGTCTTTTAGCCATTTTAGCCTGAACTTTGTGAAATTGAATGACATAGGATCGACGAAGAAATCATACTCATCATAGAGGCCCAAATAGTTTTCCATATTTATACCGGTTAAATAGCCTAAAAAATATAAACTACCGAACATCACAAAATAGTCCTCTGAGTAAAATGAAGTTACGCCATTTTCTATATCTGCAAGTATATTTAACTTTCGTTTTTCCATATATTCAATTATTAAATCTTGAAATTCGGATATTCTTTCTACTTCTACTGCTCCAATTTGTACACTGTCGATTAATCCATCAATATCCTCGATCCTCTTTAATCTCAACAGATGTTGCTTTGCATCGATTGATAATATTGGTGATAGACGGAACATGAAATTGACTTGATTCTTCATATCTTCTGAAAGGCTTAGAGCATATTCCGATAAATCATTTGAGACATAACTCTTCTCAAAATGATAGATTAGATTTCCAAAATCCCGTGAAGAGAAGTTCGTTGATTGTTCGGAAAACTCACTGTCTTTATGCCTGTCTGCTTGATTAATTAGGAATTCCTCAATTATCGTGATCGCTGAGTTCGGAAGGCCTCCTCTTAGAGTAAGCCCTTCAACCCATAAGTATCGTTTTCCTATATCAAAATCCCTTTCCGGAATGTGGAACAACAATGCCTTTAAAATTCTATTAAGACCTTCTGTGGAAAGATTTACGTACCTAGCGAAATATAACGCGACCTTCGCTTCTGAAATGAACTGCGTATAGAAAACAATATTCATTTCACCCTTTGAGAAACATTTAGCTATCTCATCTACAACACGCATCAGATAGCTTTCGATCTCACCAATATCTATGAATTCGATTCTTTCAAGCTTACAACTCCGCTCGATATGCTTAATATCCTCAATGCTAAATGACTTAACCACATTAACAAAGTCGTAGTAATCCAAACAAAAACCTGAGCTTCCAGCTCCGAAAGCACGCCCGAACTCATCGACTTCACGAGTCTGCTCATATTCCGCCTTTTCAAACAAAAGCATTAATGAGTTCCGCACGTATTGCTTGAACTCCTTGAATGAAACCAACCACAGGTGGTTTTCATATAGGAAACGAACGTTCTCGTTAAGACGATACTGTACTTCATTTTCAGATGTTAAACCAAATGAATAGCTACCTTTGTTCATTTCGGAGTGTACCTTGTTAGTCAACTCAAATAGCTTCACTGTATCATCGTATAAATACTCGTTGTCACTAAGGAATTCAAGAATTTGGTATTTACTCTGGAACTCATATGGCATTCCATCGAATACATCATTGATATCGAATCTTTTCATTTCCCTATCAATAAGAGTAAGGAATTCATCCGAGAATGGCTTATGTTGCTTACCAAAGACTAGAATACCGATCCCATTAAGGTTCCTGACTACTTGAGTGATGGACTGATACAACCGATACCTGTTTATTTGTGAGAGATAGTGTATCCACCAATTTGATTCGTCTATCGACCTTAGAAGGAGATCAGAGTAGAGGATGTATGCTTCTTCCCATCTACCAAGACATGCCAAGAAGAAAGCGTTTCTATAATCATCTTCCAGATTGCTAGAAGAAGTATCTATATATTTTTCCATTTCTCCATAGTTGCTATTGTATGCCGGACTTACAATCTCGAAGGAGGGTGTTTTGGTTCTTTTACCTACACTTTTTATCATACAAAGAATGCCATTTCTCTTGAAAAACTCTGAGATATCTTCGAACCTTTGCTTTGATTCCTCGGAGATATTACTAATATCACCCTCGTGTAACTCGAAGAACCTCTCCATATATGGAAATCCTCTGTTTTTGTTTGGAACAACTTTTCCATTAACTTCGAAATGATAGTCATATTCGAAAACAAACTTAAGATCAATCTTCCTAACACAAGGAAGTACAAACAGAGGACTGAGCTTTTCATGTATGTACTCAATTATCTTATCATCTTCTGAAAGATGATTATTTTCTCTTGAGTCAATGAGAAGATCCATGACAGCATTGTATCGCTTCATATAATCCTTCCCATCGCTCTCTACGAGTCTGGCCGCATCAATTATTCGAAGTCCCTTGCTCTCATAATATACCGCCGTATTATGTTCAATTGGCTCAGGTGCTGTACTAATAAAAAATGGCCTTTTGTAACCGTCCTTTTGTAATTTTTTCACCCAATTCAGCAAAAGATTGATGTTATAGTCCCCTAAGCCGTAGCCTATGAAAACAATTGTATGGGTTGCCATAATTGTCTTCATGATGTTGCTTATTAATGGGTACTCTTGTTCATAATTAACATAGTCACTTTCCTTCAACACCACATGTTTGCCTTTAAAACCGCGTCTAAAGTCACCATGCACTTTCAGCAAATATCTTGGAGAAGTGGCGCTTGCAACATCCTCTTCAGCGCTAATAACGCTGAAATAACGTCCCCGTTTCGAGCACGTCTTGTCAATCAAGCTATCGTAGTTAGTTGTTATGATATGTACCGGATTCATGGTAAGGATTTTATCGTGTATCGGATTAGTAGGTTTCTCAACCGAAAATACATCCTTTAGGATTCTATCGAACTCATCTTCACCTTTCACATCATAGAAAATTTGCGGAATTCTCAGATACTCATCAGAAGAATAATTACTATCCTTCGGTTTTCCATACAGCCCTATATGGTATTTTTCGACCAGTTCCCACCACTGAGGGTACTCGGAAAGCGTTGAAAGCCCTGCCCCTACAAAGAACACTAGTTTTCCATTCTCTGAAGCATTCGTTATATCCTTTATGTACTGATTCAGTTTCTCCATATGGAAATCACACCTTATTATTTTTTCTTATCTTTGGACTTTTGATTGTCAACTTTCGAAACGACAGTTCCACTTGCTGTATGTGATATTCCATATTATACATATAAAGTAATTCAAATTGTAGTAACCAACATAAAGGATCTAAACGAAGTGAGCTTCCGTATCACTTAAATAGAAGCCCCCTAATGGGAACTTACGCAAACCAGCCTTCTTCTTTTCATGAGCACTTCTTTCTGGTTTTCTAAGAATTTCACTTCAATTGTAAATCCATCACTAACTTTCGAGACAGTACCCCAAGTACCTTTAATAGTAACAGGCTGATTTTCGTCCTTAACTTGTATCGAACTTGTTTTCTGTGTAATCTTCGTTATCGGATTGGAACTCTCACTCTGTGACGGAAGCAGGCCAGCATCACTTTGTAACGCACTTCAACCCGATAATATCCCAACAAGAGACTAAGCTAGTAACCATTGTTAAAAAGGTAACTCACTTTTTTCTATTCTATGGACATAATACTATCTCGAAGTGTATAAAGATCGATTTCACTGTAAATATTATCCTCAACACAAGGAGGTGATCGTTCATGAACACTAGCAGAAACAACAATCGCATTTTAAATCCATCTGCAAGAAACGTACTGGATCAACTCAAATACGAGATCGCTGCTGAATTTGGCGTACAACTTGGCCCAGATACCAGCTCACGTCAAAACGGTTCAGTTGGTGGTGAAATCACGAAACGCCTCGTATCTCTTGCAGAGCAATCCATTTCCAGAGGACTATAAATTATCTTGAACTCATAGCCGAGTTGAGCTCGGGTGTAGTGACAAGGTGACCCTCAAAAATCAGGTCACCTTGTTTCCCATGTCCTGGAATGAAGTTACCGTTAGAGGCTAGGTCCCCATTGATAAATGACTACATACTTTTCCTCATTGTTATCATCAATGAGCTGCTCCAAGTTTTTTGACCACTTCGACACCGTTAGGTTCTGAACATCATCAATCTTTAGACCAATTTCTTTCTTTATAGATTCCTCCGTAAACGGATTACTAACTACCTTTCTCTTTCGATCATAGATCATCTATAAGCCAAAATGTTCGTGTAACATGACCAATGCAAACTGCCTCATGGAATCCCACCTCACCTCCCTATTCTACCGAGTTCTCCTTTCTTTAACCATTCCCTTAGAGTAAAATCCTGCCTCTTCCTGCGTATTTCATTTGTACGGCTGATAAAACAGGCCAGTTGGCTGGAACATAGCAAAGAGCTACATTCTAAGCCAACTGGCCTTTACTCATTTCATCCTGAAACCTTTCAGGTATCATGACAACAAAAAGTGAAATAGATCCATCTCGATATGTAAATATCAGAGTTTGAAGAGAACCATCCCGGGAGAGAGCTGACAACCTTGTAGAGACTCCTTGTTAGCTAGCCCTTCTATAGGTTATTCAGTTCATTCCAATCCTCAAGAGACTCCTTACCTTCCCATTGAAGATACTGATAACCCTTCTCTAGGTATTTCTTGCGCTTCGATTCCAGCTTTTCTCGGTAAACGTCATCTTCAAAACCAGCAACTTCTATGAGTGCGATCTTATCATTTTTCCCATACACGACCATATCCGGACGAAGTTCGAGGTCCAATTCGATGACATTTTGCGTAAGCGGCTTTTTAAATGACTTCTGTTTTTCGACTAGATGGGCAAGCATTTTTAGTTCTAAACCGGATTCAACAGGAATCCCTGTCGTTTCATCAGCAGGAACGAAGACAATCTCCTTCTCCTTTGGCCAATCACCGAGAGATGTTGCTTCTTTCCAAATCAGCCAATACCCTGTCTCTACATCAAGATGTTCGAACAGAACCCCCTTGTCGTAAACAGCTTTCGAAATCGTAACCTCAAGAGATAGATGGTCCTTCTTATCAAGAGCCAGCAAGGGAATCCGAATGAGATGAGAGCGTTCTTTATCTGGAAAGGGCTCATGTGTACCTTTGTTTCCTCAACCTACAACAAGCTGAATCTTCTTGTTGATCTTTCTCTCATCTGTTCCAGCAATATATAGCATATCTTTTAGCAGCTTTCGATTGACTAGTACATGTTCAGCTGCGTTCCATATCCTTCCCTTCAGGTTTCGACTCCCTCCAGGATGATAGATCTCCACTCGACGATATTCCAGCATGGTTAAAAATAGGTAATACAATCGGTTTACAGGATCATTGAGAGGCAAATTACGTATGGCGCCCGTACCTGTACGATAACCCGATGATGTGGTACCCGACTCACTGATATTGGTATCCTTATCTCTCTGGGTAGAAAGATTGACGGAGAACATATCTTTCTGTTCGTCGTAATTGATTCCAATGTTTTTAATCGTTTTTCTATAGGTAATGTTATATGGACACGAGCAATCATGCAATTCTCGATCGTCTTCTTGTTTTAGGCTGTGATTAGCGATGATGTACTTATCTGTTTGCGACAAGTATCGAACATGCATAGGGGGATAGATGCTTGCCATCTCATTACAGCAGCAGAAGATTTCTAGCTTGTCTTTTTTATTCATCTGATGCCAAATAGCAAATTGCTTTGTTCGTGCCTCTTCCGTTAATTTGGACAAGTCATAGATGACGTCTTTGCATTTTAGCTTCATTTTCTCAATTCCTTTACTTCATCATAACTAATGCACTTTCTTGCATAGATGTGGAATTTTATCTCCGCAAGTGTACTCAAAACCTGCGTCTAAAAATAATTGGCTGTAAGCGTCGTGTTCTTCTTGGCTGTTCTCCTTATCTGAAGGAGCAATAATAAATGACACTTGCAGCACCTGAGACAAATACTCGATAATTTGATCCAGCGAATGGTTTTCTAAGCCCTTACTTTGATATTGTTCAAAGATTTGTAATTGAGTATGAGTAAGTACAGCAATACGACCATACACGAGGCATGTATCCGGATCTCGACGCAGTCTGTTTGATGTATTCTGGAAACGTACGGATCGAATTGCTTTTAACAGCCGTGGATCAACCTTTTCAGCTAGATGAGATACATTTGATTCAAGCCATTTTTCATCGATAAGTTACAGCTCAACCTCTCCAATGACGGTATTTTGATCTTCGACATTACAGCAAATATTACCTGTTACGAGTTGGTATTCTTTTCGATAAGAAGTATGAAATACTCCGCGCTCATCATCTGTGTGGATGTTAAAGGTATTATCATATGCAAATGATAGGTTTTCCAAAGAAATAGCCTCCTTAAAGATTTCATTCCATTAATTAAAAGCAACAGGGACCAATTTTAACCCCGCTTCCATAGCAACCTGATAATGTTTCTGGTTTCCTACAAGATTATGGTTGGATTTAAGTAAGACAGGTTGGTCTAGTTGTCCGAATAGTTCTACACTGTCTTTGTAGAGGGGAATATTCTTTCGTTTCGAGAGAGAAATATTATTGATCGGAATGACTTTCTGTGTACCGACTGGTAGGTGAGGTCCCCAGATCCTGCGAAAGAAATACTCTTCCGTAGAAGGTACCCAATGACGCCATTGTTGAATAGAAGACACATGATATGGGGTACCAGATAGAAAGACGCCATCGTCATCGATCAGGAGTTTTTCTGCAATATAATCACAACTGATTACCTGTTTGTATCGATCCCAAACATGGTATTGATCTGTCTCTTTCATTTGAATTAAGGCATACCTTTTCAAAAATCGTGTTTTCCGTAGACATAGCATCTCTTTTCGTATATTTTGGACTATATAGTGTCTGTTCCGAACTATATACAGTTTATTTCTAGAAATCAAACGTACATACGTGTAAGATAACGTCCGAATTCAATGGAGGGCATTTATGGAAGAGTTCCACACAAATATCGGAGAGAACATAAAGCGTATTCGGAAGGAAAGAAACTTGAGCTTGGATAAAACTTCTGAAATAACAGGGGTTAGCAAAACGATGTTAGGACAAATTGAAAGAGGTAAATCTGCTCCAACCATCACAACCCTTTGGAAAATAGCTAGTGGGTTGCGCTTATCCTTCTCTTCACTCATTAGTCAATACAAGCCGAATGTTACGATTGTAAAAAAGAAGGAAGTAAACCCCATTATTGAAAATGACGGTCAATATCGTGTGTATCCACTTGTCCCCTATAATCCTGAACAACAGTTTGAGATTTTTTCAGTAACCCTTGAACCAGGATGCGAGCATATCGCAGAACCGCATACAACGGGGGTTGAAGAATTTATTCTCGTAAACGAAGGCACGCTAGAGGTTGTTGTCAATGAACAAATTTATGTCGTTGAGCCAGAAGATACGCTAATTTTCAAAGCGGACAGGCCACACATTTATCAAAACAACGGAGATCGTATCGTAAAGTGTTCGGTAATCATTCACTACTCCAGTCAATGAAAGCAAAGAGAAACCCCACTACATGCAGGGTTTCTCTTCTATTGGTGTTAGATCACTAGATAGATGCTATCCGTTTGCAGAGTCCCCCCATTCCCGTTTCCGCTCATGTAGCGAGCTCGCAATAATACGGTCCAGCAACTGTGTAAAGGTCATACCTGCCGCTGCTGCACTCTTTGGAAACAGACTGTTGGCGGTCATCCCCGGCAAGGTGTTTACTTCTAGTACATAAGGCATATCCTGACACAAAATCATATCGACCCTTGCATAGACTTTGCACTGCAGCAGTTGGTAGCTGGCGAGGGCCGCCTCTCGCACTCGCTGCTGGATAACGGGAGGAAGCTCGATCACCTTCTCCTCCGCGCCGCCATCCTCATATTTCGCTCGGTAGTCGAACCACTCTGAATGCGCCGAACGAATGCCGATAATCGGGAGCACCTCGCCATCAAGAATCGCGCAGGTTAGCTCCGTCCCTTTCAAATAGGGCTCAATCAAGATCCCCTGATCCAAATAACTGGCTTCCTGAACAGCCGACAGCAGCTCCTTCTCATTTTGCACGAGCTGGACACCAATGCTGGATCCCCCCAAATTTGGCTTCACAATCACCGGGTAGCCCAATTGCTCCACCGCCTGTGGATCATAAACGTCCTTCCAGTAAAGACCTGCAGGCGTTTGAATGCCCGCCGTCTTCAGCAGCATCTTGGACAGTTGCTTATTCATACATAGGCTGCTTGCCAGTACACCGCTTCCTGTATAGGGGATACCGAGTGTCTCCAGCGCTCCCTGCACTGTGCCATCCTCACCATATTGGCCATGCAGTGCCAACAGCGCGAAATCGATGCCTGCCTGCTGAACCTGCGTGATTAAATCCGCTCGCTGCGTAACGACAATAGGAACTGCCTCATAGCGACTGCGATCCAAATGATTGATCATCTCTTGACCAGTCCTCAGAGAAACCTCACGCTCCGAAGAAATACCACCCATAATAACGCCTATCTTCATGATGACACCTCATTTTTCTTCCAAATGATTGTGCGGTCTGTAATCGTTATGTCTCAAGAAAGCGACGCGCCTGTTTGCCGATTATCCGAATACCCCGCTCGATATTTTCATCCGTTACTCGTGAAAAACCGAGTCGCAAGGTATTCGTCCCTGTACCTTCTTGAATAAAAAATTTGTCCCCCGGTGTAAAAATGACACCCTGTTCTGTGCAAGCTTCTAGAAGCTTGCGTGTATTTACGACTGACGGAAAGGTAAGAAACAAATGCAAGCCCCCGTCGCCAGATAGCTGCGCCTCAGGGAGATGTGCTTCACAGCAGGCTTTTGTCAGTTCATATTTGCGCTTGTATTCCATGCGTGCTTTTTTGATATATTTATCGAAATTTCCATTCAGCAAATATTGATAGAGTATCGATTGATCGATGGTTGAGGTATGAATGGTGCGTGCCCGCTTCATGCTTTCCAAATGGTCGAGCAATGCCTTATCTCCGAGCACCCAGCCCACTCGCAATCCAGGGAACAGTACCTTGGAGAAGCTACCAATATAGATGACTCCGTTCCCTTGCCCTGCTGTTGCGATTAATGGCGCAACATGCGCTCCCGAGTAGCGCAGTTCCTCATTGAATCCATCCTCGATCACCGGAATGTCATAGTGCATCAGTAATTTCATAACAGCACTGCGCTTCGCCGGCGACATGACTATGCCTGTCGGATTGTGATAGGAAGGAGTCAAATAGGCCAAATCGAAGCTGTTTGTCTGCTTCTGCAATACCGCCTCAAGCTGCTCCACATCAATACCATCACTCTCCATCGGAATGCCGGTTATCTCAAATCCTTGCAGCTGCAAATTCTTGATCGCTGTATGATGAGTCGGATTTTCACAAATAGCTGCTCCACGGCGCGAAGTAGGACGAAGTGCCGACAACACGATGTCGAAACCTTCTGTAAACCCGCTTGTAATCAGCATGTCCTTACCGCTTACATCGACGCCTTTATTCTCCATATAGCGCATCAAGTAATCGATCAGTGGCTTGTAGCCCTTGGCATAGCCGTAGTTGAGCAGCACCTGCCCTTCGATTGCCATCCGATCCATAAAGGCCCGCCTTACATCCCCCAAATCAAACAAACGCTCATCCGGCGCGATGCTTGTGAATGAAATGGTTGCTTTTTTGCCGCGTATGCCCTGTTTCATCATGTCCAGTTCTACAGCGGATACAGCATATTCGTTCATTCGTGCCTTCCAGTCGATTTGCCATGCGGCAGAGCCTTCCGTATCTCCGTTATTTGCAGCCAAATGGCCCACCATAGTAGTTACATAGCTGCCTTTTCCTGGAATCGCATACGTAAATCCGTCATCCTCAAGGCCTTCGTAGGCAGCAATGACTGTATTGCGGCTCACCTTTAGCAGACTGCTCATTTCTCTTGTGGAGGGCAGCTTTTGATCTGCTTGAAGCGCACCCTTGATTATTAAGCGTTTGACGTATTCTTTCACTTGTATCGCGACTGGACGGTCACCAACAAGTCTGAAATCCTGGAACATCCTTCATCGCCCCCGTCTATAATGATGGCATGGGAGACGAGATAAAAAAAGAACCACCGTACTGGATTTTTCATCCTTCGGTGGTTCCTCTTTCGCAATCATTTTTTAGTAGGTCGCTAGTGTATCCTTTTACCAGATGCTCTCCGTTTTATGGTTGTTTTGCGCCATCACAATGTATTTGTCTAATTGCTGGCTTACCCCCAAAACTACGTCACTTGTAAGGCCATGTTTTCCGGCCAATTCAATCATTTGCTGTCGAAGTTGTTCGATGCTTGTTTCTAGATCCAAGTGGTGGCGACTTGCTTCTATTCCCGCGCCCCAGATCGTGCACTTGCTTTTCGGGGATGTTCCTCGGTGCACAGAGACGTCCCTTTCTAATGAACTTACAAGAGCTTTTATGTTAAGCACCTCCTATGATTTACAAAATATGACATTAATAACTATAAATGAATATGCAAGAAATCACCAACTAAGGAAAAATGGAATAGAAAAAAACATCCTATCGAAAGGATGTTTTTTTGTGTGTATCTTATCAACTATTTTCTAAAAATCTGCACCATGCTGATAATTAATGACGTGTGCTGTGTCAGACTTTTGTGGTTCGTACACGATGCCGCTGCTTAACCCAAACGTTAGAAGAAGTGCTAGGAATACATGTTTCATTCTTTTTCATCCTCTCTACTCATCATCTTTTTTGTGATTGTTGATACATCGTCCTACAACTCGTACTCGTCTATACATGTAGCTTCAGCCTTCTTCTCTCCAATTACAATGGCTTGATATTGGAGGATTTGTGATGGCGAGGCAAGATGGCGATATTTTTCAAACAACTGTACACATTGCAGAGCATCATAATGTCGATTCATCAAATCCGATAGAACGAAACAGTGCAGAGTTTCATTGATTCCACTTTCAATGCGTCCCTTTGTAAAATCATATTTTGCTTTCTGATATCGATATTGGAGGTGCTGAACCATATTCACCAACATTGTTCGTTCATGGAATCTAGCAATATCGCCAGAGAGGCGTAATAAAACCTCATCCACACAAAAATGATATTTATTTGCTGCTTCCATAATCGTAACGAGACCCGGAAGTATTTCAACAGGCTGCTCCGCTAGATAGTCGGTATATTCCTTAATAATTTTTTCATTCCCCATTAATACTTCCAGTGTGTAAAAATTCGCTCTCGCAAAGACAGTAAACCGCTCAACGATTCTAATCCCTTCATCGTCCAGAAGTTCAAACCAATGTAAATCGGCGTATGCTTGTACATATTCTTTGGATTGGGAATAAGCGCCTTGCATCTGTAGGACTAATCCTTTATATAAATAACCCATTCCGTAGTAGTAGACAAGCGGCCGTTCTGTTTTTATCAACTCTGTCGTTCGATTTTTTCTGCATTTTTGCAGCTTATCTTGATAAATAATTTTGGAAAGCCCTCGTAGCTCATCTGCGTAGGTTTCTGCTTCACTCCATTTTTGCAAAGTGAAACAAACCTTCGACAAATTTAACAAAGCATCTAATTGATCCGTTTCGGGTAATCGCTTTCGATATGGCGAAAAGCGAATAACAGCCTTCTCATTTTCATCCGCATTTGTCCCGAGAATTGCCTGAAATAATCGGTAGTGACTCATCACAAACTGGGTAGAGTAGCTATCTTTCTCGTTCTCAATTACGTACTCATAGAATGGCACCGCCTTTCCCAGTTTTCCATCCTCATATAATTGCTCTGCCACAGTAAAAAGGATAGAGATATTTTTGGGATTCTCCAATAATTGGGAGGCAACAGCTTCGATGCAATCCTTTCGCCCATTCTCAGCGCTTCGAATCAAGTAAGGTATCAATCGGGGGCGCGAAATTTTCCCTTCATATAAACATTCATCGGGATAAAGTTCATACATCCAGCCTGGCTCGTAGCCAAACACCTCAGCGAGCGCGTCTAATTGACTTATCGTAATAGCCCGAGGCGGCTTCCCATTTAGAATCTCGCTCAATGTCCCCGGATTAATACCAGTTAAATCCCCTAGTTTGCTCAATGTATAACCGCGTGCTCTCCGATGTTGTTCGATTTCTGACCGCAGCGACTGGTGCAATGTCCCTAGCAGTCCCCCCATAATGGATCACCCTTTTAGTTTTGCTTTATTTTACAATCAAATGGTTATTTTTGGAAGATGCATAAGATATATCTTTATCATTTTCATGTCCGAAGATAAAAAAAGTAGTTAGTTTTAGACTCAATTATCAATCTTTACTGATCTGACAGCAAAAGCCCAGCATTCGTGCAAGCCGGGCTTTTACTCTCGCGCTAACGGGAACTTTCGGGCCGTGTCACCCCAAAAACGTGACCAATCAAGCAGCCTTCGTGTTGGACAGTCTTTACTGATATTGCGCCATTAGTTTGTCTAGCATTTCTCTCATAACATGAATCAACTCGTCTGGCGCTTTTACCTTTGCATCCGTACCCAATCCAATAAAAAAATGGCCGAAAAATGGAAGGCTGCTCGTGGGGATTCGATTGCCCAGCCATCCCGTGCCGTCTTCTCGAACATGAATTTGCATTTTGTGCGCCGGCCACAGTTCGGATTCACATCTCTGCACCCCTGTTGCAGTAAGCTCAACATAAAGTTCCATAGCCGGACTCTCCTCTTCAAGGTAAGAGTCCCAGTTTCCTGTATGCACTTGCGTCAAATCGACCGCTTTCCGTTCGATCAGTTCAACAGATCTAACCCGGTCACAGCGAAACAAGCGAAAATCGCGGCGGTGAAAGCAATAGGCCGGACAATACCAAAAACCGTTGCTGGCATATATTCCGATCGGCTGAACATCTCTTAACCGCTTATCCTGTTTCGATTCGTACTCCATGCGCACCACTTTTTGATCGATCGCAGCATCCAGCAACAAGTTCAAATATGGCGTGCTTGCATGTCTCATCGGCGTAACCAGATCAAATCGTTCCCGCATCCGGTCGATACGGTCCCGAATATCTTCTGACATATAAGAATAAAATTTGCGCAACACTGAATCTGTTTCCGCCTCAAACGGAAGATTCGCGTAGTGCCTCAATGCATGGCTGGCAAAAAAGACAGCAAGCGCTTCGCCTTCCGTAAAAGCGACCGGGGGCAGCATTCTCTCGTTCAGCATCTTATATCCCCCATTCGGACCGACTTCCGAATAAAAAGGAACCCCTAGTGCGCTCAACTCCTGCATATCCCGCATAATCGTCCGCGTGGAAACTCCAAATTCACTGGCAAGCTGTTTGGCGTTGAAAGACTTCTTTTTGTTGACGGCCATCATAATCTCGATCAGTCTTTTGGATTTTGCCATGATAAACTCCTTTTTATTTATTACGACAAATATTGTCACTATTGTACGTTACGATGCTAATGAAGTCCAAAATAGCAAAAATTGGACCATTTCATTTAAAAGGAGATTGATTACATGTCAATGCGCACAACGTCGTTCATTATGCTGGATGGAAAAGCTACGGAAGCGATTGAGTTTTACCAAGAAGCGTTGAACTCGAAATTACTGTTCAAAACTACGTACGGGGAAGGCAAGAATGCCGATAGTTTGCCTGAAGAAGGGAAAACGCGTATTGCCCATGCCGTGTTGCAAACTGGAGAAAATGATATGATGGTTGCTGATCTTTTTCCGGGGCAACCTTATGTAATCGGAAATCAGGTGAATATTTGTATAACAGCGACGCAACAAAGCGAGATTGAAGAAATGTTTAATAAATTGAGCGAAAAAGGGCAAGTGTTGTTCCCGTTGCAAAAAACTGAATTTAGTCCCTGCTTCGGAATGGTGAAAGACCGTTATAACATTACGTTCCAATTCTACATGAATGATACAACAAGCAGTTGGAGCTGAAAATACCAGAATGAACGCTATAAAGCTCCGAGGGGAACCCCGGAGCTTTATAGCGTTCATCGTACCGCTTCTTTTAAACGTTCGCTATTCCTTTTTCCCAATCAAAAATTCCACTTCCTCGATTTCCTTCGGGATCTGCGATGAGAGCACCTCGTATCCGTCTGCTGTTACTAACACATTATCTTCAATCCGAATGCCAATCGCTTCTTCCTCTATGTACAGACCTGGTTCAATCGTGATCACCATACCGGGTTGCAAAGTAGCACTGTAATCCGAGACATCATGCGTATCCAGTCCAAGGTGATGGGACACGGAATGATAGTAGTATTTGGACAGCTCACTGCTGTCTTGGATGAGACCGAGACGTAGCAGGCCATCTGTCAGGACTTGTTTCGTCACATCATTGAGTTGTGTAAGTGTGACACCAGGCTTGACTGCTTCTATGGTCTTGATTTCTGCTTCGAGCACGAGCTGATAGATCGCTTTCTGACGTTCTGTAAAGCGACCGTTCACGGGAAACGTTCGTGAAATATCAGCGGCATAGTAATTCGATACTGCTCCGAGGTCGAGGAGGACCAAATCACCATCTTCTGCACGCTGATTATTCGCTTCATAGTGCAAGATCGTGGCATTGATACCGCTTCCAATGATAGGTAAATAAGGAAGCTCGCGAACACCATGCGATTTCAACGTGAAATCATAGTACGCCTCTAGCTCGTATTCCATGATTCCCGGACGTGCATGCGACCACATGCGACGGATTGCTTCATCCGTGATCGCAATCGCACGTCTGATTTCTCCGATCTCTGCTGGACTTTTCAACATACGCAGTTCTTTCAGCCATGGGCCCGCATCGTGAATCTGCAGGGTCCGATATTTCTTCTGCGCGTCTTCGGCAAAAATCTCTGCGGGGGTCAGCTCGTCGCTCCATTGATAGCGATACAGGTCGAGATAGAGCGAGCACTTGCCTTCGCAGCGTCTCATAAAGGTTCCAAATGACTCCAGCCACTCGTCGAGATAGTCGAAGTGTTCGATACCAGACTGCTCTTTCGCCTCTTGATCCGATAAGACGGCCCCTGTCCATTTCGCTTCCAGTTCATTTGGGCGCTGAAGAAATAGCGTTTCGTTCACGATGCCAGCGCGTTTCGTGATCATGAGAATGAGGTTGCTGCGCGCAATGCCGGTTAAATAATAGAAGTTGCGGTTCGGTGAAAACAGGTATTTATCGTCATTGCTGCGTGTCTTGACAACCCCCGAAAATAGGACAATTGCGCTGTGGTCAGGCATTTTTTCCGCGAGTTTTTGACGGCGATTGATGAACTCTATTGAATGTAAGGTTCCTGTCATTTGTTTTATACCCCCTCGTTCGTGAGTTTCTTCTTATTGTAGGATACTTTCATCATTTGGGAAACGAGTTTCAACAAAGAGCAGTTGCTCTAGGCAAACTGCTCCTTGTTATCGTAGACTGCGACCGCATTTTATGAAACGTTACTCTGCCACTCTTTTCGCCCAACGCAGGTCCGGTGTCCCGGTTACACTGAAGCGGATGCCTTCGATTTTTTTGCTGTTGAGGTAGTTTTCGTTATTGAAATAAACCGGGATGACTGGCATGTCCTGCATCAAAATGGTTTCAGCGTCGTGCAAAAGCTTCATGCGTGCTTCCTCGTTTTGCTCGACCTTTGCTTTTTCGATCAGCTCATCAAACTTCGGATTGGCCCAGTTCGTGAAATTGCGGGAGCTTTTCCCTGTATATAGCTCCAGCATCGCGAGCGGATCAAGGTAATCGCCGCCCCAACCCATGCGGGCAATCTGGAAGTTTTTCTGCTTGAACGTATCGATGTATGTTTTCCACTCCTGATTCTCCAGCTTCACTGGCACGCCCAAATTTTGCTTGAACATTTCTTGCAGTGCTTCGGCGATCTTCTTGTGGTTTTCCGCGGTGCTGTATTTCAGTGTAATCGGCGGCAGCTCTGTCCAGCCTTCTTCCTTTAAGCCTTCAGCCAGGAGCTGCTTCGCCTTGGCGGGATCAAACTGATAGTAAGGCGCTACTTCTTCTCGGAAGTCCTTACCCGAAGGAGTTTTCACCCCAAATGGCGTATAGCCGTACGCTGGAAGCTGACCTCCCTTGGTCACGTTTTTCGTCAGGATGTCCCGGTCGATCGCGTAGGAAAAGGCCTGACGAATTTTCGCATTCGTAAACGGCTTTTCCTCTACGTTAAACGTGTACGTATAAATGCTGTAGTCCGGGAATGATTTGTACTCTTCTATTTCTTTTTCCTGTTCAATCACGTCGATCGGCAGGGAATCAATCAGATCAAGCGCTCCTGTTTTGAACATCTGGTAGTAGGTGGTCGCTTCATTTACCATCTTGAAGTGGATGGTGTCCATCGTTACTTTTTCTTTCTCCCAATAGCTCTGGCTTTTGGCGATCGTCAATTGGCTATTGTGGTCCCAGCTCTCCACGGTATACGGGCCATTGGTTACGATGCCTTTCGCTTCGGCCGCCCAGTTTTTGTCTGCATCCACAACTTTTTTGTTCACTGGCAGATAGGCCCGACTCATCATGATTTTCGAGAAATAGGTGATCGGATCTTTCAGTCCAACGATGAGTGTTCGGTCATCCTTTGCCTTGATCTGAACGTCCTCCACGCTGCTTTTGCCCGTGTTGTATGCCTCCGCGCCTTGTATGTAGTAGAGTGCGGATGGTTCATAGGCGGCAGTCTGTGGATTCAACACACGCTTCCAAGAGTATTCGTAGTCATGCGCCGTCACCGGATCGCCGTTCGACCATTTCATCTCGGGGCGCAGAGTAAACGTGTAGGTTTTGCCGTCCGGGGAGACTTCCATCTTTTCGGCTGCTCCTTCGCTGATGTCCCCATTTTGGCTGTATCGGTACAATCCTTCATACAGATGATCGATCACCCAGTACGATGTGGTATCGGAAGCAAATGCCGGGTCTAATGTGTACGGTTCGCCCCGCAGGTTAGCGGTCATGACTTGTTTGATGGCTGTCCCCGTCTGTTGATCGGAAGATGCAGCTGATTTATCGCTGCCGCACGCAGAAAGCGCAGGCACAGCGAGAGCTAGCAATGCAACAAAAGTAAGCAATCCCTTTTTCATGATGATTTCCTCCTTGTTCTCCTCTGTCTACTGTACAAGATGGCAAGCGATCCAGTGTCCGTGCCTCACCTCCTTCCAATCCGGTGCTGTTTCGGAGCAAACGCCTTGGGCAACCGGACATCTGGTGCGAAACGGACAACCGCTTGGCGGATGAATCGGGCTGGGTGGTTCTCCAGTCAGTACAATCTGCTCCCGTTCTTCGCGCTGTGCTGGATGGGAGACGGGCATAGCCGAGATCAAGGCTTGCGTGTAAGGATGTAGCGGCGTGGCAAACAACTCCTCGCTCGGTGCAAGCTCCATCATCTGCCCCAGGTACATCACGCCAATCCGGTCGCTGATATGCTTCACCATCGACAGGTCATGGGCGATAAACAGATAGGTGATAGACCGCTCTGCCTGAAGATCAGCTAAAAGATTGACGATTTGCGCCTGAATGGACACATCCAGTGCTGAGATGGACTCGTCTGCCACGATAAAGCTGGGCTCCACCGCAAGCGCACGGGCGATTCCGATACGCTGTCGTTGTCCGCCGCTAAACTCATGCGGAAAGCGTTTTGCGTGGCTTGGGTGCAATCCTACTAGCTCCAGCAGCCGATAGATGCGTTCTTCTCGTTCTTTTCCTTTTGCCAATCCATAGGAGTCGATTCCTTCGGCGATGATGTCGCCTACCCGCAACCGCGGATTAAGTGAGGCCTGCGGATCCTGGAAGATCAGCTGCATGTGGCGGTTCGCTTCCCGTCGCTCACGTCGATCCATCCTGGCGATGTCTTTGCCTTGAAACAGGATGCGCCCTGCAGTAGCCGGGTACAGGCCTACGATCGTCCTGCCCAGCGTAGACTTGCCGCAGCCGCTTTCCCCAACAATTCCGAGCGTCTCCCCTCGCCTGATTTCAAAAGAGACGCGGTCAACAGCTCTAACCCGTTGGCCTTTGCCAATCTCAAACGATTTGGCGAGATTCTCAACTTCTACTAAGTTGTCACCCATGTGTCTCCCTCCCTGCTACCATCCACGCTTCTGCTCCCCGGGCACGCGGGTCGTTCAGCCAGCAGCTCGCCTCATGCTGATTGAAAAACGAATTTGATTGCGGCATATGCTCCAGGCAAATTTCCATGGCAAACTGGCATCGGTCAGCGAACGGGCAACCAACAGGCGGACGAAACAAATCCGGGGGTGTCCCTTCGATGGGGATCAGTCGTTCTTTTTTACCTGCATCGAGACGTGGCACAGACTGCAACAGCCCTTGTGTGTATGGATGGCGCGGATTGTCAAAAATCTCTCCCACCGGGCCGCTCTCCACCACGACGCCTGCGTACATGACCGCTACATGATCGGCCACCTCTGCGACTACGCCCAGATCGTGGGTGATCAAAATGATCGACGTCTGCAACTGCTCCTGCAATTCCTTCATCAGACGAAGTATCTGTGCCTGAATGGTCACGTCGAGCGCCGTCGTCGGTTCATCCGCGATAACCAACTGCGGTTGGCAGGCTAGCGCCATAGCGATTCCGACACGCTGCCGCATTCCTCCACTTAGCTCGTGCGGATATTGTTCAAATCTCCTCGCCGCCTCAGGAATACCTACCCTCTCCAGCAGTTTCAGCGTCTCTTCGTTTGCTTCCGTCTTCGTTTGCTTTCGATGTTTGATCAGCCCTTCCGCAATCTGTTGACCAATTTTCATCGTGGGGTTCAGCGAGGTCATCGGGTCCTGAAAGATCATACCGATCTGCGAGCCGCGAACCTGCTGCCATTCCAGCTTCGTCAGCCCAGTCAGTTCACGCCCGCGAAACCGAATGCTGCCACCTTTCACCTGACCAGATCGCGGTGGAATCATCCCCATCAATGCCCGAGCTGTCACACTTTTTCCGCAGCCGCTTTCCCCCACAATCGCCAGCGTCTCTCCCTCCTTCACAGATAAGGAAACCCCTCTTACTGCCTGCACCTCTCCACCGTATGTGCGAAAGGAGACGCGTAGCTGATCTACTTCCAATAAAGGCTTCATGATGTACTCCCCCTCATTTCCTGATCCGTGGGTCCAGTGCATCCTGCAAACCGTCCCCGAGTGCATTGCAAGCGAACATCGTAAGCGAAATCATGAATCCCGGAAAAAACAGCCGCCACCACTGTCCGCTCAGCATAACCGCTAGCGCGTCGTTGGCCATGGTTCCCCAGCTGGCTATTGGCGCTTGCACACCCAGCCCAAGAAAGCTGAGAAATGATTCGGCGAAAATCGCGTGCGGAATCGTAAAGGTCAGGTTGACGATGATGACGCCGATCGTATTCGGCAGCAGATGTTTGATGATGATTTTGGTATGAGAGGTACCCAGCTTTTCTGCGGCCAGCACAAACTCCTGCCGCTTGATCTGCATGATTTGTCCTCTGACCAGGCGGGCCATTCCCACCCAGCCGGTCAGAGATAGGGCAATAATGATTGTTGCGAGTCCAGGCTCCAGAACCACCATCAGCAGGATTACCACCAGCAGATACGGTATGCTGTACAGAATTTCAGCCAACCGCATCAGGATGTTGTCTACACGGTCGCCCAGCTTGTTCCTCCCTGCCATGTAACCGGATATCCCCCCGATGCATACTCCAATCACGAGGTCGATGGCTGCTGCCGCCACACCAATAAACAAAGAGATTTGTCCGCCTGCCCAGGTACGTGCCCACATGTCCCGCCCCAAGTCATCGGTTCCAAACCAGTGCTCGCCCGACAGTGGCAGATTTCCTTTCGTCAAAGACTGTTCATGTGGGCTGTGGGGAACGAGCACCGGACCGATGATGGAGAGGGTCACTACTGCTGTGAGCAGGAAGAACCCGAGCATTGCCAGCTTGTTACTGGATACCCGCTGCAAAACCTCCTGCCAATACCCAAGACTCGGGCGCTCCCGAATTTCCTCTGAAAGCCGGTTTCGGTCGACTGGTCGAAACTGGGAATCCAGTTGTGTTGCCTGATTGGCCATAACGCTACTTCCCTCCACTCGTTAATCTGATGCGCGGGTCAATCACCCGATACAGCAGGTCGATGATGTACAAAGTAAAAATGAGCACAAAGCTGTAAAACACAGTCGTTCCCAAAATAACGGGATAATCGCGGTTAAAAATGCTTTCCACGAAGTATTTGCCGAGCCCGGGAATGGCGAAAATCTTTTCCACCACAAAGGTTCCGGTCATCAGGTTGGCAAACAGCGGACCGATAAAGGTAAGAACAGGCAGGATGGCATTGCGCATCCCGTGTCTAACGACAATGGAAAAGGTGCCAAGCCCTTTGGCCTCTGCCGTGCTTATGTATTCCTGTTGCCAAACCTCAAGCATGCTGGCTCGTACAAAGCGGGCGATGATGGCGAGCGGACCGATAGCGAGCGCAAGTGTTGGAAGAATCGAGTGCTCCCAGCTCCCCCATGCAGCGACGGGTAAAAGCTCCCATTTGACCGCTAAGTACTTGATCAACAGTGGCGCGAGAATAAAACTGGGGACGGAGATCCCGATGATGGCAGCAAACATAGACAAGAAATCCAAGGTCCGATTGTGATAGAGTGCCGCTACGATTCCCAGTGTGATTCCACCTGCCAGCGCGACAACAAACGACTGGAGTCCCAAAACAGCCGATGCGGGAAATCCCTCTGCAATCAGTGTGTTCACATCCCTCGTCTTCGACTGAATAGAGGGCCCCAAGTCAAATTGCAGCAATCCTTTTACATAGAGCAGGTACTGTACCGTGATTGGCTGATCCAGGTTGTACTCCGCTCGCATGTTCTTCACCACTTCTTCTGGAAGCATTTTGGCATCTGACGCGAATGGATCACCTGGAATCAGGTGCATCGTCACGAACGTTACAGTGACAATCATCCACAGCGTAACGATCATGAGAAAGCCACGCTTGACTGCATAATAAAGCACGTTGTTTCCTCCTTTAAATAATACAAAGTAAATCGATATAAATACTATGGATTATAAATATAGAAAACCCCTCTCCGAAAAGAAGAGGGGCGATTGCACGTTTCCCACCTTCTCATCTCGCAGAATAACTCCGCAGGAATTAGCACCGTAAGGTCAATCAGACCAAGGTTGCCGGGTTTCATCGGGCCAGTCCCTCCACCACTCTCGATAAGAATGTTCTATGAAATTTAATTTCATTGTAAAATTCTTTTTTATCTTATCATTTTACTCGGATATGTCAATGCTGTTCCATGACAATTGATTTTTCTTTATTTTATTTGTGAAAAAAGTAAATCTTCATACACGTATGAATAGGAGGATGTCAGCCCAAATCTTAATCGTGGTGGCTAGGATCAACAAGGCAAGAATGGATTGGAGAATCCGCGTGCCCAAACGTTTGCTGACCTTCGTACCGAGCGGCGCTGCCATGATGCTGGCGATTACCATGATCACGGATGGCCACAGCAATATGTCCCCTGCCATCCATTTCCCTATCGTCGATCCAATGGAAGATAGAAAAGTGATGGCAAGAGAGGACGCAATCGCAACTCTTGTCGGTATCTTGAGGATGATCAACATGATGGGAACCAAAATAAAAGCGCCGGCTGCCCCGACAATTCCGGAGGCACCTCCGACCATCAAAGCAGATAAGACAGCTGTTGGTTTATGAAAGATAACCTCTGTCGTCTGTTCACGTTCGTACACTCGCTTTTTTGGTAGGAACATCAAGACTACAGCAATCGTGGCCAGGGTGGCGTAAACGATATTGACGGCATTTGCCGAAAGAAATTTTCCTCCATATCCTCCAAGCAAGCTCCCGACAATAATGGCACTTCCCATGTACACAACGAGCTGGTAATGAATAAGCTTATCTTTGCGCAGAGTCCAAACAGCGGCTAGGGTGGCAAAAAATACTTGGACGGCACTTATTCCGGATACTTCGTGAGCTGTGTAAGCAACAAATCCAAGGGCGGGCGGAATGTACAGAAGCATCGGATACTTGATGATGGAGCCCCCGATTCCAACGAGACCAGAAATGAACGATCCCACGAAACCGATAACAAACAGTGTGATCACTAGGTCGATAGTCATAGGCTCACCCTTTGCAGCGACTCGCTTTGATTTCGTTTTATCCTCGTTGTACTACTGCCAAGCCGTCTATTTGCCATTGTAAGATACCGCCGCTCAAATTCATTACATCCTTGAATCCGTTTGCTTTAAGAATGCTTGCGCCAATGGCAGATCGGGCACCGGAACGGCATTGTACGAGAAGCGGTTTATCGTGAGGAATCTCATCTAGCCGCATGGCGAGTGAACCGAGCATGATGTGCTGTGCATCTGGAATGTGTCCTTCCTTCCACTCAGCCAGATTACGTACATCTACTACGTGAACCTCTCTCTTTTCCACGCGCTCTGCAATCTCTAGCGGTGTTACCTCTTCTATTGTCTCGAGCGAAGACACTTCACTTTCCAGTAGTTTGGTGCTGTCGATAAAGCCTGTGACATGATCAATCCCTACAGCACGCAAGGCTTGCAAAATCTCGTCCAGCTCATCTGGGGTGGTCAGGATGTGAACGGAGCGATCGTAATCGACAATCCAGCCAGCCCAGCTGGCAAATGACTTGTTAAAGGGAATATGAAGTGTTCCCGCCAGATAACCCTTCGCAAATTTGTGGAAAGGTCGCGTATCAATTATCTGTCCGTTTTCCAGTGATTCCTTTACCGCTTCTAGCGAGTAGAACTCTTGAACAACAGGAAGCTCCTTTAGCAAGGCAGGGCCTTCCTTATTCACGCGTTTCATCACGGCAAAATACGTTGGCGGCTCTGGTTGTCCATCCAGGAGCGCCTGAACGAATTCCTCTTCACTCGTGTGTGACATCGCCCAGTTAAAGAGCTTTTCATAGCCGACGGTAGAAGACGGCACGGCCCCCAGTGCTTTCCCGCAAGCACTTCCTGCGCCATGAGCTGGCCATACCTGCATATAATCCGGCAGTTGCTTGAATTTTTGGAGGGACTGGAACATGGCTCTTGCACCTAACTCGGACGTCCCCTTCATTCCCGCCGCTTTTTCGAGCAAGTCCGGTCTGCCGATATCGCCGACAAAGACGAAATCTCCCGTGAAGATCCCAATGGGGCGATCTGCATTCCCTCCAAGGTCTGTCAAAAGGAAGGAGATACTCTCAGGCGTATGGCCAGGGGTATGCATGACTTCAAATAACAAGTTTCCGATAAAAAAGCGATCCCCATCGTGCACAAGCTGATGGTTCAAGCCATTCACGTATTGATATTTCCAATCTTCATCGCCCTCATTGGATAAAAACAGCTTCGCTTGATGAACTGCGCCCAGTTCCCTGGCACCAGATACAAAATCGGCGTGAATGTGGGTTTCGGTGGCGGCTACAATGGTTACTCCCTCTGCTTTGGCGACTTGAAAATAAGGAGCCAGATTACGGGCGGGATCGATCACAATCGCCTCCCCGGTTTTTTGGCAGCCGACCAGATAAGATGCATGGGCCAGCTTCTCATCATAAAAGTAACGCAATAACATCGTGTATTCCTCCCTTAACCTGTCATTTATTTGTTTGATTTTTCCGCGAGTAACTCAAGCAGAAACCGGAGTGATTCCAGTTCGGCAAAATGGATGTCCCCCCTTCTTTCGAAAACTGCCTCACATCAATCCTTTTAGCATGCCGTTCCAATAAAGGATGGGAAGCAGTTCTTTTTTCATCAGGTACATACTGAATCTTTCTTTGGATTGGTCAAAAGGAAAGGTTTCGCACGGCTTCAGGTTGTAATCAAATTCGGCGAGTACCAGCTTGTTGTACCCTGTTACGAGTGGGCAGGATGTATAACCGTCATACTTGGCAGTCAATGGGTTCCCACTGATCAGCGCGAGCAGGTTTTTCTCGACCACAGGCGCCTGTTTGCGGATAGCAGCTCCAGTTTTTGATGTGGGAAGATTCGTACAATCGCCAATGCCAAAAATAGTGGGAAATCTCTTGTGCAAAAGCGTAAATGGATCAACATCGACCCAGCCTCCTGTGTCTGCCAATGCGCTGTTTGCAATGAAATCGGGCGCTTTCATGGGAGGGGTCACATGAAGCATGTCATACTTCCATACTACCTGCTCTTTTGTGTCCAGATTCTCGAAGACGGCTTCTTTGGTATCCGCCCGTACCTCCAGTAGGTTATGCTTGTATCTCGTTTCGATGTTCTTGCGACGAATGACCTTATTAAGGGTAGTGGCATACGTGGGAACGTCAAAAATACTTCCTTTCGCTGATGCAAAAATGATCGCTGACTCGTTGCGAACCTGTAGCTTGCGAAAGTAATCATCGGCCAGATACATGATTTTCTGAGGGGCTCCGCCGCATTTTACGGGTGAATTCGGATGAGTAAAAATAGCAGTGCCGCCTTTAAAACTCCGGATGGCTTCCCATGTACTTTCTACCGTTTGGTATGCGTAGTTGCTGCAAACGCCGTTCTTCCCAACGGCATCCTTCAAACCCTTTACCCCCTCCCAATCCAGTTGCAGACCGGCAGCAACAACGAGGTAATCATAGGTAATGACGGCCCCCTGCTTCGTACTAAGCGTGTGTTGTTCCGGTTGAAACATGGTGACCGCATCGCAAATCCAGTCGACGCCTGTGGGAATCAGAGAGGAGAGGTCTCGCTCGGATTCCTCCTTTTTCGCGGCACCACCTCCGACTAATGTCCACAAAGGCTGATAATAATGCTTGGATGCGGGATCGATGATGGCGACTTGTCCCATGAGCCTTTTGGAAGCACGGACGAGACGGGCAGCAACAGAGATACCTGCTGAGCCTGCTCCCACGATCACAACCGTATAATGAACTTGTTTTGCCATAGCTCCTCCTTCGACGACCATTTGGTTTCCAATCATACGATGTTCGTTCATAAGATGCAGTCTCTCTATTCAGTTTATTCCGCTGACATTTTTTCCATATAGGGGAAGTCCCCTACTTTTGGATTCAAACCATTAAAACGCCAGATCGAGATATCTATTTTTTATGGCGTATTGGATCAATTGATGCTTGGAATCCAATCCTAGTTTCTGCATGATATTCGTTTTGTGGTTCTCCACGGTTTTGACGCTGATCAACAGCTTATCCGCCATTTCCTTATTGGTATAGCCGAGCACAATGAGTCTGACAAGCTCCTTTTCTCGCAGCGTTAAAACAGAAGGCAACGTCTTGGCATCCGATCTCAGCCATAGATTGATGATTTCTTGCGATACAGAAGTCTTGTAAAAGCACTTGCCTCTGTAAACCTCCACAATGGCTTGAAACAGCAGTTCTCCATGGCTGTTTTTTAAAATGTAGCCATGGGCTCCGACCGTGATGGCCTCCTGGACGAAAATCTCCTCGTCATGCATGGTCAATATGACGATTTTCACCAAAGGATTCGACTTGCGAATCTCTTTGCTCGCGGTAAACCCATCCAACCCGTTCGGCAATGACAAATCCATCAGCACCACATCGGGTGTCAGCTGATTGGCTTTCAGGATCGCATCATTGCCTGTATGACTCTCTCCGACAATTTTAATTTGAGAGTAACTTTCGAGAAGCACACGCAATCCCTTCCGAATCATCGTGTGATCATCAACCAAAAGCACTCGTATCACTCTACTCTCCCTCCTTGTCCTGCTACCGTTACCTTGATCGATGTACCTTCGAGGAGGACGGATTGAATCTGAAGAGTCCCCTCCATCTGATCCACTCGTTCTTCCATATGTTTGAGGCCCAGACCAACCTGAACCTGATCGCGCACAAATCCGATTCCGTTGTCCTGAATCAGCAGAGTCAGTAGGTCGTCTTCCTTGTACAAGATGACTTCAATGAGTGTGGCCTTCGCGTATTTCAGTGCGTTATGTAAGGATTCTTGGATAACACGGTACAGATTGATTTCCAAGTTTGGCTGAAAATGATCACTAACATTGCTGTAAGAAAAGGTAATGGAAACATCCTGATGTGCTTTGTTCAAGCTAGAAACAAGATGCTGTACGGTAGGAATCAGCCCCAGCTGATCGAGACTATGCGGACGCAGCTGTAGAGAATACAGCTTGACATCTTGTATCGCTTTTTCCAGCTCATTCACAATCTCTTGCATGAATTCCCGGAATTGTCCCCTCTCGTTGAGGCGTGCTTGAATTGCCTGAATACCTACTGAAACAGAATACAAGGATTGACCTACGCCGTCGTGCAGTTCCCGGGCCAGGCGCTTGTGTTCATTTTCTTGAGCTTCTAGCGTTTTTTGCAGCACCTGCTTGGAGATTCTGACCTCCTCTTCTTTTTTCTTGACCGTCATATCTTTTAAGACCAAAAGGACATCCTGCATGTTTTGTTCACCATTTTCATAGATGACAGCCGTGCTCATCTCCATGTCTACGTACCGTCCTTCATAGGTAGGCATCGCAGAGAGAAAATAGGGAACCTCCCGTTTGGCGAGCAAATAACATCGTTCTTCTCCCGGTTCCAACTCTCTGTTTTGGCAGTAGGAGCAGAACGGGACCTTTTCTCCTCGTATCCAACCCGTCATTTTCTCTGCGGATGGGTTCATCACCATAATTTTTCGTTCCTGATCCATGAGAATAATCCCGTCCTGCAAGTGATCGAAGATTTGCTTCAGATACCCGTTATCCATCGCTTTTCCTTCTTCACCATAGCGTTCAAAATAAGTCAGACTTTGATCCATCATAGGTCCTCCATACTGAAAGATATTGAGATCATTTCCCCTATGACCCAATCGTAAAAGACGGGGAGCACCTTTCAAATAGGTACCTTCCCCTATCTTTTGTGACGCTAAATGATGGTCAAATAGATACTGTGTTTTGATTCGCATCTGCGTATGAAAAAGCCGAGTAAACGCTAGGTGTCATCTCCTAACATGTACTCGGCTTGCCACCTGAATATTTTCCTCCGTGTCCAACGACGATCTACGGATAACCGTTTTCTTCCTTTAACATTGAGCTTTAGCAATGAACATCATCGGTCTTATCGTAATCCAACAGAACTTTTTTTGCTTCGTTCATAGGCAAAAATGATCATCGTCACGCCTAAGATTGCACAAATCATATACATAAAGGAATAAGAGAAATGATCAGCGACTGGCCCCAAGATGACTCCTCCCAGAGAAACACCCAAATCGGCCATAGCTATGAATAACCCGATTAACACATTGCGATCCGTCTTTGGCAGAACAAATGTCAAATACGTCGTTAACGTAGGATAGAGAAGGGCTTGAGCAATTCCCATTAATATGGCCCCTACGTAGAGAAAGGCTGCTCCACCCACGCTAGAAAAGCTTACACTTAACGCCGCTACTGCAAGAATGAGCATAATTCCCATCATAAAAGAGGAACGCCACTTACCGTCTGACGGAATTTTCTTTCTCAACACAAACCGCGATAATACGATGGTACCCGCTTGAAGCATCAGGAAAATTCCCGCATTCCCGTAGTTGATTTGTACAGCGTACAGCGGTATAAAGGTTGTCACAGCTCCAAATATAATGGATGCCGCCAGCATCAGGACGCTGCATTTACATAAATACGGGTTTTTGACTAATTGGCTCACAGAACCAAGCATGGTTGCTCCCTGTTCTGTCTGATCCGGAGCAGTCTCAGCTACTTTTTTGTCGATGCTGGCGCTATAACCCACCACTCCTGTAAGGATCGCAATGGTGACCATGGCAACTGTAAAATAAGAGCTATCCCCCGCTTGCCAGATGCCTAAAGCGAGTAGAGGGCCAAAAATACCAGGCAAATAAGCACATAAGGAATACAGGGAGATCCCTTGTGAACGATCCTCGTCCGGCAACGCATCAATAATCCCTAGCTGTAAGGCCATGGAGAAAAAAGCGGTACACATCCCTTGCAGAATACGGGCAACAATAAAACCCTCTAATTCAGTAAACGTATATAAAATGAGAGCCGCTCCATTGAAAATAAGAATCGTGCGGAGCACCTTGATTGGTCCATGTTTTTGGATGATATGGCCTGCCCACGGCCGAAAAAACATGGTTGTAAACAGATACGCTCCCATAACGACTCCAATTGTTGCATTGGTCGCACCCAACTCTGCACCCTTTAACGGAATAATGACATTCAGAATAGAGTTCGCACTAAAATACAAAAGAGTCAATATGTATAATCGTAAAAATGGCCAAGACAGAGCCCCTCTCATAGCTCTTGCTCCTTCCTCTGATCCTCTGCTTACTCTCATTGCCAATTCCTTTACGCAATAGTCATTTGCAGCAGTTTCTTCGTATAAGCGGATTGAACATCTTTTAATTCTTCAACCCTCACAATCTCTTCGATCTCACCATTTCGTATGACCATGACTCTGTCGCAAATATAGGCGGCAGCCTGTATATCATGGGTGATGAAGATATAGCCAATCTTGTAACGTTTTCTCAAGTCTTTTAGTAAATCAAGCACTTGCATTTGCACAGACCCATCCAATGAACTGATTGCTTCATCGAATAGAATGCATCTCGGTTCCGTTGAAATGGCTCTCGCTATGCATACCCTCTGAGCCTCCCCCCCTGATAGCTCATGAGGAAATTTCTTTCGATAGGAAGGATCCAACCCTACTTGACTTAATAAATGGTCAATCTCGCTTCGAACATCTTTTCGTCCCCGTCTTTTTATTTGCAAAGGCTCCCGAATGGCGTCCTCAACTGTATATAATGGATTGATCGAAGAAGTGTAATCTTGAAATACAGCGCTGATATTCCCTGTTCTTACTTTTCGATCCTCTACTTTTTTGCCCTCAAACAAGACGGTACCTCGATCAGGCTTTTCTATCCCCATGAGCAATCTTCCCAATGTCGATTTACCACTTCCGCTTTCTCCGATGATGCCGAAACACTCCCCAGATTTGCATTCGAAGCTAATGTTACTCAACACTTGCTCTCTTTCCCTTGAGAACAATCCACCTCTTCTGTATGATTTCTCTACACACTCAACGCTCAGCAATACTAACTCCTCCCATGACCCTCTTAAAATGTTCATTCATCGGCAGCTTCGTGGAGAGCAAGTAACGGGTATAGGTATGCTGCGGTTCAGAGAAGATGGCTTGGGTCGTCCCGTTTTCAACAATTTCTCCTTCTTTCATGACGAGAACCTCATCTGCCATTAATTTGACAATCCCTAAATCGTGAGAGATGAAGATCATGGAGCAGCCCATTCGATCGCGCAATTGCAGGAACTGTTCAACCACTTCGAACTGCGAGATTGTATCGAGTGCTGTCGTGGGTTCATCAGCAATCAGAATGTCAGGCTCCAATACGATAGCCAGCGCAATCATGACCCGCTGTAGCGTTCCACCCGACAGCTGGTGGGGATACTTATTCATTACCTCTTTCGGGTCTTTCAGCATGACGCTTTCCATGGCATTTTTCATTTTGGTTGTGATTTCGTCACGGCTCCATCCAAAATGCTCCACTAGCGTCTCCTTTAAATGAACACCCACCACGCAAGAGGGATCAAAGGCACGCATGCCATTCTGTAAAATCATGCAAAGCTGCTTTCCCCTCTTTTTCCTCATCTCCTGTTCGGAGAGCTCCATGAGGTTTTCTCCTCGTAATAGAATGTCTCCCGCTTGGTGAATCCCGGCTTTATTCAATCTCATGATGGCCTTGCATGTAACCGACTTCCCGCTTCCGCTTTCTCCAACAATGGCCAGACAGCTTCCCTGCTTCACATGAAATGAACTGTTTGGAACGATCACTCGATCATTGCGGCTGTCCCAGATTTTCAGGTTATTTACCTCCAAAATGTTCATCTTCCGGTTATGCCACCCCTTTTCCTTCGAGCTTCACGGCAGAGGGTCTTACTAACCCTTGCTGCTTATATGTAGAAGTCATCAATTTGGGATCGAAAGCCACTTGAAGCGTATCAGACAAATAGTTAATGGCCGATACGACGATCACGATGGTCAAACCGGGAGCTAGCATGAATTCCGGGCGGGAAAACATGACCTCTCTCGCTTCATTCAACATCATGCCCCACTCTGCTTCCGGTGCTTGAATGCCTAAACCGAGGAAAGAGAATCCTGATATTTGCAAAATCATCGAACCGAAGGAGCTGCTTGAAATGACAGCAATGTCGGGCAATGCAACCGGAATAATGTGCCTGATCATAATTCCCAAATTGCTTGCGCCGATTGCCTTTGAGAATTTTACATAGTCGGATTCCGCATATTGCATGACTGACGCTCTGATGATTCGAGCAAACCACGCCCATTTCATCAATACAAAGGCGATGATTACATTTTCAAAACCTACTCCCAAAATGCCGATAATCGCCAGGGTCATGACATATCCCGGAAAACAAAGGATCACATCGCAAACACGCATCAAGAAGGCATCAGTTTTTCCACGCAAGTAACCCGCAAGAACCCCTACAATTGACCCAATCAATACAGATAGGAGCAGCGCAGCGAAGACCCATAGCATGCTGGGACGAATAGCGTAAATGAGTCTGGATAAAACGCATCGCCCTAAGTGGTCGTTGCCCAAGAGATACTCCCATGATGCGGATGCAAATCGAAGCTCCATATGTACTTCTGCGGGATCATGCGGTGCAACGAAAGGTGCAAATATTCCAGCCATAGTTGTAAGCGAGATAATGGATAAGGATAGGACAGCAACCTTGTCTTTCCACACATGTTGTAATCGATTCATCTAGAGACCATCCCTTATTTTGGGTTTCAATGCCGCATTGATGATGTCGGAAACGGTGTTGAACAGAATAAAAGCGACTGCCAACACAAGGACATAGGCTTGAATGATCGGAAAATCCCTGCTTAAAATGGATTTGACGCTTAGCGTACCGAGTCCCGGCCAAGCAAAGATGTTTTCCACGACAACTGTGCTTCCCAAAATGATGGGAATTGCCATGCAAAATACGGAAATGGCCACCTGCAATGAATTTCTGAGAATGTGCATCGTGATCTTTTTCTCCGGTAAGCCGCATGCCCTTGCATAGAGAACATAGTCTTCATTCATGTTGCTTAACATGGAACTTCTGATGATTCGAAAATAGATGCCAGCATAGCTGATTGTAATCACAACAACGGGCAATACATAGCTTTTGTACGACTCCATTCCGCTTGTCGGAAGCAAATCCAGCTTGACGGAAAAATACCAGATCAACAGAGCGGCGAGCCAATAGGACGGCATCGATGTCAGGAAAAATGAAACGCCTCTGACTGATTTGTCAACCCATTTGCCTGCGTTCAATGCGCATGCCACTCCCAAAACGATGGACAGCGAAACTATGGCAAATGTCGAAACTAACGTCAGCTTTACTGTATGGAAAAAGGCTGGTCCTAGCATAGACCACACGGGTTTTCCCGTTATGTATGAATCTCCAAAATCAAGCTGCAAGCATGAAGCAACCCAGCTTAGGTACCGGGTCAAAAAGGGTTGGTCCATCCCAAGTTTCGCTCTGGTTTGAACAAGTAACTCATCCGTTATTGTGGGGATGCCTTGCGAATGCAGCACCACTTCGGCAGGATCCATAGGAGATAGATGAATGAAAGAAAACGTTACAAACGATACGATCAGGACCAAAGGAATCGATAGCATGAACCTTTTGATGATATAGCTACCCATAGCACGCTCCTTTTTTCCGTATTTATTCAAAGTACATCCGCTCAAATGGAAGCTCGAATTGTGTTTGCTTAAACGAGATTCCCTGCAGGTTTTTGGGAGCCAGGATCGTGACTCTTCCATTCGTAATCGGAATAAATACGGCTTCCTCATGGACAATGGTCAAAATATCAGCATATAGCGATTTTCTATGTTCCTCATTCGTCGACACCATGACTTCTTCCAATTTTTTATAGAGCTCATCAGCTTGCGCGATGCCTCTTGTCGTATGGTAATAGGAAGACTTGGAAGTAAAAGCAGCGATTGTGCTCTGCGGATCATACGCGAGTCCCCACGTTTGATTAAAAAGCAGGTCATAGTCACCTGTAGATCTTCTGTTCGCAATCGAAGAAGACTCCTCGCCAATAATCTCCAGTTGGACCCCAATCCTTTTTACCGTATGTTGAATCAATTCAGCCTGCATTTTTTGCGTGGACGAATTTACATCATAATAAAGCTTCATGGCTAATGGCTTTCCGTTTTTCGATCTGAATTCGCCCGTATTCCCGATACCCCAGCCCGCCTCCTCCAAAATCTTCATCGCTTTTTCCAAATCGTATCCCCGCTTCTCTAATTTCACGTTGGCGTAATGAACATTCGAAGAGAAAAGGGTATTAGCTGGTTGTTCAGTGCCTTCAAATATTTGTTTGCTGATGGTCTCTCTGTCAATCGCATACCAAAACGCTTCGCGTACAGCCTTTTCATATACAGGGCTCTCTGTTTTGCTGCTATTGGCGACAATTATGCCTGTGTTCATTGGGTGACTGCGAATGATTTGGTGTTCTCCTGATTCAACAAATTGATTCATGGCTGCCACATCGAGACTATTAGCCCCTCGATCATCCGTAAATACAAAGTTGACTTCTCCCTTTTGCAATGCCAAGAAAGTAGTTTCTCCTGCGGGAAGTACTTTGGCTGTGATTTTCTTTACTTTAGGCGCGCCACCCCAATAATTTTCATTCGCTTCAAATACGGCATACTGATCTACTTTATGCTCAGTGAGCTTATAGGGACCAGTTCCGTTATAACCACTAACGCCATCTTTGGTTCCCCCGTTCACAAAATTTTTTGGCGAGATGAATACATAAGGTCTTGTCATCGACAATTCGACCAGCGTCGGGTAGTACGGTTCGGATAAGACCAGTTCAACCGTATACTCATCGAGTACATTGCAGGCCACGATCTTTGTTGATAACTTGATCCAGGAATGCTTGCTTGCATTGCTTTGCACCGCTTCGATATTCTTTTTCACTGCTTCCGCATTAAACAGCTCTCCATCATGAAACGTCACGTTTTTTCTCAAATAAAACGTGTACACCTTCCCGTCTTCGGAAACTTCCCAAGATTCAGCTAACAAAGGTTTGATCCCATCTTCTGTATTTTCCAACAACGATTCGTACACCATCCCTTGAGCTGGCATGGAGCCGGAATAAAAGTGCGGGTTCATATCGTTAATATCTTTCGAAGTGGCATACACGATCTCTTTCCCTTTATTGGTTAACTCCGTTTTTTCCGTATCACCGTTACTGCAGCCAACCAGCAGAACGACGGAGACCATGAACGTCCTTAATAAAGATCCCATTCTTCTTGTCATACCATTTCCTCCAGAAAATACGTGTTAGTGTGGCTTCTTTGATCCGATACCCTTTTCAATCTCACTACATATCATTTTCAAATCTTCCGCAAAGCTTTGCACAACGAACGCATCCGATAACTGTTCACCCTTACGTGTTTGCGCAGCTTCCGATATTTTACTCTCGTACGTTTCAATGAATGTATCGATCGTCGGGCAACTGCAATCTATGTATCTTGCAATGCCCTGAATTATTTTTATCCGATAGTAATCTTCCTTTGGCATGCGCGGGATATCCCAATACCCTTCTCTATTGATAAATATTTTCCGGATGGGGACAGCAGAAAAATCGAAGTATCTTCCATCTGAATCTGGCTCCGAAAAAGGATCAATCAATAGTGAGGTATATCGAATGAACAATAAATACTCTTGATGAATCGTTTCATAATGAACGAAGTTTTCGATATCATCACGTGATAGACTTTCCAGCCTCACCGGATAATTGTCATCCGTCATGAACTTTAGCAAATTGAGCCCTTTTATATTGAGCTTTTCCACCACTTTGGTAATCTCTTTCCATTGAGCCAGCATATCGCGTATGAGATATTGCGTGATGGGGCCCTCCGGAAACATTTTGTATACGTACTTTTTGATTGGTTCCTCTCCAAATATCACACGAAGGGAGAAAGCATTCATAAACAGTGGCGGATGCACGTATAGTGATATGTTTCGCGTTTCCGCTTCGATCGGAGAGTCCATGACTTCCAAATGAATACCTACTTGCTCAAATAACTCACAAAGTCTTTTTACATTCGGGGAGGGTGCGCGCGTCGAGCCGATGTAAAGCTTTTTCTTAACCCCTGTCGTAATCACTCGATTTGATGGCTGATCATGGAACCAGCGAGTATCGCCAAGGTATGTAGAAAAACTGATAATCTCCGCATTCGAACCAATCCTGTTTAAATAATGGCGTAGTAAACTGTTGGAACCAAGGGTCGGGGAAACCAAAACCATGCACTTTATTTGTTGTAAAACCTGATCATTTATTTGTTGTAAAACCTCTGTATATGCATCTGTTGTGACAGATAATATGAAGGTATCCCATTCCCCTGTAACGCTCCCGTATCCATGGAATACATGATCGAATTGGCATTCTCCTTCCATCTTTTGATGCTTTTCATTTTGAATATCTGCCCGAATTTGCTGATTGCTTTGCTTAAGTGCAGTAAAGAATGATGTGGAACGAACAGACTCACGCCCAACGACCCCGACGCAACAATTCCAATGTTTTTTAAACATGACAGCCATTTGAATGGAAGCAGGACCTGTTCCCAATAGCAAAATTCGTTTCATATCACCCATAGAAACCTCCTTTTAAGATCAGCATGCAGCCGATGCTTTTTTGTACAACGCGATATCAAATACATGGTCGGGACGCAAGATGGTTTCAATCAGTCTCCATTTCCGCTCATCTACCTCTCTCATGGGGTAGTTAAAAAGGGATTTCATTTGATTGCCGTATCGCATCGCCACGATCACTTGGTTATTTGTCAATGGATGTAATTGTTCCAGCAGATCATACTTATTTGCAACCGTTGAACTAAAGATGATATGGGTTGCATCCTTCGTCACAACAAGTCGTTCCACAAACTCTTTCTCCAAGCGGATAGACAATCCACTTCCCAGCCTTTCTACAACACTCCGCCCTAGTTCGATGGCCTCCTCATCAATGTCGATACCAACTACTTCTGCTCCCGTCCGCTTCGCAATCAATAATGGCGTCATGGGAAAGGAACCTGAGCCTACCATCAACACCTTTGAATCAACAGTAACTTGAAAACTCCCAAATTCTTTTTCAATACAAGATTCTATGTTTTGAAAGTAGTCGGTCTTATCGTCAATCCCTTTTAGCAGCTTCAACGCACGATATTTCTCCATAATCGCAACGCAAATCGCCGAGGATTTCCTTACATTCTCCACAAGCTGGTTCAATTGGTTTCCGATTGGCTGTTCTATCTGCTCCCAGGCTTCTTTGTTTCTTTCATCCGTTATGAAAGTAGAATACTCATCGATGATCTTCTCTAACTCCGAGCTGTGATGGATGGTACCGTCATATCGATCTGCGAAATGGGTGAACCTTTCTAGAAATGCAGTCAACTGTTGATGCAATTGTTCGCGTCTATTCATTCCGTTCTCCCCTTGCTATCTTGAATCTCGATGAATGCTTTGCCTTGTGCCACGATTCTGACTGCCCCCTCAATTTTGAGACTTGTTACTTTTTCTTTTTGCCAATTGGCCGTTACTTGAATCGTGCCTCCCGGTTGCCTGATGGGAGCAACGATATCGCCTTGCTTTTTCCAAGCCAGATAGGCCCCAAGTGAAGCAGTACCTGACCCACAGCCGCTTTCCCAGATCATGCTATCTAAAGACGGAACAAAGATAAGGGGAGCCAATTCATTCGAAGCTGGCTGATACAATAGCACCCCGATTAAACTCACCCCTACAGTTACTCCAAGCAGCTTGGCTAAGGATTGCGCACGTTTTCTTACCGCCTCACTGACCTGTTCTACTTCAATCACGATGTGAAAGAAATCTTGATACCTCACAATCACCAGGTTTATTTCGTCGCCATCATAGTTGATTGACTGCTGCTCGATCTTTTTGGGTAGAGGCATCGAAACTTGGCAGTAATATTCGTCTTTAATTTTTTTCACTTGACAAACAACGAAATGATCTATTCCCGAAGCTTCCAAAACAATTTCGGTGAAATCATTTTGCTGTAAACCATTTTCATGCGCGATAAGCGACGCTAATGCCATGCATGCGTTGCCGCAAAACTCACCCCCAGCCATTTGCAGATGTGCTGCTGCTCCATAATTATTCGGTTTTTCGATAAAACCCACTTGTTCAGCATGGACACTAGCGTAGGACATAATTTTTGAGGCGATGTGCGTATACTCTTCAGCTGGATGATTGTTTTTCACAAGAATGGTCATATTTTGTGTGGGATTAAACTTAATAAAATCGATTTCCCGTTTCATCTCAACCTACCCTCTTACCATATTTTGATGAAAAGCGAATGACCTTAGGGTAAACGTAATCATTACGATTTAAGGCTTAAAAAAATAAACCGTAATGATTACGATTATTATCGAGTAAATCATAACCACAATTTGGGTGTCTGTCAACGGTAGACTTGTCGTTCTTTTATTCCTTTTCTCCAAGTCGATCACACTTCCAGATATGCGCTCTAGTATTTTCTAGTAGGATTTTTACATCTATACAAGAAGAATACCTTGACTTAACAAAGTGGAACAGGTAATCTTTACCCGCACCACAAACGGATTTTATCGTACAGAAAGGTTGTATTGACTTCATGGCGTTATCTCAAACTACTACCAAGAAACAGGTCAACAAGGAAAAGTCTTCGATCTCTTTGCTCTCTCTTACCGTGGGTTCCTTTGCCATTGGGATGACGGAATTCGTCATCATGGGTCTACTACCGAATGTTGCAGAGGATTTGCATGTTAGTATCTCATCTGCGGGACAACTCATTACCATGTATGCGCTAGGGGTAGCTGTCGGTGCACCGATACTGACAGTCCTCACCCACCGGATTCCCCAAAAGAAGCTACTCTGTCTCCTTATGATTCTATTTATTCTCGGGAACGGAATCTCTGTTTTTGCTCCCAACTACGATATATTGATGGGAGCACGCCTGATTACCGCTTTGACGCACGGGACATTCTTTGGGGTGGGAGCTGTTGTAGCCTCCAGTCTTGTTAGTCCTGACAAACGTGCTGCTGCCGTTTCCATTATGATGGCAGGTCTGACGATTGCTAATATTATTGGTGTGCCTCTGGGGACTTTCATCGGTCAACATATGGGATGGCGAGCTTCATTTGGTACGATTGCGATCATGGGAATGATAGCACTTGTCGGAATACTCGTTTTCGTCCCAAACATGCGGCAAGAAAACACCGGGAGTATCACTGGGCAAATTACTGCTCTACTCAAGCCCAAGCTTCTTCTATACCTGTTGATCGGAGCGCTAGGCAACGCTGGTCTATTCACCGTATTTACGTATATTACGCCACTGCTGACGCAAATTACCGGTTTTGCTGAGTATCATGTAACGTGGATTCTTGTCCTCTTCGGCTGTGGTGTGACCATCGGTAATATCGTGGGCGGAAAGCTTGCGGATTGGAAGCTAATGCCTTCCATTCTCGGACTTTACTTCACGATATGCATCATTTTGACGCTGTTTACGTTTACCATGCACAGTCCAATCGCTGCCGTATTGACCATATTTCTTTGGGGAGCTGCTTCTTTCGCTGTATTTCCAGGGCTGCAAGTACGCGTGATGAACCTCGCTCAGAATGCGCCAGCGCTTGCTTCTACTTCCAGTCATTCTGCCGGAAATCTAGGAAATGCTGCGGGTGCCTTCATTGGCGGATGGGTTATTACACATCTTGATATAACCTCCCTGCCATGGGTGGGTGCCGTGCTCGTAGCACTGGGTCTGATTTTGGGAATCGCATCCTATATGGCTGAACGCAAGCTGCAACAAAGCTGAAAAGGGTACTCAATATGAGCACCCTTTTTCTTTTTCTCTGGTCTAAGCCGTTCCGTACGATTTTGCCAAAATTCGCTCCCACATGGGAATAAATTGCTTGATAAGCGGTCCAATGGCAAGGGCCGTCACAAAAGTTCCTACCGAAACAGGCCCGCCAAGCAGCAAGCCCAACACCATGACTGTGCACTCTATACCGATCCTGACTTTACCGATTCCCCATCCCATTCGCTCATGTAAAGCTAACATAAAACTGTCACGTGGACCGGCTCCCAATCGCGGTGAAATATACATACCTGTTCCGATCGTATAAATGAGCAGACCGACAGCGAACAAAATAACTCGTTCGAGAACGGTCTCTCCTGTAGGAATCCAGTTCAGCCACATGAATACGTCAATAAACAGCCCGAAGAAAAACATGTTTAAAAACATACCCACGTTCGGCCGGATCTTGCCAATGATGTAGGAAGCGAGAATGATCATGGCTCCCACGATCTGCGACCATATGCCGATGGTCAGTCCAAATGTCTTTTGTAATCCGATATGCAGTGTATCCCACGGCGCAACACCTAGATGCGCCTCAATCATCATGCCAATACCAAACGCCATTACCGCCAGTCCGATCATAAACACACTGTATCGAACTGCAAGCGGATGAAGCAGAAACTTCCTCCACATGATTTTCTCCCCCTCTAATGATTCTAGCTTTCTCAGCACACGTAGGTGGAGATTTGGAGTAAGCTACCTTTTTGATAGCGATTTGCGAATTCATTTGGATCACCTTCCTATTTCGAAATGGGAAACATGATTTCCACGGTGGTACCCTTGTTGACCTCACTTGAGATGGTGATGGTTCCTTGATGATCTTTCATTATTTTATTGCTGACAAGTAAACCTAAGCCTGTTCCTTTCTCTTTCGTAGTATAAAAAGGTTCACCGAGTCTGGGCAGCAGCTCTTGGGAAATGCCACATCCATTGTCGGTAAAGCGAATCCGCACTTGGTTATTCGGTAGACATGTGGTTTCTATGCTAATTGTGCCATTTGTCGTGATCGCATCCAGGGAATTCTTCAATAGATTGATAAAGACTTGTTTTACTTGATTTTCTTCTCCTTTAATCGCTATGGGAATATCGCTGAATATTGTGTTGATCGAAGTGTTGTTTCGATTTGCTTCTGATTCCAGAAACTTTACCACGCTTTCAATAAGAGGGTGTAAAAGAATCCGCTTCACATTCAGCGTTTGCGGCTTGGCCAACACAAGTAGCTCACTCACGATAAAGTTGATTCGATCTAACTCGGACAACATAATGTCTGTATAAGTGGCTCCCCCCGATAGTGTTGGCCGCAAATATTGGATAAAGCCTTTCAATGCCGTAAGCGGATTTCTTATTTCGTGCGCAATACTTGCGGCCAATTCACCGATTACGGACAACTTCTCTGTTCTGCGGAGAAGCTCTTCGTTTTGCTTCCTCTCTGTTAGGTCACGTGTAATGTTGATGAAGTATTGATTTCCACCATCTGAGCTAAAAAACGGCATCCCTCTTGATTCAAGGTAGATCCATTTCTCGTTTTCCAGTTTGTATCGATACTCACATGTCACCGGAATATCGAACTCAATCATCGTGGAAAATCGCTCACAGACGAGTGCTGCATCTTCTGGATGTATGTTTTCAAAAATAATTTGGCTCGTCCCTAATTTCTTCAGATGGGAAGGTGAACTATACAATACGTGACCGTATTTATCTATGACGGAAATGAAGTCAGCCGTGTGTTCAGCAATGAATCGATACTGTTCCTCGCTCTTGCGCAAGGCTTCTTCGGATTGTTTTCGCTCGGTGATATTGCGTGAAACGAATAGAAAGCTATCAATCTCTTTGTTCTCAGACATAATCGGAACACAACGTGACTCCCAATACACCCACGATCCATTTTTATGACGTAATCGAATCTCCATTTGAACATTTTGGGGATGCATAGAGATTAAGGAACGCAGATCTTTCACGGTTTTTACATCATCAGGGTGAATGAGATCAAAACTATTCGTTTGAAGATATTCATCCTGAGTGTATCCCAAGTGGTGTTCGATAGAAGGAGATACAAAAAGATTATTCATGTGTACATCATGTTGGCAAATAACATCACTCGTATTTTCTACAAGGATGCGGTACTTTGCCTCGCTATTCACGAGTGCTTCTTCCGCCATTTTGCGGTCCGTAATATCTCTGGCGATAACGGAAGTGCCTACGATCGTACCTTCTGTATCTCTTATAGGGGAAGCGGTTAGACCAACGTGAACGATCTCACCATTTTTTCGTTGACGCACGGTCTCATAGCCTGTAATATTTTTTCCTTCAAATTTAACCTCGTGGAAAATTTCCTTTGTCTCGTCAATGAGTTCTTCAGGCACGAGGCAGTACGGGTCATTCAGGAGGTCTTGATATGTCCAACCGTAGATTTTTTCAAAGGCACTATTCACAAAAAGTATATGACCCTGCATGTCCCTAATTGAAATCGCATCCGTAGTCGTTTCAACCAGTGACTGAAGCAACTCTTTCATGTTGAACTGTTCTTGTCTAAGGTCGACTCGCTGAGCTTCTTTATCCATAGGTTTATACCTTCCTTAAACGAAGATTGTGAATAATGTTATTATTCTATACCCGTTGAAAATATCCTTGAGAAAATATCTATCCCACTAAAAAAATACCGCCCCTTGAATAGGAGCGGCATCGATCATTTCAAACATGTAAGGATCACTAATCCCGACGGTTTTACCTTCAGACGATGTGGCACCTTCTGAACTGCCAACGAAGCCATAGACACCAGATTTCCGCAACAATCATAAATCTCTACTACTCTGTTAGGTAACTCTCTGTCTACATCCAAAACCAGCTCTTGGTGTAGTGTCCCGTTCATAATGAATAACTTTTTATTGCCCAGCTCAACCACTTTCACGTATGGGCTACCAAAGACTGCCATGACTACTTTCGATGAATTTCGCGCTTGAACATTCGGATAGAGTAACTCGGGAGCTTCTGCACGTAACTCTCCAAATAAAAGCACGTCTCTGTTTTCTCTCCAAAACTTCAACCAGAACTTTGTCATTTCGATATGCTCCGGCGGTAATTTCTCGAAGCGCATCGATAACTGTGGAACCGCAAACAAAACATTAATGAGCTGTAGGGCCGCATTTTCAACCGTATCTTCCGGGCTCCACATCAACATATCTGAGTGAACAGCTGTGTTACCGGAGAACAACCGCAAATCGATCGTCCCCACCCGATTGGTAACGGCATCATTCGGACAATCGGCAACCCGAAATATGTTTCCAAACCTTCTCATAAAGGGGCCGATATACTTTTGACGAAATTCAATCATGACATCAGGTTTGCTGGCGTGTAACCGCGCGAAGATTCCTTCAAGCAAGCATTCAACCGCTTCCTGAACGGAGCCAAAATCTCTTCTCCCATCTTTTTCGAGGGCTTTGTCATTCGCTTTGTTCAAATCAAACTCATCTATAAAATCCAGCTTGAAGCCATCGACGCCCCATTCGTTCAGAGCAGTTTCATAAGTGGAAATCAAGTATTCCCGGACTTCCGGATATCTTGGGTCCAAAACACCTGCTTGCAGATGCTCTCGATAAACCAGCAGCTTATCTTTATAGGTATCCCATGCTTTCGAATACAAACCGATAAAAGGCATGCTATACCACAAGATGTATTTCATTCCCATAGCCTGAACTTTTTGCACATGTGCTTTCATGTTGCCGATCTTTTGATGTGCGACCTCCCAATCCCCGCAATAGGCATATCCTCTTTGGTTATCGGTTGTTTGCCATCCGTCATCCACGATTACGGTGTCGCATCCGATCTCTTTTGCCATTCTGCACTGTTCTTCGATCTCTTTATCTACGAGCTCTTGATGAAAAGAATACCATGTAGAATACATCGGGAATGTTGCCGCTTTGGGTATCATACATGGCCGATAGGCATCCATGCTCTCGTACCAATAGGATATGGCCTGAATCGCTTGTTCAAAAGGAATGTCTCTTTGATCAATACGAATGGTTCCCTCATACCTTTTCATCGGTTTGGAAGGCTCCGAAAAAAGCGTGATTTGACAGCGAATCGTTCCGTCCTCTTCACGGATCCCCATGTTAAAGTTGACAGTCTCGATTGCATTGGAATAAGCAATAGCGAGGCGATTACGTCCATCTGAACTGAGAAAGCAACCAACAGGCGCAACAACCGTACCTTTGGAGGAAAAGCCTTTACTCCAATCGACTCCGAGACTTTTGTTGCGAAAACTGCCAGGATGCCAGTACGCTTGTATATTGACCGCGGGGTAATGCCATGCGAGTTGAACCTGCGGAAACGAAATTTCCTCATCTGATTCGATTACGACATGTACATAGGAGATGTCACCGTCAGTACATTCGTTTTGCAATTTGACCCGAAGCACAGAATCATGATATGCCTCTATATGATGAACCATCTTCCTCCTCCTTTTTACGAATGATTTACTTGAATCCGGTAGTAGATGCTCCGTCCATGATGTATCGTTGAGCTAGGAAAAACACAAAGATGGGAGGAACGCAGATCAAGAGAGTCGTTGCCATGACGGATATGACATCCACATCGAACATCCCTTTAAACTGCATCAAGCCGAGCGTCAACGTATATTTGCTTTGATCGTTCAAGAAGATCAATGGGCCGAGGTAATCATTCCATGAATTGATCATCTGATACACGCCTCCCACTACAAGCACTGGAGACATCAACGGAAGTATGATCTTCAAGTAGATTTGCAGGGAGTTGGCGCCATCTATTCGTGCGGCATCTTCCAGTTCTTTTGGGATTGTCAACAGGTATTGTCTGAATAAAAAGATAAAAAAAGGACTTCCAAACCACGTCGGGACAATCAAAGGCAGCAATGTATCGATCCAACCGAGCGCATTAAATTCAATGTACTGAGGAATGGCTGTCACATCCCAGGGGATCATCATAGATGCCAAAAGAATCATGAATAACATATCTCTCCCCTTGAAGTCAAATCTGGCAAACCCATAAGCAACAAGTGACGAAGCGAGTAATTGTCCGATCACGCCTAGCCCTGTCACGATCACGGAATTGAGCAAAAAAGTCGTAAACGGCAGCTTGTTCCACGCCTCCAGAAAATTGCTGAAATGAAATTCGGAAGGGAACCATACGGGTGGATAAACAAACGCTTCTTGAGGTGACTTGACAGCCGTCAAAAACATCCAGATAAATGGAGCAAGAAATAAAAAGCTGAAAAAAAATAGTACGGAGTGAATCATCCATTTATAAACACGATTGGGTTGAATCATCGTACCTCCCCCTATGTTCGGTTTATTTCTTCCCTTTCCTTTCATTTTCGTTATACACCCAGGTTTTCGATGTTTTGAACAATACAAAAGTCAGTGACAAAATGAACAGGAACATAAACCAGGCATTTGCCGCTGAGTACCCCATCTTAAAATAACGGAATGCGTTCTCATAGACGTACATGGCGTAAAAATAAGTCGACCGCAACGGCCCGCCTTTGGTGATGACCAAAGCAAACGTAAGTTGCTGAAATGCACTGATGACCGCTGTGATTAGATTAAATAACATAGTTGGGCTGAGCATGGGCAGAGTGATGGAGAAGAATTTGGAAAAGACTCCAGCACCGTCTATCTCTGCTGCTTCATACAATTCTTTGGGGATGTTTTTCAGTCCAGATAGAAAAACCAGCATCATGACACCTTGCCCCCATAATCCCGCAAAAACAATGGCAAAGAGTGACCACTCCGGATCGCTTAACCAACGCGGACCTTCAATGCCGAACCATGACAGAATATAATTCAGAAGGCCGTATTCTCCGTCATAGACCCAGGCCCAGATAAGCGACAGCGAAACTCCTGCAATAACTGTCGGAAGATAAAAGATCGTTCGATACCAGGAGGAGCCTCCGACATTCTGATGTAATAGAAGGGCCAACAGCAACGATATCAAAATATTTAACGGAACCAGAATCGCAGCAAACTTGAAGGTAACCCCTAAGGACTCCCAAAAAATCGGATCATTCGTAAACATCTGCACGTAATTGTCAAAACCAATAAACTGGGGAGTACCGACTATTGGATAGTCAAAGAAACTGATGGCGAACGAAAACAAAAGAGGTCCCAGTGTAAAGGCTACAAATCCAATGATCCATGGGGAGATAAACAGGTAGGGTGTGAGATTCCCACGCCTTTTCTTTTGTGAAACAGCCATTTTCTCGATTCGTTCCCTCTTCTCGCTCGTCTGAATATTGGTCGAAATCATCTTGCAAGATCGCCCCTTTGTTACTTCGTTTCAACGAACTGATTCGAAATTTTCACCGCTTTATCCAAGGCGTGGTCTGCCTGGTCTTTTCCAAGTAAAACAGATGAAATGGCATAATCCAGATTTTTATCGATTTCGTTCCATTTTGCATGGAGAAGGAAAGCCGGTACCTCATCGCCTTTCTCTAACATGGAATAAAAGGGTTTGCGCAATGGGTCTTCTGCGACTTTTGTTTCCTTGGCGACACTTTTTAGCGCTGGCATGTCGCCCTTCCGTATTTTGGCTCCCTCTGTAGAGACAAAAAATTTGACGAACTCCCACGCAAGCTCAAGTTGCTTGGTATCCTTTGCTATGGATACTCCCGCCGAATGAATCACGCCTTTTACCGGCTTTCCAGGAAACGCGGGTAATTCCACCGTACCAAAATCGAGCCCCGCTTCCTTAAATCCCTCCAATGGCCAAATGCCGTTTTCGATCATAGCGATTTTGCCTGATTTAAAGCTCTCTGTGTATCTGTCGCTCTCCACTACGATGGCACTTCCGTCTTTAATCAAATCGCTAAATAGAGAGATCGCTTCTTTTGTTTCTTGGCTGTTCATGAACCCTTCCAGTTTCTTCCCATCCGGACTGATGAAATTTCCACCATTGCTCCAGACGAACTCTTGGAAGGCATAAGAATTGTCTTTTTGCTTCAAGACAAACCCGTATTGCTTTTTAGCTGGATTGGACAGCTGTTTAGCTGCCGAACGAAAATCATCCCATGTCCACCCTTCTGTTGGATAAGGAAGGCCTGCTTCATCGAAAAGTTTTTTATTGTAGTAAATGACACGGGTTACAAAGCCAACGGGTAATCCGTACGAGCTCCCTTCAAACTTGTGGTAGTTAAAGATGTTTTCATAGAAGTCCTCCGTGATGGACTTGGCAGCCGTATCCTTTGCAAGTAAATCATTCATGGGCAGAAGAGACTGATAATAGGTAGGATAATTCCACATATACATCACATCCGGCGGGTTTTTCGTACCAAAGGAGGCGGCAATTTTATCGTCATATCCTTCCGCATAGGATTCCACTTGGACTTTGACATGGGGGTTTTTCTGTTCAAACAGCTTCGCAATTTCTTGTTCATACTTCAAGCTCTCCCCAGTGTCCCAGGTAGCGAATCGAAGCGTAACCTGATTCGACGAGGGTGAAGCCATTTCATTGCTGCAAGCGGATACAAAAATTGAGGAAAGTAATAGAACGCAAACGATGGTCGATACGAATTTCTTCATGTAGTCTCCTCCTCGGGATAAAAAATTGTTGCGTTTAATATGTAGTGAATTTTCTGATAAAACATGTTACTTTAATCTTAAATCCCGCTTAAACGGCTATCAATCGTAATAAAGTGTGATCGGAGGGTAATATATTGCTGTATTTGATCAGTAAGAAAAACAACTATGGAAGCTACGGCTTTCGTTTTCAGGATGATTCTCGAAATGAAACAGCCAATATTTGGTCAATTGGATGGCAAAGGCAAACTTCCGCCAGTTACGATTGGGATGGCTTAAATCGAAGCGATGTCGGGACATATGTCTTCCAATACACCATCTCGGGGAGCGGACGACTGGATATCGGGGAAAAGTCATACCCATTACGGGCAGGAAAAACCTTTCTGGTGGAAGTACCTAGCTGTCATCGATACTATTTTTCCGGAGAAAGTGATCACTGGGAATTTGTTTACATCACGCTTGTTGGCAGCCAAGCTACTGAATGCTGGGAGTACATACAAGCGAACGGGGGGCCTGTCTTATCGATTCCACCAGAAGCGAAGCTCATCCAGCTTTTGCTCAAGATTTACCAGGAAGTTTGTGAAAAACGCGTGACTGATCTTTACTGTTCTTCAGCAAAAGCATATGAGTTCGTCATGGAGTGTTATCGATTTATGAAAAATATAGATAATCCTAGCAAGCAGGTACCGGATCGGATTTCGGAAGCCGTTTGTTTTATCCAAGCTCATTACAAGGAAACCATATCGCTGGGAGACATCGCAAACGCTGCAGGATTATCTAGATACTACCTCATCCATCTATTTCGCGAATATTTGAATACGACTCCCCTTCAATACATCACCAAGCTTCGGATTGAAAAAGCAATGGATTTGCTTACCCAAACGAACCTCTCCGTCAATGACATTGCACTGGCGATCGGATACGCAAATGCCAACTATTTCAACAAAGTGTTCAAAAAGCTCATTGGGACATCCCCCGGCCAATTTCGAGAATGCAAAAACAGCTTGCCGACCACCCATATTCTGATCGAGTAAGTGAACAGGAAGAAACCCGACAAAAAAGCTGTCGGGTTGTTATTTGCCTTGTTATGAAAATTGCGGGAGCCACTCCCCGTGGGCTTCAATTAAATCATCGCATAAAGACACAATGTCATCGATGGATAATTCTGAAGCGGTATGAGGATCGAGTAGTGCTGCATGATAAATGTGCTCCTTTTTCCTTGTAATAGCTGCTTCAATTGTCAAAAGCTGCGTATTGATGTTCGTGCGATTGAGAGCGGCCAACTGCTCAGGAAGTTCCCCAACATACGTAGGGGTAACACCGTTTCCATCTACCAGGCAAGGTACTTCTACACAAGCCTTTTCCGGTAGATTGCTGATGAGTCTTCCCGTATTCAAAACATTACCACCTATCGTAAATGGCTTGTTCGTTTCCATTGCTTCGATGATGTATGATGCGTATTCTAGGGTGCGAGCGTGACTGATTTGCTTGTTGTTCACCAAGTCTTCTCGCATGGCTGTCCATTTGTTTATTTGTTCTACGCAGCGTCTCGGATATTCGTCCAACGGAATATGAAAGCGTTCGATCAGCTCTGGATAACTGCCTTTTATAAAGTATGGGTGGTACTCCGCATTATGTTCCGAGGATTCTGTCACATAGTAACCAAAGCGAAGCATGAGCTCAAAGCGAACCATGTCATCGTGTCTGGCCTTCTGTTTTTCCGCTGCACGCCGTTTTATCTCCGGATACAGGTCTACCCCATCTCTCGTGATCTCCAGCAACCATGCCATATGGTTGATCCCCGCAATTTTATACTGAAGATTGTCTGTTTCCATTCCTAGTGACTTTAGTAAATAAGGTGCGCATACTTGCACACTATGGCAAAGCCCCACTGCTTTAATCCCGCCAAAACGAATCAATGTACCCGTCAATGCAGCCATGGGATTCGTATAGTTGAGAAACCAGGCATTCGGGCAAACTTCCTCCATATCACGTGCAAAATCAAGTAATACTGGTATCGTTCTCAAATTTCTGAAAATACCACCAATACCCACGGTGTCTGCGATCGTTTGTTGTAGACCATAACGTTTGGGGATTTCGAAGTCGGTAATGGTACAAGGGTCATAACCACCGATCTGTACGGCGTTTATCACGTATTTCGCTCCGCGCAATGCTTCCTTTCTGTCGGTATAGGCTTTGACCGTCACCTCTCTACCAGTACTTTCCTTTAAATTGTTCAACATACTCTCAGAGTCTTTAAGCCTTTGGGGATCAATATCGTATAGGGCAAACTCAGAGCCTTCTAACGCAGAAACATGCATGCAGTCTCCTAATACATTCTTGGCAAAAACAGTACTTCCCGCTCCTAAAAAAGTGATTTTTGGCATGACTACCCCCCTAACGGATTTGCAATGCAAGATATTTGGATTCATGAAATGGTATGATTTGTACATTCTTAGCGTAATGGAGCAAAAAGTCACCAGCAAGGGTAAAAAAACCGTATCCAACGGTAAAAAATTGCTGTATACATGCCAGTTCCAGACCAGAGAATGAGAAGCGTGCTCTCCATACCTTCCCAATTTTTTTGAGTCGCTGCCTCAAAGTGAATACAAGTCGGATTATGTAAGGCAAGCTTAAGTCCAAACAGAAACCACCTGACCATTTCTGGAGGTGGTTTCTGTGATGTCTAGCACCCTTTCTATTAGCTCGATTCTTATTGAGGGCTTTCCTCAGAAGCCATGGCACTGGCCTTTGTCTCATGAACGGTGCCAAAGGGATGTTGCGGTGGCGCATAGATGGAATATACCTTAAGCGGCGTGTTACCTGTATTGATAATATTGTGCCATGTGCCCGCGGGAACCATGATGGCATCGTTATCATTGACTCTTCGTTCAAAATCTAAATGATCTTGGCGATCTCCCATCCGAACAAGTCCCTGACCTTCTTCCACTCGGATGAATTGATCCGTATTCGGATGATTTTCTAAACCAATGTCGTCTCCAACGTTTATGCTCATTAGTGTTACCTGCAAGTGCTTCCCTGTCCATAATGCCGTACGAAATGTGTTGTTTTGCTTTGTCGCTTGCTCAATATTCACGACAAAAGGCTTTGGTCCATAATCTCTCAATTCGATGGTATTCTGATAACGATTCCAGTATCGATTCCCATTCGCATGGCTATAGCTGTAATAATCAGGACTCCATCCATAGTGAAAATGGTTGTTATTCCAGCCGGCAAGCACGGGATAATACCATTGATAGTGATGGTAATAGTTGTTGTACATCTCGATCTCCTCTCCAGTGTAAAGGATTTACCCTTTAGCCTATGTGGCTACCTGATGACAGGTAACTATTCTGAAGAGCGATTTCAGCTAGTTCTTCACAACGATCACATTCTTCCTTGCCAATACTGTCGTTATGTTTGGTTGCCTGTCAGCCTTTCACGAGTATCAATTTCCACGCCGGATAATCGTTTTGTAAAAGTCGCTCGCCAATTTGAGGACAGCTCCTCTACTTCCAATAGCTTTTTCATACCATCGATATTGTCTTTTTCTTGATGCATGATTCGGTTTGCATAAGAGACCGTTATCGCTTTTGGATGACTAGAAAGTCTTATTAATCCATCCGTATGAGATACAAGCCCTTCTTTTAGCACGCGAAAATAATAACCAGTATAGCCGGTCTCTTGTACCTTAACCAACATTTCAGGTACACCGTAACGGACAGACAATTTGTAACAGGGCTGTCTCGGTTGACTAATCTGCACGACCGCTTCCCCTAGCTGAAAGGTATCACCGATACAAACATCCGTTTCTACTAATCCCCGGATCGTCAGATTTTCTCCGAATGCACCGATTGGAAGTTCCCTCTGCAATTGGGCCTCCCAAAATGGATAATGCTCATAGGGATAGACGCATACAGCCTTTTCCTTCCCTCCATGGTGGACAAGATCTGCTTGCCCATCTCCCTCCAAGTTTAAAAAGGATAAATAAAGAGCTTTTGTGGTCGGGGTTTTGTAAATGCCGGTAGAAACCGCTTTGTTTTGATACTGTACCTGTTTGGGTTTCCCTACATTTATCGATAGGATTTCGATATTCACAAGCGATCACCTCATGCTTTCATAGATGTGCGCATGGCACACTACATTCATATCATTTCATAATGGTTTATCTTATAATAATAGGAAAATCCTATTGTTCGTTCATAAATCGCCGGGGAGATGGTCTTTTTGGAGCTCAAGCAATTAGAATATTTTATGGCACTGTGCCAGGAGTTAAATTTTACTCGTGCAGCTGAGAAATTGGGCATTGCGCAGCCTTCACTCAGTCAGCAAATTCGTCTGCTTGAGCATGAAATCGGCATGCCTTTGTTTGATCGCATCGGCAAACGAACGGTTATGACGGAAGCAGGCAAAACATTGCTTCACCATAGCTACCAGGTGTTTCATGAGTTGTCACAGGCACGGGCAGCGATTAGCGAGCTGCAAGGCTTAAGCAGAGGCGCATTAAAGATTGGCGTACTGCTGACGGTTGTCAATTACTTGCTCCCGCCTACTGTTATCGAGTTTCACCAGCGTTATCCGAAGGTAGAATTGTCTGTTTTCGGGTTGAGAACTGGTGATATTTATGAAGGACTTTTGAGAAACGAACTCGATCTGGGGATTGTTTTTTTACCGATGGAGCATGACGATCTGGAAACCATTCCGCTCTATACAGAAAATCTGGCCATTGGCGTACCAGTGGGTCATCCGCTCGCGAAGGAACCGTTTGTTTCCCTTGCGATTTTGAAAGAAACCCCCTCCATTTTATTGCCCAACACGTACTTTTTGCGTCAGTTGATTGACGAAAGATGTAAGGAGCTGGGCTTCTCTCCACAGCCTGTTTTGGAGATGACCACAATGGAATCGATTACGAATATGGTCGGGCAAGGTGTCGGTGTCACGGTTCTTTCGAAAGGCTACCTCGACTATATCGATGATAAACGGATTCGCACGATTCCGATCCAACAGCCAAATATTACGGCGCAAATCGGTATCGTTTACCGAAAAAACAAGTATTTATGTGCGGCAAGCCGAGTTTTTATGGAACAGTTAATTGCCACGGTAAAACGCGATGATGTTCGCTGATGCGGGAGTCAAGATCAGTTTATGACGAGACGAATCATTGTTCAATAGTATCGTTGTTATCATTTCGATAGGGAATGCCTATCATTATTTAGTCATCAATTACATCTGAATAAAACCTTTGAACGCTTCAACAAATTCTCTATACACGTCTTTTTCGAAGGTTAATGGCGGAACATGGATCGGTTTTGACATGTCCACGCCATATCCGAACGTTTTCCAAATGATGTAATTCTCCCCCTCCTCTACATTCGTGGCGACAACTGTACAAGAGAAATCCATGTCATCCGAACAAACTAAAATAGGAAGAGCTACATTTATAAAAGAAAGCAATTCAAGGACTCTTTGCTGATCCCGATTATCAAAAAGCCCGATAGGTGGGACCAATAAATCAAAAGAACGACTCTGCGTATTTTGATTCAAATAGTCATTCAAAGTGATGTCATTGATTGTAATGACATATTGGGGATGCTGAAAACCCTTCATCTGATCTTGGCGTATTCCGATTTTGCTATGTATGTATTTATGGGACTTTCCCACTTTGAGCACCTCCGTCAAGAATGACTCTTTGTTTTGACTCCCTTTCATTTTACAGGTTCATGAACCAGAACACTATGAGAAACGAAGGCTCTGAGAATGCACGCCCACAGAGCCCTAGCGTTCATCGTTCATGTCATCCATCCATTCCCGCTTTTTTCAACAAAACATGAACAATCACGCCTCTTTCCGTGGAAGGAGCAATGGAGATGCTTCCCTCGTGATCTGCAACAATTGCTTGGGCGATGGCCAGACCGATCCCGCTTCCTCCCCTTTTTCGCGTACGGGATTTGTCTACGCGATAAAATCGTTTAAAAAGATGGGGAATCTCCTTTGCCTGAATACCGATCCCCGTATCCTCTACCACAATGTGCACGGCCTCTTCATCCCCATATGCTCGTACACTCACTTGTCCTTCATCTGTGTATTTCCGTGCATTGTCCAAAAGGATGTCCAATAACTGTCGAATCCGCTCTCGATCCATGAAAAGGACAAGAGCTTCTTCCCATTCAAACAGCAGCTTAATTTGTGGAGGGAAAATGGGTACCCATGCTTGCTTTACTTCCAGTAACAGAGGAGTTAATGGCTGCATGACCTTCGTTGAGCCTACTTGTGAGGCATGCTGCAGTTTGGCTAGTGACAACAGGTCATCGATGAGTTTGAAAAGTCGTTTACACTCCTGCTCCACAGCAGCGAGTGCTTCGTCCCTTACTTCTGGTTTGTGCTGCCCCCATCTTTGCAGAAGACTTACATACCCTTCAATAATCGAGAGCGGTGTTCGCAATTCGTGAGAGGCATCTGTGACGAATCGCTGCTGATAGACCATTGCTTCTTCCATACGATCTAACAACAGATTAAAGGCATGGATTAGCTCGTAGATTTCAGTCTCTACGTGATGATGGTGAATTCGCTGGGAGAGACGTTGAGGGAAAATGGAATGGATTTGCTGGATAAGATGATCGAGAGGCTTCAATCCCCAGTTACTCAACCAGTAGCCTCCAATCGCCGAAAGAAGCAAAGTAAAAAAGGACGAGAGAAAAAGAATCGTGAGCAAGATCGAAAAATACCATTCAAGCGCCTCAGTCGTAGTAGAAATTTGCACAAACAAAAGCTCGGATGTAAACGGCAGCTGTACAGGCTCTTTCGCGACCAAGGTCCTTTCATAATAGTCTTCCGGGTCTTTTCTCCAATTGGCTCCCTGTATCGAAGCGATTTCCTTGCCGTTTTGATCGCTGATGGTAATGGATTGATTGACGTCAGCGTAATTGGTTAACAGACGCGTCAGGTAGGGAATCTTCAACGATGCTTCTTCGGTGATTTCTGTTTTCAAATCGGCTGCGATGGCCGTCGCTTTCTGATTGAGTAATTTTTGCTCATGTTGATGGACGAGATTAGAGGTGCTGAAAAAAATAAAAATAGACAAAAAGAGAAGCAAAACCAGCATGCCAGAGCTAAAAAACAGTGTCAGTCTCCATTTGAGTGAGTATCTGCGAGGTGTAAGCACTGCGTTCTCCTTTTAATCTCGTAGTGTATAGCCGATTCCTCGGACGGTATGTATCAGCTTGACGGATGGATCACTTTCAATTTTGTTCCGCAAATACCGGATATACACATCCACAATGTTGGTATTCCCCATAAAGTCAAACCCCCAAACGGCTGTGAGAATTTGCTCTCGCGAGACCGCTTGCTCCTTGTTTTGAACCAGATAATAAAGCAAATCAAACTCGCGTGGGGTCAACATGATTTCCTCTTCATCGAGGAACACTCGCCGCGCGTTAGGCTGGATACGCAATCGGCCAACCACTATCTCCTGGTTTGCTTTTGATTCCCGCTGACGCAATAAGACTCGAATCCGGGCAAACAACTCCTCGATGGCAAACGGCTTTGCCAAATAGTCATTGGCTCCACTGTCTAATCCCGTCACGATATCCGGAACCTCTCCACGAGCCGTGATCATGATAATAGGGACATCTTTGGTTTCCCGAATTCGTCGGCATAATTCTATCCCCGATAATTCGGGCAGCATGACATCCAGGAGGATGAGGTCGTACTCAATCGTCAGTGCCTTTTCTAATCCGGAAAGTCCGTCGTATTCAATATCCGTCGAAAATCCCTCATTCTCCAACTCCAATTGTAAGTATCTTGCCAAGTTATGTTCATCTTCAACAAGCAGCAAATAGCCTTTTCCATCTGGCGTAGGCATGGATATCATCTCCGTTTGAATATCTTACCAACAGTTTTCTCAGGAAACTCTCATGAAATTCTACCGGGAATCTTAGTTTTGTTGTGTACGATAAGACCGTGGATGAGGAACACACAACATGATCAACCATTCAGAAGGAGGAACATCATGACAAAGCGAACCTGGAAAGGTACCACTACTACGGTCGTAGCTATTCTAATGGGAACTTCTCTTCTCATGAGCGGACAAGCCTACGCGGCTTCCGAGACAAGTCTCATCTCCACAGCTGCACATACTCCGGATAAACAGCAGGAAAAACATAAGTATGACCAGAACCTGCAACAGATTATCGAAAAATCAGTTGAAAATCAGAGCATGAAACAGTTTGATAATGAGCAATATGGTCAGATGGTGCAAGATGGTATGAATAACGACCTGACTGCCACTGAGGAAAGTACCACTGATGGTAGCCAGAATAAACAGATAGTTAGTAAAACGGCTCCCTCTTCCGACATTGCTGATCAGGTCATTTCAGAAGGAATGAAGTATAAAGGCGTCCCTTATAAATTTGGTTCCAGTAAAAAAACAACGCGTACATTTGATTGCTCTTCCTTTACACAGCGAGTGTTTAAAGAGGTCGGAGTAAGTCTGCCACGAGACTCACGTCAACAGTCTAAAGTCGGTCAAAAAGTCTCGAAGGATCAACTGCAAAAAGGAGATCTTGTTTTCTTCCACAGCTACGGCAGCTCGTCTTCTCGCATTACCCATGTTGCCATCTACGCTGGGGACAATAAGCTGCTGCATACGTACGGTAAACCTGGAGTTACAACAACCAATTTCAAGGGGACTTCTTGGGAAAAACGTTTTGAGGTCGGAAGACGTGTGATTTAATCATTTTCTTGGACTCAACAAAAAAGGCTGCTGAGAGCTACAGCAGCCTTTTTCATATCTCTTCAAAACTAGTGGCCTGATTCGCTCTTTGCAAACTACAAAAACTCTGTCACAATGACACCTCCCTGATTGTCGCCAGAAAGCACATATTTCCCATTGGTCGGCACTTGAATCATGATACTAGTCGCCACTGGATCATAATAAATTTTGTAGTCGCCACCATTTATCGTCCCTGACACTTCCTTTGCCTCCCGCAAGTATTTCACGTACTCCTCCAAGGTTAACTGGCGCTCTTGCATAATGGCGCTGTGCGGCAAACCTACAAATCGGTAATGCATAGGATTGTAAGGAACGCCCGTGATTGTGACCTTTTCCTTCGGATAGCGCAAAATAAACCCGTATTTCCAGGCGTTTTCTTGTAGCCATTTCCCTTCTGGGGATGGGTCGATTTTCATTTGTGTGGATGCAACGTCCAAGGCTGTACCCAGATGATGTTCGGTAAAACAATCTGGCAATACATCGTCGTCATGTCCCTTCTCTTCAGCCAGTTTTCCCGGTTTTTCCAAGCTTCGATAGCCGCTTTTGATCATAAAATCCTTTACATTATCACTGCTTGCTGCATGGACCATCTCGTTGAACGCCTTCGCTGTGTTCTCAGACAATTCAATGGAATTGTCTTGCAAGCGATAGCCCTCCACTAAATAGTTGTGCGAAGACAAAAGGATCACATCGGATGGCACCGCCTCTGCACGGATCGGTGCCTTCTTGTTGACCAATAACAGATCGCCCTGATAAATCTGGTCTTTTTCAACTCGAATCGCTTTGTATTTCGGGAAAGCTGCAGCATCCGGCTCTTTTGGTTCCCATAAATCATCTATGAGTGGCCACAAGAATGGATAACCGAACAACAATAAAAGAATACCTACTAAGAGAAATCTCTTTTTCATTTCCACTTCCTCCATTGTTCAAACACACGTTATTCTTTTTTACTACGATGGTACTAGGCAATGTTAAATGAAATCGTACTCAAAAGATAAAGTTTTCCTTAAATCATTTTGTTGCAAACAAACAGAAAATTCCCGCAGTACCCCTATCTAACCCGAGAGTTTTGCGAAAGAAAGCTGAAACGTTGTCAGATATTCCTCGTCAAATGGAGTGAAACTTCAAAAATTGACGAGGTGGCTACCATGAATATCAGAAAAAATATGATCTCTCTTTCGTTGCTTGCATTGTTCACTGTGTCATTCGCCCAACCAAGCTTTGCTGCAACGACTCCTTTTACGGATCTTGGCCAATCGGGAGCGAAGGATAAAATTCTTTCCTTACAGCAACAAGGTGTAATAAAAGGCGTAGATGATAGCAAATTTGCACCGAACGAAACGATTACAGCTGCTCAAGGTATTCAACTGATGGTAAATGCCTTTGATTTGAGTCTGGCAGCGGTCACTTTTGTAAAGGCGCCACAAGCGACTGACTATTTTTCCAAAGCAGATAACGATGCTTGGTATGCCGAGAGTCTGATCATAGCGGCAGTGAACGGATTGGAATTACCGAATGATCTCGATCCGAATGCGGAATGGACCAGAGAGCAGTTCATTCACCAGCTAATGAAAGTCATGGAGACCAAAGGTAATCTGCCCATGATCAAACTAGTACCAGTGGAAATCCGAGATGATGAAGAACTCACCGTGGATTACCAAGGCTCCATTCAACGAGCTTTGGCAAGAGATATTATCAAATTGGATAAGGAAAACAAGCTCCATCCGAAAAAGGCTGTCACTCGCGAAGAGGCAGCCGAAATGATTTATAATGCCCTTGCGTATTTGAAAAGTCATAAGCCTCTGAACTAAAATGAAAAAAATGCAGCGATCCTCGTGAGAGGGGCTGCATTTTTTTGTTTACTTAACCAGTAATCATCTGATTCACTTGCCCGGTTATCAACAGCATTGCTTGCAAAACGGGCATCATGCTAACAAGATCAGGCGAATGGAAGCGTACCGTGCGTCCGTCGATGAGCTCCATTCCTGGCATCCAGCTGACTGCTGTGGCAAATTGTGATTTTGTAAACTCGACTTCTATTGTATTCTCTCCTTTTTGCGCAAGCGGTTTAACTGTACGGCGATGGAGCAATGCTTCTTTTGCTTGCTGACGGATCAGCTCTCTCGCACGAACGGGATGCATCGCTTGCGACGAGAGTCCTGTAATTCCTGTTTTCACAGCGACCGTAAAGACTCCAGGGATATCTTCTTCCACCTCTTTCGCCGTTTGGGAATCGCCAGTAACGAGTACGACCGGGACACCAAAGGCTCCCGCAATAGCTGCATTTAACCCTGCTTCGCCCACTTCTTTACCATTTAAGATAAGCCGATGGATAGCAAGGCCAGACAATGTATGATTGAGTACCGCATCTCCTGTCCCTGCTTTTCCATGATAACCGATGAAAAATGCGGCATCGCAGCTACTGTCGATCCCCTGCATCATACAGAGAGGCTTGAAAAAACCACGGGTGACATCTGCCTGTGGATGCAATTCTTCCAGGATGATATTGTTCATCGGCCCATGAGATTCATTGACAATAATTTGGGTGGCTCCTGCTTCCAATGCTCCCTCAATCGCCGCATTCACATCTTGGGTTAACAGTCTTCTCCCCGCTTCGTAATGTCTGCGACCAGGGATCACATCCTCCCATTCACTTAATCCAGAGATCCCTTCCATGTCCAACGAAATAAACACCTTCATGTGAAACTGCCCCCTATCTTTGATTAGATTGCTTTCGGCATTTGGCGCGAACCAAACGCCAAGCGCTTGATCTCACCCTCTGGGTGGCGAACAAAGCGGATGAGTGTATCAATGTTGTGGCGCGTGAACAGAAACGTATCTTCGCCAACGGGACGCAGTGGGAACACATCACTGCCTAGAACGAGTACAAGCTGGCTCTGTGCTTCATCAAATCTGATCTCTACTGCGTCTCCTTCTCCTGATTTATATGTACCAGGACATTGTTGCAAGTAAGCAAGCGGCACTTCATATTCGGGAAATGTGGCGAACTGCGTCTCGAGCGAGCGACCGAACATACTGTTCAACAGTCCTAAGGTCAGATTGGAAATAGGGGCATCATCCATGTTGGTCAAAAGAATGCCAGTTACTCCCGCCTCTGGGACGATGATCATTTGCGCGGTCATCCCTTTTAAGCCGCCGGTATGGGTAAGTAAGGTGTAATCTTCGGAAAATGGAAACACGCCGAGTCCGTAACCATAGCTGCGGCTCAAATCAACACGGACATGAGGGGCAATCATTTGTGAGGCGCTATCTCCCGAGATGATTCTCGCTCTATTTGAAAGCCCGCCTGTCCGATAAACATCCGCATAGCGAAGCATGTCACGTGCGGTCGATTTAAGGAAGCCTGCTGCACGCATGGAGGGAGCATCCCACCAACCTGGGGAACGTACTACTTCAAGAACACCATCTTTCATGCGACGTGTGTACAGCATGGTAGTATTGTTGTCCTCACCTAATTCCTCTACATGAAAAACCGTTCGTTCCATGCCAATTGGCTGTAAAATATGCTCTTGGACATAGGCTTCGTATGGTTTACCGCTGGCGCGCTCAATAATCGCCCCAAGCAAGCCAAAAGCTTCGTTGGAATAGCTGAATTCTGTCCCAGCAGGTCCCAACAATTCAAAGGGCAGCTTCTCTATATACGCCATGAGGTCTTCGAAGGTATCGATTGGGTGTTTACATTGGTCTTCAAAATGGTGAAGTAATTCGTCTGCTGTCGGATCGGCTTGTAAGCTGGGTAGCATAGCTGGAATGAGAGATGGAAGTGGTGGAAATCCGAGGGTGTGTGTCATGAAATGATGAATGGTAATGCTTTTCGTTTGGGCTTCATCCGGCGTTCGAAACTCAGGCAAATAGGTGATTACCGGATCATGTACGGAAAGCTTTCCTTCTTCCTGAAGCTGCATGATCGCCATGCATGTAAACGACTTCGTAATCGATCCGATCCCAAATACCGTATCCAGATCGATGGGAGCTAGTTTTTCACGGTCCCGAAAACCAAACGCTTTTTCATAAGTGAGTTCTCCGTCCTTGGCTACAGCAATGATCGCACCAGGAACCTGAAAATCATCCATTAGCCTTTGGACGTATGCTTCGAACGCCGCTTCCCACTCCTTCATCTTCATGTCACGCCTCCTTTGGTTCATTTCTTACAAACAGGAAAGTAATTTCAGGCTTAATCTGAAGTATATACTTCAAAAAAGTAAGGATATGAAGTTCATGCACTAGTAGAATTATAAGCGGCAGATGAAAAAACGACAACATTTAATTCTGAAAATAACTAATTTTCACAACAAAAAGTAATCAAATAAAAATGGCCCCTCGTCTTGTTGACGCCAGGCCCCGAAATGTCGCTGGTCAAATTCGATCATTCGTTGTTTTAGTAATGAGCGTTGCTGTACCGCTGTACCGATTTGGTCCAGTTAGCAGGACTGTGGAACCTCGCCAATCATCACAAGTTTTCTCTACTTTTGCTTTGCAATCGTCAAGTGGTATCAATCGTACTTCACCTAAGTTTTTCCTGCCAGTTAGTTGAGCAAAGGCTTCCGGTTTTAACACCAGCAGCCTCTACTTGTGTTTGTTCCTCCACTATCGAATCCATAAGGCGGAACTGGCCGAGCCGTGTGGACCAATGCGGATTCTATGGGTAAGCACTCGTTCGTACTATACGGTTAACCAGATATTTAAAATGTATCTGTCCTTTTCTGTTACTATCTATGAACCGACTATTTTTTTTCCTCTTGGTTGTCTGCTGTTGGCGTCCGGTTCGACAGTAATGCCGATTTGATCAAAAGTCTGCCCTTCGCCGAGCTGGTAGGTCAGTATTCCGGATCCGTTTTCGTCCGGCTTGAATATGCCACCATTTTCCCTCGTGTTGTTTTTCAGCAGCCAAACCTGGTAAACCTGTGAACCTTCGACGCCAGGCAATTCGTGAACCTGCACAACCAAATTTTTCTCTGATCCCTGCTGGACAATATAGGCGATGCCGTTTGTTCCCGGGTGGCTTTGATTGGCTGTTTTTAAGGGAATCGCCGTTACAATTTCAATGGGAACATTTTCCGCATGGCGATTTTTTACCTGTACATTCGTTATTCCAAGACCAATAAACGCGAGCAACAAGACGGCCACGATACTGGTTGAAACGGGAGTGAACTGGCTTTTGAGCATCATGGGGAGCTTGCTCATCTTAGCCATGAATGTTTCCGTACCGCTTTTCCTTTTGTGCTCAAAAACAAACCCCAGCACCTCGCCTTTTAGCGATTCAGGCACCTCGATTTCGGTATAATCGAACGGCAAAGCATGCCAGGCCTGGGATAATTCCTGATATTCTTTCTTACACTCCTTACAATTCTTTACATGTTCAGCAAAGGCCATGTGGTCGCTCTCCTTGAGCTCATTTGCTATATATGATATTAAATGATCACAAATCCTTGTCATTTTATATCCTCCAGTTCCAGATGCTTCCTCAATCCTTTAAGAGCCTGGTGAAGCCTGCTTTTAATCGTCCCAAGCGGCTCTTGTTCCAGCTTGGCGATCTCTGAAAGAGAATACCCTTTCCAATAAAGCAGATCGATTAATTTTCTTTGGGCCGTCGGCAATTTGTTTTTCGCCATCGCAATATCATTCGTATTTACTCGTTGCTCGACTGCATTTGCAGGATCGGCAATCTCTTCATGTTCCTCTTGATGGTGTTGCGTATGCCTCTTCTCTTTGCGAAGGTAGTCAATGCATATATTGCGGGTAATCGTGAGGAGCCAATTTACAAAGCTGCCTTGAGCAGGATCGTAATGGCTGTTTGTTGTCCATAGCCTCAAAAAAACCAGCTGAATAATTTCTTTCGTCTTATCCTCATTTCCATTGCAAAACTTCATAACAAAGCCGTAAACAAGCTTTATATAACGATCATAGAGCTCCTCTAATGCGTGACCATTTTTTTCGTTAACCAATCGCATTAATTCCGCATCGTAATTTTCTTTCATGTGGCACTCCCTGCTTTTGGATAAAAATATACTGCCATAACACTTTTATAAAAGTAAAGATGGGAACGACCGCGACTGATCGTTCCCTGAGCAAGCTTATTCAAATGCTGTTTCGCTGTTTATGACAAACCATACTTCTTTTACTCCTTGTCCGTTTACATCCCCTACTTGCTGGTCTTTTGCAAAATAATAGAGAGGAAAGCCTTTGTACGTAACCTGCTTCTTCCCATTGTCTTCTCTTGTGATCGTATCGAAATCCTTTTTGTCAAAACCTTCTGGGACGGCGAAATCCTCCTGGGTAAATGCCGGCCAGTTTGCCAGGCAGTCCCCGCTGCAATTGCTTTTTCCTGCTTCGTCCTTTTTAAAGTAATACAGGGCCCTTCCCTGAGGATCGGCCAGGTACTCTCCTGCTTTTTCATTCTTCAAAAGCTGGAGGGCTTGATCGGGTTGAACCGCCTCTGTTTTTACCTCCGTGTTTTTTCCGCAAGCAGCCAAAGCAAAAATAATCAAAATCATCGCAAGTGTAAAAACTGCTTTTTTCATGTATGTTCCTCCTTACTTCCAGCCCCATTTTTGAAAGATTTGGTGAGATTTTTCCGTTCTTAAATAATCAATAAATTGCTGTGCCTCTTTTTTCTGATCAGTGATTTTTGTCAGGGCGATCGGCGTTCCACGATAGAGCTTTTCTTCTTCGGGCAGTTCGACCAGGTCAGTCACATCCTGGAGCCGGTAATGCCACGATTCATAGGTAATCCAGGCGTCCAGACTAGAATTCGATTTCCATCGTTCAATGGCTTCGGCACTCGACTTTACAGAAACGTTAATATTTTGAGTAATGCCTCCGATCAGCCCTTTTCTGCCCGCCAGGTCTTCCCACAGGCCAAGCTGGCCAGCCCCATTCACATCCATTATTTTTACTCCCTTTTTCGTTAAATCCTCCAGACTTTCAATCTTCTTAGGATTTCCTTTCCTCACCAATATTCCTGCAGCACGCGTGTAAAGCTCCGTACGTGTTTTGGTGTCGATCATGTCGGGGTAGTGAAAGATAAAATCCTGCAGCATATACTCGGAGCCACCGAAAATAATATCTGCATCTTGCTTTGCTTGACCGATCCACTTGCTCTCTGGTCCGGCTGTTACTTCCACCTTCATTCCCGTCTCAGCCGAAAAATGTTCAGCAGCTTCCTTGATCGGTCCAAGTGGTCCACCTGGTCCGTACACCCGGATGACTTGGTCACTTTGTCTGGAATTTGGTGTTGCCTGGGACGCCGGCTTACCGTCCATTTTTGCATAGGCTGACATTCCGGTAGTCGTAAAGAAAAAAAGCAGTAGAGCTCCTAGGAACACAGTCTTCCTCATGATTCTTCCTCCATTTCACACTTGTTTTTTAACGGTTCTATCAAAGGAAACGACGGCAGGCTGTAAACGGTTTGATTGTATTTGTGAAATAGTTAGAAAGTTACATGAAACGATGGAAAACTAGTCTGGTGAAGAATAAATAAAGATCTCCGCACAACCAAGGCCAGTCTGGCCAGGTGTATGGTGATCTTTGTCTTTGAGATGCCGTTTTATGCAGAAAAAAACGACCCTTTTTCAGGGCCGTGAAATGGTTTGCTCTTATTTTTCTAATTCTCCATCGCTATTTGTTACCGCAAAATTGTAATTAATAGAGCGAGTAAATGGTTCGCCATCCTCATTGATGCCGGTTATGTCAAAGGAGAGATTATAAACGCCTGGTTTCGTCGGCACAGTAAAATTGCCCGTAAGCTCATCTTCTTTTACGGCAAACTTCACTTCATCCAGGACGCTTGCTTTTTCGCCGTTCATGGAACGAGTCAGGTTTGCTTTTTCCAGTGATGATTGATCAATTTCGCTTTTGCCCAGGTCGACGGAAATCTTCGCTTTGTCGCCTTTCTTGAATACTTTTTTGCTCGCTTTTACTTTTGCTTCTTCTCCACCATCCACGGAACCAACCATGAAAAAGGCGTCGTCAGAACCCTCCACTTCCAGTGTCCATTCGCCTGCTTCAGGCTCCTCTACTTCAATGAAGTGATGAACAGCATCTTGGAATATCCCTGGTTCATCCTCCGACTCGCTTTTTTTACTAAGATCCGCCTCGTACTTTTTGCCAGACGGACTGATCAAGGTCACAATGGTATCTTCTGACGAGGTCATCGTATCAAGATTCAGCTTATCGATTCCGCTCTCCAGGAAAAATGTTTCGGAGGCGGTGTCTTCCACTTCGCCTCCGCGGAGAATAACGGAGCTTTCTTCCACAGTGGTTTCTTTCGATTTGTCTTTGCTTATTTTATTTGCACGTTCTTTCATAGATGCATTTTGCAATTTCGGTTGAACCAGATTCCATGTTTGTGAGGCTTTCGCTATTTGACCGTGGGAAACGTCTTTTGTAAAGCTCTTGATCCCATACGGCAAACCGAAGGCAGACTCAACGGAAACGGCTCCATCGTCTTCACCAGGAAGAACCGCATGACCAAACCAGGTCGCACTAAACCAGCCATCATCCCCTGTTCCCGCTGCCATGTATGTCTTAGTTGAACCAACTTCGCTACGGCTGTCAGTCTGTGCACGGAAGTTGGCCATATATGACGTTTGCAGGGAATACACCGCATCGTCTTTTTTGCCAAGAATGTCGGCGAGCCATCCTGCCCAATTGCTGTAAGCCATATCAGCCAATTCTGAACCTTTGTTTGGCGTGGAAAGCTGGTGAACAACGTTGACATACGGATGCGCGCCATAGTGGACGAGTGCTGCCTGTGTATCGATGCCACCTTTGGAATGTGCAATGATATTGATTTTGGAAACACCATAATAATCTGCAACCTTTTTAATGACTTCAGCGAGCTTGGCTCCGTTTGTCCACATGTTGCCACCAGTACCATCTGCGTCCTTCAGTTGCACAAATGCGGTACGATACCCGGCGTTATAGGCTGCATCATAATATCCGTCTGTTGTATACCAAGTATTGTAAGTGGAGTGCAGACCTTGGACAAACAGGATCACGGGCTTGTCTTTGGATGCATTGGGAGGAACCGCACCTGTGTACCAGTCACCAAAATGACCACTTGGATTGTCATCATGCAAAACCGGAGCTGGAGCCGCCGCGCTTGCTGCTTGTGGGTAGACCAGCGCCGTTGATAATGTAACAGCCGCCAGCAAACGAGATAGTACTTTCTGATTCATGAAAAAAACACCAACCTTCACCTAGGATTTATTGTTGCCGTACACAATCGTTAGAATTGTGCACGGATTGCAACTGCCTGTTCTACCTTCAATGTGTCTTGAATGATCACGAGGATCGTATTCATTTGCTGATGAATAAAGAAATGCCCACCAGGCATAGGGTAAAATTTGCATTCCCGCCCGCAATAGTCTCGCCATGCCACAATATCTTGGATTTCAATCGAATCTTCTTTCCCGAACAAAACCGTCATGTTGACCGGGATTTGCTGAGGAAGCTCGTGATTCATTTCATACGTTTGCACGGCCTGGAAATCAGCGCGAATCATAGGCAAAAATACCTCCAAGATCTCGTGATTATCCAAAACCTCATCGGGTGTGCCCCCGAGTGTACGTAGCGATTCGATGAACTCGTCATGCGGCAGGTTGTATGTTTTTACCAGTTTGTGGTACGCATGTGGCACACGGGATGCAGACAAGAACAAGTGCTGGGGCAGTGGCTTTCCATTCTGCAACAGCTTTCTCGTCAGTTCATACGCGATTAATCCACCCATGCTGTGGCCATAAAAAGCAAAAGGTTCTTCCCCCAGCTCTGGTATAATCCGTCTGTATACATCCTCCAAGACCTCATAAAACGAGGTCGCAAGAACCACGCTATCGCTATGAAGGGAAGGCCGTACCTCGAATGGAACCATTTCTAATAACGCTGGCGACACTGCCCGTTTCCACCCGTAATAAATGCTAGGAAGTCCACCTGCATATGGAAAGCAAAACAATTTCATCTCTTTTCCCGCCCTCTCCTCATTACGTAATTACTTCGACATCTTTCAATGAAAAATCGCTTGATGCAAATCTTGTAAATCCTTCATGACTACTTGAGCAGCAAACTGATTGGTAGTCGCGCATACTGACAATTTATAGCCTGGATCGATCTCATACTGATGAAATGCCCAAGCCTCGCGCGAATCACTTTGCGATATCGTAATCGATTGGTCTGGCTTTTTTCTTATGGCGAATGATTGCAACGGAATGGACAGCCCCATGCCTCTCGCTTTTATATAACTCTCCTTTAATGTCCAAAGGTCATAGAAATACGAAACCCGTTCATTCGGATGTTTTGCCAAAAGATCATCTACTTCGGCTGGTGCAAAATAATGAGTGGCAATATCCAATTCAATTGGGCATATTTGCTCCACATCAATCCCCACCTGCGAGTCATGCGTAGCGCAGACGACCCATTCCCCAGAATGCGAGACGTTAAAGCAGAAGTTGGGGAATAATTTCAAAAAAGGTTTTCCGTATGCATTGTAGTCATACTCGATTTCGTCATTGGAAATCTCGTAGGTTTCACAAATCAGAGAGCGTACGAGCACGTCCGCGAGCAACGCCCGATAGGAATCAGCCGGATTTCTGAAACGGTTGACCCGTTCCCGTTTTTCTTCGGGTAGTGCTTGCAAAAATCGGTTGAACGACTCTTTCTCCATGACAGCAGGACATTTCAAAGCGTAAATGGCAATCATGTAGCACTCACTCTCCTTTCTGTCAGATCAAGACTACTGATTTGTTCTGCTCGATCCTTTCGCTGCTGCACTTCGTACAAGTTGGCATACGTGCCGTTGTACTGCATTAACTCAACATGGCTCCCTTGCTCGATGACTTTTCCATGATCCATTACGTAAATCACATCGGCATCCTCTATAGTCGACAGGCGATGAGCGATGACGAGGACTGTTTTATCTTTCATAAGTGCGGTTAATGCTTGCTGCACCCAATATTCTGATTCTGCATCCAAAGCGGAAGTCGCTTCATCCAGTAGAAGAATCGGTGCATTTTTCAGGATAGCTCTGGCAATGGCAATTCGTTGACGCTGTCCGCCTGATAGCTTGGCACCACGTTCTCCTGTTTTGGTCTGGTAGCCGTCTGGAAGTTCCCTAATAAAATCATGTGCATACGCTGCTTTGCTTGCGTTGATGACATCCTGATCCGAAGCATCCAGGCATCCGTAGCGGATATTGTCTTCGATGGTTCCTTCGAACAAAAAGGCATCCTGAGGCACGTATGAGATCAAGCTTCTAATTTCTGCAAGAGAATAAGCTCCCATGGGCTTGCCAAGTAAATAAAGAGTTCCGCTAGCAGGTGGGTAATACCCTAACAGAAGCTTCATGACGGTGCTTTTTCCACTTCCGCTCGTTCCGACTAGCCCAGCCATTTGGCCTTTGTCGACGCGCAACGTAACACCATCCAGCACATTTGTAGCATCGTTGTATCCAAAAACGACCTGCTCCAGCTTCAGCATGCTTTCACAATACTGGTGTTTGTCGGTGCTATTCTGATACTCCTCTGGTTCGGGAGGTTCATTCAGAAAATCGACGACCCGAGAAGCGCCTGCTAGCGAGCTCTGCAACGCTGTGATGACTTGGCCAAGCTGGAGAAAGGCCAGTGTCACAAGCATCTGTTGTTGAACCAAAGCAACTAGGACACCCAACCCGATTATTTGTTTGGAAACCATCATGATTCCAAAAACAAGCATTCCCCCGAAGCTTACAAATTGGATGAAAAAATTGGTCCCTTCCAGTAATCCGTGTTTATGCCCTTGCTTGATGGCAGACGTAGCTACTTCTTCGTTTGCTTCCGTGTAACGGGCGGTCACAACGTTATGTAAATGAAACATTTTGATGATGGGCAACCCAGACAAAAAATCGTTTAATCTTTCTGTCCCCATCCCCATCTGCTGCTGCATTCGATCTCCAATGCGCCGTACTGACTTGGCAAACAGCGTATTTACATAAAGAGTCACTGCGCTTACGAGCAACAGGACGACGGCAATTTTCCAATCCATCACAAACATTCCTAGGATCGAGCCGATCAGCGACAGCAGGATGATGCTTAATGTTTTCAATTGCTCTGCGTACGCGTTTTCCATGAGGACAACATCGTTGCCCAGCCTCGACATCGTATCTCCCGAATGGTGCTGCTCATAATAATCGAAAGGCAGCTTGCTCAAACGTTGATAGACTTGAAGCCGAATGTTGGCAATGAGCTCGCGAACGCATCGACGATATATGTAGCTAAAAAATGGAGACAGGATACTCAGCAAAAGGAACATCACAGCCATGGTGACAATCGCTCTGGTTAATAACGCAGGGTCTTTTGTGTTCGCAAAATCCGTCAGATCCTTGAACACGAAAGGCAAGGATACCAATACAGCAGCTTGACCGATTCCGTCACCCACAAGGCCCAACATATACGCTCGCTTTTTCGATTTCATAAACGACAGGAGTTGACGTAGTTCCCGCATCAAATTCTGGATGAACATGCCTATACCCCTCCTGCTGCCAGCGAGCTATGCATCTCTGTGGCAAACTGTTTTTGATACAATCTGGTGTAAACGCCGCCTTGGGCAAGCAAATCATAGTGTGTACCACGTTCAACAATTTGTCCTTGCTCCAAAACAAGCACTTCATCCGCGTCTTTTATCGTAGACAGTCGATGGGCAATGACGAGAACAGTCCGATTTTTCATCACATTTTCAAGCGCTTCCTGTACCAAAGCTTCCGATTCTGTATCTAGGGCAGACGTTGGTTCATCCAGCAGTAGAATCGGGGCGTCCTTCAAAATCGCTCGGGCAATCGCGATGCGCTGTTTCTGTCCTCCGGATAAACGAGAGCCTCGTTCTCCCACTTTTGTTTGATAACCCTGTGGTAGCTCCATGATGAAGTCATGGGCATTGGCCGCTTTTGCCGCTGCGATGATCTCGTCTTGTGTCGCGTGAATGCGTCCATACGAGATATTTTCCGCAATAGACACGGGGAATAGCGTCGTATCCTGAGAAACCATGGAAAGGTAGCTCCGCATGTCCGTCATATTCCAATCCGCCATGGAATGTCCGAAAACATTCAATCTTCCGTTGCCCGGTTCCATTTGATAAAACCCGCACAGCAACTTCATGATGGTGCTCTTCCCACTTCCGCTGGCCCCTACTAACGCAATGGTCTTGTTCGGATGTAATGTAAAACTGACATGATCAAGAATCTTTGCCTGCTCGTAGGCAAACGTAACATTCTCAAACTGTACAGGAATCGCCTTTGGATCAACGGGAATCGCAGGTTGATCGTTTTGTTCGACTGGCTGTGAAAAAATTTCTTGCAGCCGCTTTGCCGCACCTGATGTCTCTTGTACTTGGGCAAACAACACGGGCGCTAGTGAAAGTGGTTCGATAATAAAGTGAAGCAAATAGCTGAAAATGACCAAGCTGCCCAGATCCAATTCTCCTGCCTGTATCAAGTACCCACCATAAGCAACAAAAAACAGAATGGGGGAAGAAAACAATAAAATCCCTGGTGCTGTCATCCACGCACGTTTCTTCTCTGCCTGGAACGCATTTTTCAAAACCTGCTTCATACCCGCATGGTATTTACGATACAAAACGTCTTCCAATTGAAAAGCTTTGACCATGTGAATGCCGGAAAGCGTATCCTGAGCGATAGCGTTCGTTTGACCCAGATGATCTTGCATTTGCTCCGAATATTTTTGAAGCGGTTTGCTCATCCACCCTGTGATCGCGATGGCGACAGGTAAGATTGCGATGCTGAAGATGATTAACTTCCAATTGATCGTCAACAACAGTCCAAGAGCTCCGACAAAAACAACTGGCAAATAAAAAAGCTGAAAAAAATGCTTTTGCAAAAAGCTTTGCAAGATTTGGGCATCTGTTGTTAAGCGTGAGACGAGATCGCCGGAATGATATTTATCCATGGTGGACATGGGGACTTTTTCAAGATGGGCAGCCATGCTGTTTTTCAAATCTCTCATGGCTCTTGAACTGAATCTAGCTGCCGAATATGTGATGAAATATTTTGAGAGAAAACCGACGATGGTCAGACAAAAAATGATGAGAGCAATACTGACTAGCTTGTCGAAGTTGTTCGTATGTTCGACCATGTTTTTGATCAGGATTCCCATCCAAATGTCTGCGACAGCCACAAGGAGCGCAGCAATGATACAGATCATGACCCAACCTCGATAAGGCTTTACATATGAGAGTACCCATCCAAACACGGGCTCTTTCTTTCTGTTCTGAGCTTGCTTGGTAAAAATCATGTGCGGCTCCTCTCCAATGATGTAATGGATGAACTCCCCTTGAAAAACATGTTCCCAAGGGGAATCATCACAAAGCCGTGATCTTATTTCAGAATGAACAGCTCCTGTAGAATGTCTCTGAGGATGGAGGCATTCATCGACACGTAAGTTCCTCCCAACATTCTGGAGTGGATTCCGTACCCTTCGTACGTCATCAGTCGTTTCGTAGCCTGTGTCCAAGCGGCTTCATTCCATTTGACTGCGACCAGATCATCCTCACCCGATTCCAGCTCTGATTGAATGAGATGGATCGTTGCGTTCGTTGCACCCGTATTGATCAGTTGATTGTGGTACATCACGTAGCTGACCGTTTTTCGAATGAAGCTTTGCTTGACGAATTCATTGGCAGCGTACAAATTGAAGTCTTCTTGTGTCATGTTGAACATCTCGGTGTTCTCTCCAATTTCGGCAAATAACTGCGCAATATCACTCTCTGTTTCCGCCAGACTACGCTCCATCACCTTGTCTTTCCAGTACGAATCGAACAAGATGAGGTCCGTCACGACATATCCTTGATTCTCCAGTTCTTTTGCGACTTCAAAAGCCAAATTACCTCCCGAGGAATATCCCATGAGCGTAAAGGGTCCTTTTGGATCAATCGCCACGATGGCTTCGATGTACTGCTCCAGTCGATTGTCTTCTTGGATGAAATCAAAGCTATACAAGGAAACGCCCTTGATTTCATCAGCAAGCTTCTGATAATAAACACTTTGGGCGCCAATCGGCGTAAAGCAGAAAACCTTTCTAGCCGTCTCTTCATTTAAGAGAATGGCACCACCGGAGTTGCCCTCGAAGTTCTTGTGCGTAATGAAATCCGCTACCTTCTCAATCGTTGGATGCTGGAAGATGAGGTTCAACGGTAGTTCAATCTGCATGTACTCATACACCTTTGCAACCAGCAGCGTTGCTTTCAATGAATGTCCACCCAGTTCAAAGAAATGGTCAGTGATGCCGATTGGGTCTATTCCCAAAACTTCCTGCCAAATGGCAGCCAATTGATGCTCAGTCGCAGTTCTTGGGGCCACGAACTCACGTGTGGTCGCATCCGAAGGCTTTGGCTTCGGTAACGCTTTGCGATCCACTTTTCCATTGGCTGAAAGCGGCAGTTGGTCTAACTGGACAAAATAGCTGGGAACCATGTATGCAGGCAGTTCCTTCGCCAGATGCCTTCTCAGCTCAGAAACGGATACCTCTGCTGCTGGGACGAGATAAGCGCAAAGATACTGTCCGGCCGTTAACTCATCCTCTTGCACAACGACCACTGCTTGATCGATGCCATCGTAAGCAAGTATGGTGCTCTCAATTTCCCCGATTTCGATGCGGTACCCTCTCACCTTCACCTGTTCGTCAACTCGACCGATGTAATCGATCGTGCCATCTGCCCGCCATTTCACCAAGTCACCCGTTTTATACATGAGCTCTCCTGGCACAAACGGATTCGGAACGAACTTTTCTTGTGTGAGCTCTGGTTTATTCAAATAACCTTTTGCAAGCCCGGGTCCTCCGATGCATAGCTCTCCCACTACGCCAATCGGTTGCAAGTGATGTTGTGTATCTACGATGTACACTTGGACATTGGCTAGCGGACGTCCAATCGTGATATCTTGACCTACTTCGATCGAACGAGAGATGGTGGTAACGACGCTATTTTCGGTTGGACCGTATTCATTATTGATCTCGATTGCTGGATGCTTTTCTTTCGTTTTTTGCACAAGCTGCGCAGGTAGCTTCTCGCCTCCCAATGTTACGCAACGAAGAGGAGAGAAGTCGGCAGCAGTCGAGCAATCCAGAATCGCCTGGAACAGACTCGGTACACCGTAATAATGTGTGACTCCCGCTGAGGCAATCAGCTTTTTCAGCGATACCGGATCTTTGGCTTCTTCCTCCCTCGGCAAGACGCAAGTAGCACCTCCGAGAAGTGGAGCGAACAAGCTGGCTACAAAACCATCGAAGGCAAAGGAGAATACCTGCAACGCCTTGTCTCCCGGCCCGAAGCCATATTCATCTCTTCTCCACTGCAAGCAATTGACGATTCCCCGATGTGGAATCATGACGCCCTTCGGCTTACCAGTCGTGCCCGATGTATAGATGACATAGGCGAGATCCGTCGGTTGATTGAGTGATGAGAGATTGGAGCCATCTATCTCGACGTCATGCTCTGCGCTCAGTTCAAGCCAGTCAAGACCGCTCGACACGCGAGACAATAGTTCCGACAAATGGGACTGGCAGAGAAGCAATGCTGCGTTGCTGTCCGCAAGCAGGTACTGAATGCGTTCTTGCGGATACGCCGGATCGATTGGAACATAAGCACCGCCTGCCTTTAAAATACCGAGGATGCCAATGATCATCTCTGGTGAACGCTCCGCCATGACTGCTACAAGACGATCAGGTCCGACTCCCTTGGTACGCAGAACTCTTGCCAGTCTGTTGGCACGCTCATTGAGCTTGCTGTACGTAAGTGACTGACCGTTAAAGAGAATCGCTTCTTGATCTGGCGTCCTTGCTACTTGCTCTTCGAATAATTGATGTAGCGTTTTGTCTTGTACATAGTTGACAGCTGTATCATTGAAACTCTCGAAAATTTGCTTTTTCTCCTCTGCCTTGAGCATGTCAATTTCGCTCAAGCGGATATGCGGATTTTGCACAACGATTTGGGCAATAGCCATGAAGTGGTTGCTTAACCGTTCAATCGTTTCTCTCGTAAACAAGCTTGTGCTGTATTCCACACCAATGCAAATCTCTTCACGCTCTTCTGCGGCAATTAACGTCAAATCAAATTTGGAATGGTTGCCAGCCTGATCAGTCATGAAAGGCGCAAGTGTCAAGCCGTGGAGGTCGATAGCATCATCCGAGTTATTTTGCACAGTAAACATGGTGTCAAAGAGCGGGTTTCTGCTTAAGTCCCGCGGAATGTCGAGTTTTTCCACCAGTTCTTCGAATGGATAATCCTGATGAGCGTAAGCGTCTAGAGCATTTTGCTTGACTTCCAGCAACAGCTCAGTGAAGGTTTTCCCAGCATGCGGCTTGTTTCTCATCGCCAATGTATTGACAAACATACCGACGATTGGTTCCAGATCAGCATGGGATCTGCCTGTAATCGGTGTGCCAACGATGATGTCCTCCTGCCCGGAATACTTGGAAAGCAATACGTTGTACGTCGCGAGGAGCACCATGTACAGTGTCGTTCCCGTTTCTCGAGCCAACTGGTTCAAGCCTTCCATGAGTTGTTTACCGGTTCCGATGGCATACTGATCGCCTGCGAAATTTTGAATGCTTGGTCGGGTGAAATCCGTTTGCAGGTTTAGCACTGGAATTTCGTCTGCAAACACTTGAGCCCAGTACTGTTCTTGCTTGTTGAAGGCATCGGATCGGAAAAGCTCCTGTTGCCATACGGAGAAGTCCTTGTACTGAATTCGGAGTTCTGGCAAAACATCCCCTTGGTATAGCTGCACTAAGTCAGACAGAAGAATGCCGGAGGATACACCGTCGGAAATGCTGTGATGCGTGTCGGTAAAGAGCACATGACGATCTTCTCCGATTTGCAAAAGACGTACGCGAAGCAACGGCGCTACACCCAGATCGAATGGCTGAACGAGAGAGGAAAGGACCTCTTGTGCCTGGTCTTCTGTGATCGTTGTATACGAAAGTTCAAAAGAAACTTCCTCGTGAATCTTCTGAACAGGTTCTCCATTTACAACGGCAAAAGACGTACGGAGACTTTCATGTCGCTCAATCAGCTGTTTGAACGCTGTCTCTAATCGTTCCGGTTCCAGCTTCCCTTCGATCAGCATGGTCGAAGGCATATTGTAGCTGATGCCGACTCCCTCGAACTGATTGAGGATATACATGCGCTTTTGAGCCGATGAAACCGGATAATACTCTTGCGTAGGTGCCGGTTGGATCGAAATGACATATTCTTTTGCTGTCTCTTCGATGTGTGCAGCCAATTGCTGAATCGTCGGCTTTTCGAACAAAACACGGAGCGGAATATCGACTTGATATTCGTTATGCATGCTCGAAATCACACTCATCGCACGCAGGGAATGACCACCAATTGCAAAGAAATCATCCAGAACCCCTACTTGCTCCACATTGAGTACTTGCTCCCAGACGCGGGCCAATTGCGATTCCAACTCCGTACGAGGTGCCACGTACTCTGTCGTTCTGAGTAAAGTTACATCTGGTACCGGCAAGGAACGTCTATCGATCTTCCCATTTGCGGTAAGCGGCAGCGCTTCAAGCGTGACGAAATACGATGGAATCATCGCTTGAGGTAATTCTTTTAGCAATTGCTTACGTACTTGTGCTGTGTCGATCTCATGGTCTGCCACCATGTACGCGCATAAATACTTTTCTTGTCTGTGATCCTCTCTTGCGACCACGACTGCTTCCAAGATTCCGTCTAGCTTGCGTAGCTGTGTCTCGATTTCGCCCAGCTCGATACGGACACCTCTGATTTTCACTTGATGATCGTTGCGACCCAGGAACTCCATATTTCCGTCCGCACGCCACTTCGCCAGATCACCCGTACGATACAACAACTCACCTGGTGCGAAAGGATTCGGTACGAACTTCTCCACTGTCAGTTCAGGTCTGTTCAAATAACCGCGAGCGACCCCTGCCCCACCGATGCACAACTCACCCACGACTCCAACAGGTTGAAGATTCAATTGTTGATCCATCACATACATTTGCATATTCGGAAGTGGTTTGCCGATCGGTACCGTTCCCGAGCGAATGGATGAGACATCTGTTTCTTCGTAATAGCTGGAATCGATGCACGCCTCTGTTACCCCATAACTGTTAACAATGCGCAACGTATGACTGAATCGGATCAGCAAGGTCTTGAAGTCTTCCGCTGGACAACTGTCTGCTCCGAGGATCAAGAGCTTCATCTGACTGATGTCGAGCTTGTTTTCGTAAATGTAATGCATCAATGGCATGATCAAAGCTGGTGTCGCTTCGAAAATCGTGATTTCATACCGCTTGATAATTTCGTACAAGGAAGCCGGGTCCATTTTGACCTCATTTGGGCAAATGACCAGTTGCCCTCCTGTGAGCAATGCTCTGGCAAAGTCACCAGTCGAGACGTCGAAGGCGAAGCTCGCCATTTGCAGCAAGCGAACCGGGAAGGTATCCAGGTGATACTCATCCTGCCATGCAAACGCGACATTCGCATAGCTCCGGTGCTCGATCACGACTCCTTTTGGCTTGCCAGTCGTACCGGAAGTATAAATGATGTAAGCCGCGTGTTCCGGCAGTGCTACAGGCTCCAGATTGCTCGCTTCTCCCTGATACAGCCCCTCTGCATCCAGATAGAGAGTTTCGTAAGGGAATACAAGCTCTGTATTCATCTTTTGCAAAGTAAGGAATAGCTTCGCATCGCTATCTTCTAAAATGAATGTTTGACGCTCCAGTGGATAATCTGGATCAATCGGGACGTAGGCGCCACCGGCTTTCAAAATACCGAGTGTCCCTACTACCATGTGCAAGGAGCGATCTACCATGATGCCGACCGTGCTCTCTGGCTTGACTCCCATTTGGCGCAAAACACGCGCGAGCTGGTTCGCTTTTTCATTCAATTCCCGATACGTTAGCTGTTCATCCTCGTAGATGACAGCTACCTGATTCGGTGTTTTTTCGACCTGCTCTTCGAATAGCTCCTGGAACGTTTTGTTCGTTGGATAAGCGACTTTTGTGGCATTGAAATCATGCAGCATTTGCTCCATCTCATCTTTTGACAAGACACTGATCTCTGCCAGCTTGCGATCTGGATTGGCAATGATCGTCTGTAAAAGATGGATGTAATGAGTCGCCATGCGATCAATCGATTCTTTGGCAAACAGCTTCGTGCAATAGCTGAATTGCACGAGAAGCTCATCTTGTTGTTCCATCGCATCCAGCGCGATATCGAATTTTGCGATCTTGCCATCTATCGGGTAAGCGGACATGTTGAGTCCTGCAATTTCTAATACAGATGAGTCCGCAAGCCCCAGGCTGAACATCGTATCGAACAGCGGATTTCGGCTTAGATCGCGCCGCACTTGCAGCTTATCTACGAGATGTTCAAACGGATAATCCTGATGTTCAAACGCATGCAGCGCATTTTGTTTCACATCACCCAAAAACTCGCGGAAGGTCAGGTTGCCTCCTGCCACATTTTTCAGGGCAAGCGTGTTGACGAACATGCCGACGATTCGTTCTACATCTGCGTGGGATCGACCTGCAATCGGCGTACCGACAACGATTTCTTCCTGTCCTGTGTATTTGGACAGCAGCACATTGTAGGCAGCCAAAAGCACCATAAACAGTGTGGAGCCCGTATTTGAAGCGAGTTGTCGCAACTCCGCAAGCAAGTGATTTCCTGTACCGATCGCTACCGTGTCGCCTTCGAAGCTTTGAACAGTAGGTCTTGGGAAATCATTTGGCAGGTTGAGTAATGGGAGCTCCCCTGCAAAGACATTCGTCCAATAATCCTCCTGTTTTTGGAAACGCTCAGACTGGGCCAGCTTCGTCTGCCAAGCAGCAAAATCTTTGTACTGGATACGCATGTCTGGGAGCTGATTTTCCTCGTACAAGCTCGCGAACTCCTTGGCGATGACTGCAAGCGATACACCATCGGAGATAATGTGGTGCATATCCATGAAGAACAAGTGTCGTTCTGCTCCCAGTTTGATCAAGTCAACCCGGAACAGCGGAGCCACTTCCAGATCAAACGGCTGGACCAACTCCTGAATCCGTTGCTCTACTTGGTCATCTGTCGCCTCGGAAATACCGATGAGCAGCGTGACATCCTCATGGACTCGTTGCACGGGTTCCCCGTTTTTCGAATGGAAGGATGTTCGCAAGGATTCATGTCGTTTTACCAGTGTTCGGATCGCGTATTCAAAGCGTTCGTAATCCAGATGGCCATCTATTATCATTACATTTGGCACGTTATAGCTGATCCCGCTTCCTTCAAACTCATGCAGGATATACATTCTTTTTTGTGCGAACGAGACTGGATAAAAGTCAGCGTGCTCTACCGGTTGAATGGTCTCGAACTGTTCCATTTCACTCGCAGAGATATAAGCAACTAGCTCATGGATCGTAGGAGTTTCAAACAGGGCTTTTAACGGAAGTTCTACCTGAAATGCTTTGTGCACCTGCGTGATTACATTCATTGCCTTGAGAGAATGTCCACCCAGTTCAAAGAAGTTATCGTTGATGCCTATCGGATGAATCCCCAGAACCTCTTGCCAAATCTCAGCCAGCTTCTGCTCGGTTGCATTTTGTGGGGCGACATATGTGGAGCCTTGTACCCGATCTCCAGATGGTTCAGGCAAAGCTCTACGATTGACCTTCCCGTTTGCAGTCAAAGGCAGTTTTTCCATTTGGACATAGAAGGCTGGCACCATGTAGCTAGGCAATTCTTTGGATATAGCCTCTCTCAGCTCTACTACGTCGAGTTCCTCTTCTGAAACAAAATAAGCGCAGAGAGCTTTTTGGCCGTTTGTATCATCCAGTACCGTAACGACAGCTTCTTTTACTTTTTCGAGATTGGTCAGAACGGTCTCGATTTCCCCAAGCTCGATCCGATAGCCTCTGATCTTTACCTGTTGGTCGATACGACCCAAATACTCGATCGTTCCGTCCTCCTTCCATCTCGCCAAATCCCCTGTACGGTACATGTTTTCACCTGAAACAAACGGATTCGGAACAAACTTCTCGGCAGTCAATTCCGGCTTGTTTAAATAGCCTCGGGCTACCCCGTCTCCACCTACGCACAATTCACCCGGCACCCCAATTGGCTGCGGCTGATTGTAGCGATCCACGATATAAGCTGTGGAGTTCGTGATCGGCTTCCCAATCGGAATATTGTCTTCGAATTCCTTCTCAATCAAATAGCATGTCGAGAAGGTTGTGTTTTCGGTCGGGCCGTACCCGTTCCAAATTTCCAGAGCTGGATGGGCGCTGTTCACTTTGTTGATGTGTCTCGGAGACAACGCTTCTCCACCGACAATTAGCGCACGCAAGCCTTCAAACATCGCCGGGTTATTTTGCGAGAGCTGGTTAAACAGTGGTGAGGTTAACCACATTGTGGTAATCCGATTCTCTCGCAGGAAGCTACCCAGCTTCTCCGCATCCAATAGAACATCCTTACTTACCAGGAACAAGCTAGCACCATGCAGCAGAGCTCCGAAAATCTCAAACGTCATGGCGTCGAAGCCAATAGCGCCCGTTTGAATCATGCGATCTTCTTCGCGTACCTGAACGTAATTGGTATGTTTCACCAATCGGGTGACATTGCGATGCTCGACCATGACTCCTTTTGGTTTGCCCGTTGAACCCGACGTGTACATCACATAGGCCAAGTCCTTGGCGTCATTGAGGTTGGTCAGATTGCTGGCATCTGCTTGCTCCAGGCTCTCGTCTTCCAAGATGATTGGAATGAGACCTTCTTCGACGAGATGCAACAGATGTCTTTGAACAAGGACAACCTTCACGCCGCCATCTTCGAGCATGTAAGAAATGCGCTCGGATGGATGCTCTGGATCAATCCCCAGATAGGCGCCTCCCGCTTTGATGATCCCCATAATGCCTGTGATCATCTCGAGAGAGCGATCTGCCAGCATGCCTACAACGCTGTCCCTCCCTACTTCCAATCGGCGAAGAACACTTGCGATCTGGTTGGCTTTTTGGTTCAGCTCCCGATATGTCAGCATCTGTTCGTTCATCACAACTGCAGCATGCTCAGGCGTTCTTTCCACTTGCTCCTCGAACAGCTCCTGTATCGTGCTTTCGCGTGGATACGTGGCAAACGTGTTGTTGAATGCAACCGTTACGAGATGTTTTTCTTCCTCACCGAGCAAGTCGATTTCATGCAACGCCGCTGTTTGGTCTGCAATGACTCCTTGTAGCACCTGAAGAAAATGACCTGCCATTCTTTCCATCGTGTCTCTATGGAACAATTTCGTGGAGTACACGAGACTAAAATGGATTCCTGTCTCATCTTCATGCGCTTCCAGTGTGAGATCGAATTTGGCGTTGCCTTGCTGCCCATCTCCGGAGTAGGCCTCAAATTTCAGCCCATCCAGCTCATAAGCTTTTTTGTCCAGATTTTGCAAAATAAACATGGTGTCAAAAAGTGGGTTTCTGCTGAGATCCCGCTGGATTTCCAATTTTTCGACCAGCGCTTCAAATGGATAGTCCTGGTGAGCGTATGCTTGCAGCGTATTCTGTTTGACATCTTCCAAAAATGCTTGGAACGATTTCGTTCCTTCAGGGTAGTTTCGCAAGGCCAACGTGTTGACAAACATCCCCAAGACTTTTTCTACATCAGCATGAGATCTACCAGCAATCGGCGTCCCCACTACGATGTCTTCTTGACCACTGTATTTAGAAAGGAGTACATTGTAAGCCGCCAGCAAGACCATAAACAGCGTGGTTTGGTTCTCATGGGCGAGCTTGTATAAATCGTCCATCAACGTTTTATCTGTGTGGAACGAAATGCAATCTCCCTCAAAGCTTTGAACCAGCGGGCGAGAATAATCGGCGGGCAGATTCAGTACCGGAATGTCACCCGCAAAGGACTTCAACCAATAGTTCTCATGTTTTGTATAGATAGCGGTTTGGAACAGATCCGTCTGCCAGACAGCAAAATCTTTGTATTGAACAGACAACTCTGGTAATAATTGGTTTCGATATAACTTCGAGAATTCCTCCATAATGATTCCAACAGAGACGCCATCCGAAATGATGTGATGCATATCCATCAGGAAAAGATGTCGATTCTCTGCTAATCTGAAGAGTCCGACCCTCCATAACGGAGCCTTCTCCAGATCAAATGCTTGCACAAATGTTTCGATGGTTTGCTCGACTTGGTCTTCTGTCAAATCCTCATAGCGCACATTCAGTTCAACTGCCTCATGTACACGTTGAACAGGCTCACCGTTCACTGTGTGGAAGGATGTCCGCAACGATTCGTGTCGCTTGATCAGCCCCTGAATCGCAGTTTCAAAGCGTGCGTGATCCAAGTCGCCTTCAATAAACATCACACTTGGCATGTTATAGACTGTACTGGTGCCTTCAAACTGGCGCAGGACAAACATCCTTTTTTGTGCAGAAGAAACGGGATAATATTCTTGCCACGGTGCAGGATGAATCGGTACATGCGTGTCTTTTCCACTTGTTTCGATATACGATGCCAATGCCTGAATGGTAGGTGTCGCAAAGAGCACTCTGAGTGGAAGCTCGACTTGATACTCTCGATGAATCTGTGCGGCGAGCGACATGGCTTTCAAGGAATGCCCACCTAGCTGGAAGAAGTTGTCGAGAACGCCGATGTCGGTTACGCCAAGCACATGTTCCCAAATCTCTACCAGCCTGCTTTCCACAGGACTTGCTGGCGCCACATATTCTGCTCCTGTTACAGGTCTGCCTTCTGGTTTCGGCAAAGCTTTCCTATCGAGCTTTCCATTCGGCGTAAGTGGGAGAAAATCGAGCTGGACCAAGTACGCAGGAATCATGTAAGATGGCAAGCTTTTCGACAGATACGACCACAGATTCGAGACTTCAAGCTTTTCTTCCGCCGTGTAATAAGCAGCAAGGGACGATTCGCCCTGCTGATCCTCGTGGACAATCACCACAGCCGAAGTCAGCTTTTCAAAGGAGAGCATAACCGACTCTATCTCGCCTATTTCAATCCGATATCCCCTTACTTTTACCTGTTCATCCAAGCGACCGATAAATTCAATCGTACCGTCAGGGAGCCACTTTCCTAGATCACCCGTCTTGTACATGCGCTCGCCTTCCAAATAAGGATGGGAAACAAACTTCTCTGCTGTGAGTTCCGGCTTGTTCCAATATCCACGTGCCAAACCATGGCCACCGATGCAAATTTCCCCGACGACGCCGATTGGCTGTAGCTGATGAAATTTGTCCACGATATAGATGCTGGTGTTGGCAATGGGACGTCCGATCGTTATCGTAGAATCCAGTTGCGAAATTCGCTGCCACGTGGCGACGACACTGCTTTCTGTCGGACCGTATTCATTGGCGATGACCAGTTGCGGATTCTGTTTGTTGCTCTTCTCAACGAGCTGAGCCGATACTTTTTCGCCCCCTAGTGTGACGGTTTGCAGGGAGCTGATATCCGCAGCAGAACCGCATTCCAATATCGCTTGGAATAAACTTGGCACGCATGTCATTTGCGTGCATCGCGCAGCTGCAATGAGTCTTCTGAGAGATACAGGGTCTTTGGCTTCTTCATCCTTCACCAAGACGGCGGTTGAACCGGAAAGGATCGGTGTAAAAAAGGAAAGAACAAAACCATCAAACGCAAAGGATAACGGCACCAGATTTCTATCCTGGACGCTAAACTGATACTCCTCTTTTTTCCACAACACGCTGTTGACAATGCCCCGATGCTCGATCATTACTCCTTTTGGCTTGCCTGTTGTCCCCGACGTATAGATGAGATAAGCCAAATCAGAAGCGGTTTGAATCGGCTCGAGATTCGAACGGTTAGGAGAATAGTTGTGCTCTTCCTCCAGATACAAGCATTCCACCCTCACACTAGAAGCGAGCTTAGCTCCAAGATGTTTTTGGGTAAGCACCAGACGGGCTTCGCAATCCTCCAGCATGTAGGCCACACGATCTTCTGGATATTCGGGATCAATCGGCACATAGGCTCCACCTGCTTTCAAAATGGCCATGATTCCCACAACCATTTCCATAGAACGGTTTGCCATGATTCCTACGAATTGGTTAGCCTTTACTCCCCGTTCACGCAAGGTAACGGCAAGCTGGTTTGCGCGCTCATTTAATTCGCGATAGGACATCTGCTTACCGCCAATTTCAATGGCAGCAACCAGTGGAGTTTTTTCCACCTGCTCCTCAAACAGCTCATGTAGTGTCTTGTTCTGCGGATATTCCTTATGCAAATGGTTGAATTCTACTAACAAGCGATGCTTTTCTTCAGCCGAAAGCATCGTGATTTCGCACAGCGGAATGGCTTGTTGCTCAATAACGGCATGAAGGATTCGGATGAAATGTGCCGCGATGTTTTCAATCGTATTTCGTGTAAACAATTTGGTGCAATAATCAAGGCTAAAGACGATCTCCTCGTCTTCTTCGTACGCCTCTAATGACAGATCAAACTTGGCCTGATTCACTTCTGCCATATACGGTGTAAACGTCAGTTGCTCCATTTCGAACGGCTTCTGATCCATATTTTGCAAGATAAATACGGTGTCAAACAAAGGATTCCGACTCAGATCCCGTTGAATGTTCAGCTTATCGATCAGCTCATCTAATGGATAATCCTGATTCTCAAAGGCTTTCAGCGTATTGTTTTTCACTTCTGCCAAAAAGCTGAGGAAGGTTTTCGTCCCCACAGGCTCGTTTCGCAATGCCAATGTATTGACAAACATACCGATGATCGAATCCGTTTCAGCATGGGACCTGCCGGCAGTAGGCGCGCCAACAACAATGTCCTCTTGTCCAGAGTATTTGGAGAGAAGTACATGGTAGGCTGCCAGCAGAACCATGTAGAGCGTAGCTCCTGTACTATGGGCAACTCGATTCAATTCCTTTTTCAAAAGGGTACCGGAGCCGAAAACAAATCGCTCACCCTCAAAGCTTTTTACAGAAGGTCTCGGATAATCCGTTGCAAGATTTAATACAGGAATTTCTCCCGTAAAGGTATCGATCCAATAGGCTTCCTGAGCAGTAAACTCATCCGTCTCGTACCATTGATTCTGCCAATGGGCAAAGTCCTTGTACTGAATGCTCAGCTCTGGCAGCTCTTCGCCGTGATAAAGCTGCGCAAGCTCTTGAACAAGAATGCCAATCGATACACCATCCACCACAATATGGTGCAAATCCAGCATGAAAAGATGGCGTTCCGGAGCCAATTTGACCAGTCCAGCGCGCATCAGTGGAGCTTTTTCCAAATCAAACGGTTGAATAAATTGTTCAACGATTCGTTTGAGCTCTCCCTCTGTTGACTCCATCAACGAGATATCCAGCTCGACATCTTCATGTACGCGCTGAACTGTCTCTCCTTTCATGGAGTGGAATGAGGTACGCAGAGATTCATGGCGTCTCACCACACTCTTGAGCGCTTGCTGCAAACGCACTGTATCCAGCTTGCCATCGATGTACAGGATTCCCGGCATGTTGTAGCTGATGCCTGCACCTTCCATTTGCCGGAGAATAAACATTCTCTTTTGTGCGGAAGACACGGAGTAATACTCCTGCTTTTGGACGGGTTCAATCGTCGTATACTTGCCTTTGCCAGCAATAGCGATGTATGCCGACAGGTCAGCGATCGTTGGTGATTCAAACAGTGTTTTCAACGGCACATCTACCTGAAGGGTACGATGGATCAAAGAGATGACGTTCATCGCTTTCAAGGAGTGTCCGCCCAACTCAAAGAAATGATCGTGTACCCCGATTGGATTTTGGCCAAGGACACTTTGCCAAATGTCTACAAGCGTGGCTTCCACTTCATTGCGCGGCGCTACATAGACAATTTCAGATGTGGATGCTCCCTCAGGTTGAGGCAATGCTTTGCGATCTACCTTGCCATTTGCCGTGAGAGGCAGCTTTTCCAAATAAACAAAATAAGAAGGAACCATATAAGATGGCAAATGGGAAGCCAAGTAAGCTCTCAGATCAGCTGTCTTCATTTCCTGATCAGAAACGATATAGGCGTACAAGTTGTTTTGCCCTTTTTCATCTGGACGGGCAAGGACGATGGCCGTTTTGATCCATTCATGCTGCAAAAGCCTTGCTTCGATCTCACCCAGCTCGATCCGGTGGCCTCGGATTTTGACCTGATGGTCGATGCGTCCGAGATATTCCACGTTGCCGCAGGCTAGGTACCTTACCATGTCTCCCGTACGGTACATCCTGCTCCCCGGTTCAAACGGATTGTCAATGAAGCTAGCTGCTGTCAGTTCTTCACGATTCCAGTAGCCGCGGGCCAAACCATCGCCAGCAATGCACAGTTCTCCTGCAACCCCTACAGGCTGGAGCTGGTTGCTCGCATTTACGACATACAAGCGGACGTTATCAATCGGTTTGCCAATGGGAATCACGCCATACTCCGGCAAACGCGGGCAAATCCAGTATGTCGCATCAATCGTAGATTCAGTAGGGCCATAGAGATTAATCAACTGTGCCGTTTGCGTCTGGTAAAAGCGCGAAACAAGGGCAGCTGTCAATGCTTCTCCACCGCAGAAAACGCGTTGCAAGCTCGTGCAAGAGCTCCATCCCGGTTCGGTCATGATCAGATCCAGCAAGGAAGGAACCATCTGTAACGTTGTGATATTCTCTTCTCTGATCGTTCGAGTCATGTATGCGATGTCGCGATGTCCGTCTGGCTTTGCCAGTACCAGGCGCGCGCCCGTGATCAGTGGCAAATAAAATTCCCATACGGAAGCATCGAAGGAAAACGGCGTTTTTTGCAAGACAGCATCCTCTGTACGCAGTGGAAAGGCATTCTTCATCCAAAGCATGTGATTGCAAATCGCCTGGTGCGAGATCATTACCCCTTTGGGATTTCCTGTCGATCCAGATGTATAGATGACATAGGCCAAGTCATCCCTGCCAGCCACATTGTCCAGATTGGTGTCGTCCCCTGCATAAATGGCTTCATCGTCTACATCGATGATTTCTCCTGTATACTCCACGGTCTCTTTCAAATGGCGCTGTGTCAGTAGAATGGGAGCTTTGCTGTCGCTGAGCATGTACTGGATTCTTTCTGGCGGATAAGTAGGATCCATTGGCGTATACGCACCACCCGCTTTTAACACGGCCAACATGCTCACAACCATCTCGATGGAACGGTCTACCATAATGCCGATCAACGTATCTGGTTGCGTTCCTTTGCTCCGCAGTATACGAGCGACTTGATTGGCCCGGGCGTTCAACTGGCGATAGGTCAAGGTGTATCCGTCATAGGCTACGGCTACTTGATCTGGCGTAAGCACTACTTGCTCTTCAAACAATTGGTGCAAAACCTGATCAGCGGAACGCTCGACAAAAGTATCGTTGACATTCAGGAGGAGAGCACGTTTTTCTGCTTCTGTCATCATGTCGATTTCTGCTAGCTTGGCATTCGGCTGTGCGCAAATAGTACGCAAGATTTCCAGATAATGATGGGCCATTTTTTGGATGGTTTCTTTTGCAAACAGCTTCGTTCCAAATGCGAATTGGAAGTGAATGTCGGATTGCGATTCACTCGCATTTAAAGCAAGATCGAATTTGGAAATTTTGTTAAATAACTCATATGGAGCTGCTGTAAGCTGCTCGATTTCCAGCGACTGCTGATTCGCATTTTCCAGAGAGAACATGGTGTCAAACAAAGGATTTCGGCTAATGTCACGTTGAATCGCCAGCTTTTCCACCAGCTCTTCAAATGGATAATCCTGATTGTCATAGGCCGCTAGCGCATTTTGTTTCACTTCTTGCAAGAATTGGGTAAAGGTTTTGTCGCTCACAGGCTGATTTCTCATCGCCAACGTATTCACAAAGATCCCCATGATGCTTTCCACGTCGGCATGGGAACGACCAGCGACAGGCGTACCTACAATGATGTCCTCTTGACCGGAATACTTGGACAGGAGAACATGGTAAGCGGCGAGCAAGACCATATACAGGGTTGTTCCTGTATCTGTTGCTACCTTGCGCAAACGCTCGGTCAATTCTTTTCCTGTGTCAAAAAGGACTAGATCCCCTGCAAAGCTTTGAATGGTTGGGCGCGGATAATCCGTTGGTAGATTGAGCAAAGGAATTTCATCAGCAAACGTATTCAACCAATGGAGCTCCTGCTTTTTGTACACATCCGTCTGAAACAGCTCATTTTGCCAAGCTGCGAAATCCTTGTATTGGAGAGAAAGAGGCTGCAAGGCTTCCCCTTGGTACAACTTAGCAAATTCACTCAGCAAAATTTGGGATGAAACACCGTCCGAGATGATATGGTGCATGTCGAGCATGAACAAATGACGGTCTTCGCCCAACTGGACCAAGCCTGTTCGAATCAGCGGAGCGAGTCCGAGGTCAAAAGGACGGACGAAATCGCGCATGATCTGCTCCGCCTTGTCTTCCGTAGACTTCAGCATCAGGATTGGTACTTCTACCTCCTCATGCACTTTCTGTACAGGTTCACCATCGATACGGTGGAAGGAAGTGCGCAAGGCTTCGTGGCGCTCCGCCAGTCGTTTGACCGTGCTCGCAAAACGATCGTAATCCAGCTTTCCTTCCAAAAGCATTGCACCTGAAATGTTATAGCTGATGCCACTTCCTTCAAATTGCTGAAGGATGTACATTCTTTTTTGAGCAGAAGATACAGGATAAAATTCTTTGACTTTTACCGGTTGAATGGCTGAGTACTTGCTTTTCCCCGATTTCGAGAGAAAAGCAGCGAGCTCGGATACGGTTGGATTCTCGAACAGTGCCTTTACTGGCAAATCCACTTCCAACGCTTTGGAGACTTGAAAGATGACAGTCATAGCCTTCAGTGAATGTCCGCCCAAATCAAAGAAATGATCGTGAGCGCCTACACGGCTAACCCCGAGGACCTGCTGCCAAATCTCAGCCAATTTTGTTTCCGTTTCATTCTGAGGAGCGACGTACGCTGTTCCCGTAACAACTGCACCATCAGGCTTCGGCAATTTCTTCCGCTCTACTTTTCCATTGGCTGTCAGCGGGATTTCCTCCAAACGGACAAAGAAGGACGGGATCATGTAGGAAGGAAGCGTACTTCCCAGATGCTCTCGTAGTTCAGATACGGTCAACTCCTGCTCGGAAACTATGTAGGCATAGAGCACATTTTGACCACTGTCATCCTTTTCAGCGATGACGACAGCTTCCTTGATCCACTCATGCTGCGCCAAACGCGTCTCAATTTCGCCCATCTCAATCCGATGCCCACGAATTTTGACTTGATGGTCGATTCTTCCCACGTATTCCATATTGCCGTCGGGCAGCCATTTCGCCAGATCGCCAGTTCGATACATTTTGGTCCCCGGACGGAACGGATTATCGATGAACTTTTCCTCAGTCAGCTCCGGTCTGTTGAAATACCCTTTAGCGACGCCATCTCCGGCGATGTACATTTCACCGGCGGAACCAACGGGTATCGGCTGCATGGAAGAATCAAGCAGATAGAGCTGAACATTGTCTGCCGGTACGCCGATTGGTACCGATTCTTGGATCGGTTTCTTCGGGTCGTACAAATAAATCATGCAACCGACAACCGTTTCGGTAGGTCCATACTCATTGAAAATCTTGACATTCTGTCCAAAGTTCTCATAGATTCTCTTCGCCAACTTGGTTGGCAAGTTCTCACCACCGACAATAAACCGTCGGATGCTGCTATTTGTTCCATCTATTTCTTCTATCAGCTTCAAATGTGTTGGCGTCAGCTTGATAATTCCCACTTGATTATCTTGGATGATGTCTAAAATGACCTGTACCTTATCTGCTCCTCTGTAGACATAGATCGTATTGCCCGACAGAAGCGGCGTGAAGATCGAGGTGATAGTTAAATCAAACGAAATGGAAGAGTATAGCGGAAAGTCTACAGCTTCACCCTCGACATACACTTTGTTGGCCCACCAGATGTAATTGACTAGACCTTGATGGGTAATCATCGCGCCTTTTGGATTCCCTGTGGACCCTGAAGTATAGATCATGTATGCCAAATCGTCCGGTTTGCATGAATTGTCAAGATCTGTACTGTCTCCTTCAAACAAGGAAGGATTGTCTAGGTAGAGGATATCGCCCTCAAACTCGACTTTTTCTTGTAGATGAGACTGTGTCAAAAGAATCTTCGTTTGACTGTCGTCTAATAAATACTGAATTCTCTCTATCGGATACTCTGGATCAATCGGCAAATAGGCGCCGCCTGATTTTAGAACGGCCATAATAGCCACGATCAGCTCGAGTGAATGCTCCCCCATAATGGAGACGATACTGCCTTGGGTAATTCCTTTCCCACGCAGAGCTCTGGCCAACTGGTTGGAACGCTCCTGAAGCTCCTGGTAAGTAAGGCGATCCTCCCCGCAAATAACCGCAGCTTTCGATGGCGTCTGTCTTGCCTGCTCCGCGATCAGCTCGAAAATCGTTTTGTCGCGTGGATAATCAGCGGTTGTGTTGTTATAAGCTACCAGCAATTGTTGTTTTTCCTCATCCGTGATGATTCCGATGTCTTCAAGCAGTACATTCGGATTGTGAATGACCTGCTCGATGATCGTTTTCAAGTGACCTTCTACTCGGTTCATGAATGACTCTTCATAAACCGCTGCATTATAGCTCAACTTCACATATATCTCATTCGAAGGTGCGACCGCTACTACAACGTTAAAATCATAGGAAGTCTGTTCTTCCCCATTTTCCACGTTGAATTGAAAGCCTAAGGAATCCTCTCGATCATTCGAAGCATCCTCCGGGTAGTTTTCATACGTCACCAGATGATCAATTAACTCTTGTTTCAGTACCGTCTTGCTCTGAATTTCGTACAATGGAGCGAAATCATAAGCAGCAGAAGCCAAGGCTTGCTGCTGAACTGTTTTTACCAACCCACTGAAGGTTTGTTTTCTGTTTGTTTGCACGCGGGTTGGGATCGTGTTAATGAACAATCCAACCATGCTCTCAATGCCCTGAATCCCTGGCGGACGACCTGATACAACAGAACCGAATACCACATCGTCCGAATTTTTGTACTTACTCGCCAAAATACCCCAAAGAGATTGAAACACGCTGCTCAGCGTAGCCTGATTCCGATTGGCAATCTGCATTAGCTGCTGAGTCTTTTCAGGTGCGATGGTGAAAAGATTCTCCACATGTACATAATTGCCATCTTCCGCTACATTCTTCTTTTTAGGGAAATCAGCCTGATGGTCATAGCCTTCTAGGTAGTTCTGCCAGTAAGTAAGTGCTTCTTCTTTATTTTGCTTATCCAGCCATTTGATATATTCGCTGTATGGTTTGGTTGCTTCCCGCGGAACAGCCTCACCCTTACGAATGGCGGCATAATACGCGAGCAGCTTATGAAGCAATACACCCAAAGACCAACCGTCGACGATGATATGGTGGAACGCCCAAACGAACTGATATTGGTTCGCCTCCGTTTGGAAAATGGCTGCTTTCATCAAGACATCTTTCGTCAGCTCAAACGTATGCTGCTGGATGGTATACGCTTTTATGTAATCGTTCTGATCATCTATTGGCAAATGAGCAATGTTTTCGAAATGAACGGTAACTTTTCTCTCTTTAAAAACAACCTGTCGAGGCCGTTGCAGGTTTTGATAAACAAATACAGTGCGCAAAACTTCATAGTTCTCTACGAGCTTGTTCATGCTCTTTTCAAAAATGGACAGCTGAAAATCACCTTGGAGCTTTGCGGACATCTGGAGGCAGTAGGCGCTGCTGCCTGTATCTTTGACAGCATGAAACAACATACCCTCTTGCAATGGGGTTAACGGGTAAATTTTCGCAATATTTTCCTGTTTATTCATTCTGCACCTCAGCTCAGTAATTTATCGAGTTAAAGAGGGTTCCTCCAATAAAAGCGAGATGTCCCAGCTTTTATTGGAGGAATCGCATTTCTCATGTCGCCCGATTAGATTAATTCCAGGATGTTCTCCAGTTCTTCCATGGAAAGGTCATCATCACCCAGATCACTCGGGGTCAATTCTCCCTTTTCTTTTGATAGGCAATGCTCAATAATGCTGAGCAAGTGATTCCGATAGCTGTCTGCCAATTCCGCAATGGTTTCTTCCTGATACTGGAGACTGCTGTAACCAAAACTGATCTGGAGCCTTCCATCCTCGATCATGCTGGAAATATCCAACAAGAATGCCCTCTCCGATTCTGGACTGAAAAGCTGACCCGTCCCGAGTGGCGAGAAAGCAAATCCACCAGATTTCACATCCGAATCAAATTGCCCGAGGTAGTTAAAGCTAATTTCCGGTTGCAGGCTAAATTGCAGGGATGGACGCCGTTTATCCGCCGTCAACGTGCGTAAAATCTCGTAGCCAATTCCTTTTTTGGGAATGCGACGCAAGCTCTCTTTGATTTGCTTGATTTGGTAGGACAAGTCCTTTGATTTTTCCATATCAAGAACGACAGGGAACTGGGATGTGAACCACCCAATCGTTCTGGTCACGTTCATTTCATTCTGAATATCTTCGCGACCGTGACCTTCCAGGTTGATGACAGCATAGTTGGTATTCGCCCACTCTTTCACGGTTAATCCCAACGCAGTCAGCAATAGGTCATTCATTTCGGTGTGATAAGCATGATGGACGTGACGTAACAGTTTTTCTGTCTCTTGGGCTGTCAGCTCGACCTTCGCTGTACGGGTGTGCTTTTGTTTACGATCTGCTGTAACAAAATCGGTTGGTAACTTTTCTGCCGTGGCTGTGCTCTCGAGGTTGTGCCAGTACGCCGCTTCTCGTAAAAGCTCGTCACTCTCCGCATAGTTTTGCAGTTGAGCCGACCAATCCTTGAATGAATCTGTCTTTTTCGGCAAGACGATCTCCTGATTGTGGAGAGCCTGCGAATAGGCAGATGAAAAATCTTCAAACAAGATGCGCCATGAGACGCCATCCACGACCAGATGATGAATGGCAATCAGTAAATGGTCCCCTTCCGTTGTGGAGAAGAGTGCCAAGTGGACGAGTGGTCCCTGTTCCAAATCGATACTGCTTTGGATGTGATTAGACAACTCCCAAATATGAGCTGCGCTATTTGCATGATCTTTCAAGTCATACGAATGGAAGCGGAATCGCTCACCTGTCAACGCTCGATTGATTTGCGTGATTGTTTCATTCTCCTGTTTGTAGATCATGCGCAACGCATCGTGGTGCCCGACGATTTTATAAAACGCCTGCTGAACAAGTACCGGGTCAAAGCCATCCTCTCGAAACAGCATGACAGCCTGATTCCAGTGGTGGCGGTCAGTGAAATTGCGCTCGAAGAACCACTTCTGGATGGGCGTCAAGTCAATCTCGCCTTCTACTACTCCCTGATCGCTCTCTCTGTTGTTCGGTATGACATGGGCAGCAACTTGTTCGATGGTCGGATATTGGAACAGTTCCTTCATCGCCAGCGTCCAGCCTGCTGCGTGCAAACGTGTGGATACCTGAATGGCTTTGATGGAATCTCCGCCCAATTCAAAGAAGTTGTCTTTCATTCCCACTTGCCCAATTCCCAATACCTCAGCCCAAGTCGTTGCAAGTAAATGTTCCAGTTCGTTTTGTGGTGCTTCATATTCTCTGCCCGATTTCTCTTCGTGGCTTGGCTTCGGCAATGCTTTGCGGTCAATTTTGTCATTCGGTGTCAACGGCATCTTATCCAACTGAACAAAGAAAGAGGGAACCATATAATTTGGCAATTCTTTTCCCATAAATTCTCGCAATTGAGCCGGACTTGCAGCCCCATCAGCTACATAGTATGCGCACAGGTAAGGTTGCCTCAGGTCATCCAAATGTGTAATGGCTACTGCCTCCACAATCGTCTCATACCGCAACAGAACACTCTCGACTTCTCCCAGCTCTACCCGATGACCGCGTACCTTCACTTGATGGTCGATTCTGCCGAGATACTCGATATTTCCGTCTGGAAGCCATTTCGCCAGATCTCCGGTGCGATACATCTTCTCTCCTGGCACAAACGGATTGTCGACGAATTTTTCTGCCGTCAGTTCTGGTCGATTCCAATATCCTCTGGCTAGCGCCACCCCGCTGATGCACAATTCACCTATTTGACCGACTGTCTTCAATTGCATTTGTTCATCCACGATGAATAGCTTCGTATTCTGAATCGGTTTGCCAATCGTAATGGTCTGACCAACTGGTTCATGTGGCAAAGCCTTCCAGATCGTCGCGCAAATCGTACTCTCTGTGGGGCCGTAGGCATTGATATAGGTCACTTTCTCTTTCCATTGCTCTACCAACGCGGTAGATGCTGCCGATCCAGCAGTAATCAGGATACGCAATGACGGCATACGATCAGGCTCCAGATAAATGGCATACGTCGGCGGCAACGTGAGAATGGTAATTCCGTTTTTGTGGACGTATTCCTCAAATTTGCGGAAATCGTTGATCGTATCACGCAAGATGATATACAAGGTCGCTCCTGTCAAAAGAGCCATAAACATATCCCACACCGATGCATCAAAAGAAATACTCGCAAAATGTCCTGGCCGATCTTGTGGGGTTACGCCGAAGTGATTCTTGAACATGGCTTGCAAATTGGCTGCCCCTTTGTGCTCCAGCATAACGCCCTTTGGATTGCCAGTGGTACCGGACGTGTAAATGATATAGGCAAGATCAGACGGCTTGTTGATGCAAAGTAGATTGTCTGTTTGTGCCGAATAGCTTTCCGCATCGTCCAAATCGATAATCTCTGCCTGACTGGACACCTTGTGGATCAAGTGAGAATGCGTAAGTACGAGCTTCGCCTGACTGTCCTCAATCATGTAGCGAATTCTTTCTTCGGGATAGTCGGGATCGACTGGCAAAAAGGCTCCGCCAGCTTTTAAAATGGCGAGCGTGGCAATGACCATTTCCAAGGAACGCTCCACCATCATGACAACGATTTGGGAAGGACCTAGCCCTTTTTCCCGCAAAACCGTGGCTAACTGGTTCGCTCTTTCATTGAGCTCTTGGTACGTCATCTGCTTCTCTTCAAATACAATAGCCGTTTGATCAGGCGTATTTGCTACCAGTTCCTCAAAGAGCTGTTGTATAGTCTGGTCTTCCGTATACTCTCTGTCTGTATGATTGAACTCCACCAGCAACAACTGCTTTTCTTCTGCCGTCAGTATTTCAATCGCTTGAAGCTGCCTATCAGGTTCTGTTGCAACATTGCGTAGAATTTGCATGAAATGACGCGACATTCTATCTACGGTGTCTCTTCTGAACAGCTTGGTGCTGTACTCCAGTCGCAGCAACAGGTCTGTTTCCCGTTCAGTCAGGTGAAAAGACAGGTCGAACTTTGAAATGGCAAGCGCGCTCGTCGGTTCATAAGGATGATAGGTTAGTTGACCCAGTGTTTTTTGGTACAGTTCGTCGGTTTGCAGAATGAACATGGTATCAAAAAGTGGATTGCGTCCCGGATCACGCTGAATCCCAAGCTTTTCAACCAGACTTTCCAATGGATAATCCTGATGATCATAGGCATCCAGAGCATTCTGCTTGACTTCCATCAGAAACTCCTTGAAGGTCTTCTCCGCTGTCGGCTTGTTTCTGATTGCTAGCGTATTGACGAACATGCCGACAATCGGTTCGAGCTCAGCACGCGTCTTGCCGGAGATTGGCGTTCCGACAACAATATCATCCTGCCCTGTATACTTCGAAAGCAGCACATTGTAGGAGGCTAGCAACACCATAAACAACGTCGTTTTCGTTTCTGCAGCCAACGCGTGTAAAGCTTCCAGCAGAGGTCTATCGGTAGCAAGTACGATTTGATCACCCTCAAAGCTTTTCACAGGTGGTCGCGGAAAATCTGTCGGGATCTCCAAGAGGCTGTTATGCCCCTCAAATGCATGGCGCCAATACTCTTCCTGCTTCTTGAAGTCATCTGACTCGATAAAGCGTTTTTGCCAGACAGAAAAATCTTTGTATTGGATACGCAGCTCCGGTAATTGTCTGCCTTGGTACAATTCCGCCAGTTCATTGAAAATAAGCGGGACGGACGAGGCATCCGCAGCAATATGATGCATGTCATACAAGAGAACATGACGTTCATCCGAGATTTGCACGAGACCCATGCGCAACAGTGGCGGAACAGCCAGATCAAATGGACGGACAAACGCTTGGAAAATCTCATCGATCTGATGTTCCTCTGCATTCCGATACGTCATTTCCACTTCCACGTGGTCATGAATTTTTTGGACCAGCTGATGTCCTACCATCTCAAAGGAGGTTCTCCAGATTTCGTGACGATCTACCAATGCTTGCAGCGCATGCACCATTTGATCGCGATCCAGTTGACCCTCTAGCATGATCATCCCAGGCGTATTGTAGCTGATGCCCGCTCCTTCCAACTGATGAAGTACGTACATCCGCTGCTGGGCAGAGGATACCGGGTAGTATTCTTGTCGTTCTGCTGGTTGAATCGATGCATCTGACGTATTCTCACTGTTTGCTATCAGCCTGGACAAGGCCCGAACGGTAGGCTGCTCAAAGAAATGCTTCAAAGTGAGATCAATTTGAAACTCCCGATGCACATGCGCCACTACCGTCATTGCTTTCAAAGAATGTCCACCCAACTCAAAAAAGTTATCCATCACACCGATGCCGGAGATGCCAAGGACGTTTTCCCAAATCTTTGCCAGTGTTGCCTCTACTTCATTGGCAGGCGCGGCATATTCCACACCTGTTGTAGGCTTTCCTTCTGGCTTCGGCAGCGCTTTGCGATCGATCTTGCCATTTGGCGTGAACGGGAAAGTGTCCAGTTGAACCAGATAGGTTGGAACCATATACGCTGGCAGTTCTTGAGATAGATGTGTTCGCAGCGCCACTTCCGAGATGTTTTCTTTACCAGTGAAATAGGCGGCCAGATACGCGTCCCCGCTTCCATCCTGATAAGCAACGACAATCGCTTCATTTGTCATTTCATAGCTGAAAAGAACCGATTCTATCTCCCCGATCTCAATCCGGTATCCTCTCACTTTTACTTGTTCATCCAGGCGTCCAGCGAATTCAATCGTACCGTCCGGGAGCCATCTGCCAAGGTCACCCGTCTTGTACATGCGTTCACCTGGCACAAATGGATTGGAAACAAACTTCTCCTCGGTAAGCTCTGGTTTGTTCCAATATCCGCGTGCCAAACCGAGTCCGCCAATGCATATTTCTCCCACTACACCGATTGGTAGCAGCTGGTGCGAATGATCCACGATGTATATGCTTGTATTTGCAATTGGCCGTCCAATGGTGATCGGAGCATCCGGGAGTGCATCGCACAGATAGGTGGCGATAACGCTACTTTCTGTCGGGCCATATGCATTGACCGTAATCATTTGCGGATTCATCTCTTTGCACATCTCAACCAGCTTTGGCGATAGCTTTTCTCCCCCGAGCATGACCATTTTCAGTGGGCTGATCTCTTCGGTGGTGCTGCATTCCAAAATCGCTTGGAACATACTTGGCACGCACACCGTGTAGCTACAACTCCATGATGAGATCAGGTTTTTGAGCTCGATTGGATCTTTTGCTTCTTCATCCTTCGTTAAGACAACCGTTGAACCGGATATAATTAACGCAAAGAAGGTAAGGGCAAAAGCATCGAAGGCAAAGGATAGGGGCAACAAACCTCTGTCATGAACGGATAAGGCCAACTCTTGTTTGTTCCACGTCACACTATTGACAATACCTCGATGCTCCCCCATGACCCCTTTAGGCTTGCCTGTCGTACCCGATGTGTAAATGATATAAGCCAGATGGGTAGCCGTATGAATCGGGTCAAGGTTTGTGGTGATACGAGAATAGTTACTCTTATCCTCGAGATACAGGCATTCCACTCCAGCAGCAACCTTTGCACCAAGATGCTCTTCGGTAAGCACCAGACGAGCCTCGCAATCTTCCAGCATATAAGCAATGCGATCATTTGGATATTCTGGATCGATCGGCACGTATGCTCCGCCAGACTTGAGAATGGCAAGGATACCAATGACCATTTCCAAGGAACGATTGGCCATAATCCCTACTCGTTGGTCAGCCTTCACTCCCTTTTTCCGTAATGTACGAGCAAGCTGATTGGCTTTCTTATTGAGCTCCTGATAGGTCAACTTTTTGTCCCCGCAAACCAGTGCGATTTGATCAGGGGTTTTCCCTACTTGTTCTTCAAATAGCTGGGGAAGTGTGCTTTCCAGCTGAACAGGCTTAGATGTGTCATTGAAATGGACAAGTAATTCCTGCTTTTCTTGCTCGGTGAGCATCTCTATCTCATACAGAGCCAAGTCCGTGTTCTGAGTGATCTCTTGCAAGATTTGGATGTAATGACGGGACATGCGTTCGATGGTCTCCTGCTTGAACAGCTTGGTGCAAAATTCGAAGCTGAACAGGAGACCTGCATGGTTTTGCGTTGCTTCGAGCGACAAATCGAATTTCGCCATCTTGCCCTCTGGCACGTAAGGCGTCACTGTCATGCCCTCGATGTTGATCGGATCGGCATCCATATTTTGCAAAATGAACAAGGTGTCAAACAATGGATTGCGGCTTCGATTTCGATTAACGGCCAGCTTTTCGACGAGTTCCTCAAACGGGTACGCCCCATGCTCAAAAGCAGCCAGTGTGTTGTCCTTCACTTCTTGCAAAAATTGTTTAAAGCTTTTGGTCGCAACCGGCTGATTTCTCATTGCCAGCGTGTTGACGAACATACCCGTAATGCTTTCCGTGTCAGGGTGCGTTCTTCCAGCTGTCACGGTTCCGACTACCATGTCTTCCTTCCCGGAATATTTCGCGAGCAAAACATGGTACGCTGCCATGAGCACCATGTAGAGCGTAGTTCCCGTTTCCGCCGCCACTTGTTGCAAGCCATCCGACAGTTGTTTTTCTGAACGGAATAGATAACGTTCGCCCTCAGAGCTTTGAACAGACGGTCGAGAGTAGTCCAAAGGCAGGTTCAAGACAGGAATTTCATCAGCGAATCGTTGGGTCCAATACGCTTCCTGTTTTCTGTACTCGTCTGTCTGTGCCAGACCTTTTTCCCAAACTGCGAAGTCTTTATATTGAATGCGCTGCTCTGGCAAGGATTTGTCTTGATAGAGCTGTGCAAGATCATTCAGGATGACTTGCGATGACACGCCGTCCGAGATGATATGGTGCATATCGATGATCATGACATGGCGCCGCTCTCCCAGTTTGACCAGGCCAACCCGACTTAATGGCGCCTTTTCCAAATCAAACGGACGCATGAAATCAGTGATAATTTGATTCAAACGCTCCTCTGTCGCTTCCATGTAGGCGATTGGCAGTTTGCATTCCGGATGGATACGTTGAGCCAGCTCGCCATTGATGGTATGAAAGGAAGTTCGGAGCGATTCATGACGACTCACAAGACCGGAAATGGCATTCTCCATCTGCTGCACATTCAATTCCCCATCGAGTACCGTCACAACGGGCAGATTGTACACCGTGCTAGCCGGATCAAGCTGGTTTAAAATCAGCATGCGTTTTTGCGCAGAGGATACGGGATAATGCTCTTGCATGGCGACCTGTGGAATAGCAAGATACGTTCCTGCCTCTTCACCTTCCACATACTTTGCGATTTCTTGAATAGTTGGTCTATCAAACAAGACGCGAAGCGGAACATCTGTCTGGCAGTCTTTTTGCATCCGGGAAATGAGATGAATCGCCTTGAGCGAATGTCCGCCCAGCGTGAAAAAATTATCCTGAATCCCAATCGGGGACACGCCGAGTACGCTTTCCCAAATCGTTGCCATTTTCTGTTCCAGCTCGGTTGTCGGAGCGAGGTAATCCGCTCCCGTAAATGCATTCCCCTCAGGGATGGGCAAGGCTCTTCTGTCTGTTTTTCCGTTAGGTGTAACCGGAATCCGCTCCAGCTTCATAAAGAAGGAAGGGATCATATACTCCGGCAGCGTTCGTGATAAATACGCACGCAGCTCCTCGTTGCTGACTTCCTCTGCCAAAACGACATAGGCGCACAAATACTTTCCGCCTGTCTCATCCGTTCTATCGATGACTACGGCTTCCTTAATCAAGGCGTGGTTGAGCAGGTGCGATTCGATCTCTCCCAGCTCGATGCGATGACCCCTGATTTTTACCTGATGGTCGATTCGCCCTAAAAACTCGATATTGCCATCTGGCATCCAACGAGCGAGGTCTCCCGTCCGATACATTCTTTCTCCTGATTGATACGGATTCTCGAGAAACTTCTCCGCAGTCAGCTCCGGATTATGCAAATACCCTCTTCCCACGTTCGCACCAGAGATATACAACTCCCCTACAATGCCCTCTGGTTTCATCTGCAGCTTTTCATCCAGGATGTAAATGCCTGTGTTGCTGATCGGTTTTCCGATTGGAGGCAGTTCTGGTATTTCCATGCTTGGGTCCATCGTGTAGGTGGTTACCACATGTGTCTCCGACGGCCCGTAATGATTGTGTAAAAATACGTGATGGTTCCGCAGATATTTTTGTAGCTCATGAGTGACGACGAGCTGTTCTCCAGCTGTGATAATGTGCTTGACGCAACGCGGGAAGCTTTGTGCATAATCTTTTTCGTTAAAGATAAATTTCAAGAAGGATACTGGGAGGGACAGAATGCTGATCTGGTTTTCCTGGATAAACGCAAACAGTTTTTCTACATGACGTCTCATCTCATTCGTGATGAGATAGAGCTGTCCCCCGGAAAGCAGCGTGGAGAAAATCTCCTGGTAGCAAACATCAAAGCTGCATGTGGTATACTGCAATACTTTTTCATGAAAATCGATGTTGGTCTTCGCAAACGTAAAGTGCATCAGATTTGCCATGTTTTGATGCTCTAGCATGACGCCTTTTGGTTTCCCTGTTGTTCCTGAAGTATAGATGATATAAAATAAGTCCTCTGGTTGATTGATCATTTCGACAGACGCACTGCTCTCTTCCCAGATGGCTGGAGCGCTGATATCTATTGTTTCAGTAGAGGCCGAGACCTTCTCTAGTAGATGCTGCTGGGTCACTACCCATTGAATCCCACTATGCTCGAGCATGTAGGCAATTCGTTCTTCTGGCAGCTCTGGATCAATTGGTACAAATGCACCACCGGCTTTCAAAACCCCAAGAATTCCGACAATCATCTCGATGGATCGGTCCATCATCGTACCAACCAGACTGTCTGCTGCAATCCCTTTTCCTCTCAAAAACCTGGCGAGCTGATTGGACTTTTCATCGAGCTCCCGATACGTCAGATGCTGTTCTCCGAATACGACAGCTACGTGATCAGGTGTCCTTTCCACCTGTTCCATAAAGAGCTCGTGCATGGTTTTCGTTGGATAAGCTGCGGAAGTATCAAGGTTTCTAGCCATTAGCTGTTGTTTTTCAGTTTCTGTCAGCAAGGTAACCTGTTGAAGGTTGACCCTCGGATTGTTTGCCACCCAAGCCGCAATCTGCTTGAGGTGCCCAGCCATTTTTTGGATAAAGGCATCGTCGAAAACAGCAGCATTATAATCAAACCGCATCGCAATCTCTTCTTTGGGCATTACCATAACGGTCATGTCATAATTGGTAGGTTCAAACATCTCGACATTGACAATGGCAAAGCCGACTTGTCGTGTCGCCGCCTTTTTCTGCAAGGCCTCAACTAATGGATAGTTTTCGATGACCATCAGGTGGTCGATCAAGTCTTGCTTCAATACGGAATCGTTTTGAATATCGTACAAAGGCACATGCTCATATGGCTGGGATTGCCGTGTTCTTTGGTGCACATCCTGTATCAAGTCGACAAAGGTTTGATCGTTCTTCGCTTGAACGCGGAATGGAATGGTATTGATAAACAACCCAACCATTTTGTCGATTCCAACGATTTCAGTTGGTCGCCCGGATACAACAGATCCGAAGAGCACATCATTCGTAGTGTTATAGGATTGGAGTAGAATCCCCCATAAGGTTTGAATCACGGTTGGCAAAGTCACTCGATTTTGACTTGCGATCGCAGAAAGCTGCTGCGTCACCATGCGGTCCAGCACAAAACGATATTGCGCTGGTAGAAAGGCATTGCTAGAAGACTTCCCAAATCTCGGCAAAGAAGTTTGCTGTTCAAACTGTTCCAGATAGTCTCTCCAATATGCGAGAGCAGCCTCTTTATCTTGCTTTCCCAGCCAACGAATAAATTGGCTGTAAGGCTGCACTGGATCAAGAGAAATGGGAGCCCCGTTTTTTAAGGATAAATAGACGGAAAGCAAGTCATCAAAAATAATGCTAAAGCACCAACCGTCCATGAGTATGTGATGAAAACTCCAGATGATTTCATATTTGCTCTCCGTCATTTGGAAAATAGCTACTCTCATCAACGAATCTTTCGCCAGATGAAAGGTTTTCTCTTGGTCATTCCTTTTGTACTGCGTATAGCGCTGCTGTTTTTCTTGCTCGTCGTATGCAGTTAGATCGCAAAATAAGATGGGAATGGGCCGTTCCTTCATGACAACCTGCAAAGGCTGCTTTAATTTTTCATAGAGAAACAGCGTGCGAAACACATCAAATCTCTCTACCAGCACATGCAAGCTATTGGTATACAAACCAACATCAAGATTGCCCTCGATCGAAACGGACATTTGCACAAGATGAGAGTTATGTTCTTCGTCTAGCAAGGCGTGAAATAACATTCCCTCTTGCATGGGCGTCAATAAATACATATCTTGTACTTGTTCTTTGCTAAAAACACTCATTCCGGCACCTCGATATCGACATTATTCGTCATATTTGTAATAAAATGTAAATAAAAGGCGTGTTTTACCCCCATGAAATTTTAGCAAGTGCTTCTCTAGTTAAGCGTATTGGCAAGTACTTCGAAGATGTCGTCCATTTCTTCCATTTGAAGTCCTTTTAGACTAAAGTCACTGGGAGTCCGTTCGACTTCTTTTTTCTGCGAGCAATGCGTAATGATCGACCGGAGATGTTTTTGATAGCTCTTACTCAATTGATGGATGGACTCTTCTCTAAACTGCTCCTCGCTGTAAGTAAACGTGATGAGAAGCTCCCCACCTTCCATTCTTCCTGTAATATTCAAGGCAGTGTAAATCTCCGAATCCGGACTCAGATTGTTCTTCCCATCCGCACCGAGTGAGTTGCCAGCACTATAAGGAGAACGGATGAACATTTCACTGGTAAGGCCTGAGTCAAACTGACCCAAGTAGTTAAACGTTACTTCGGGTTGCAAGGAAAAGGACAAGGCACGTCGTTTTTCCGGTTCTGTCATATATTTTAAAATTTCATAGCCAATGCCTTTATTGGGGATCTTCCTTAGGTTTTCTTTCGTGCATTTGATATGGTCAGGTAAGTGATTGATTTGACTCAAATCTAGTAAAACTGGATATTGGGACGTAAACCATCCGATCGTTCTTGTCACGTTAGCGAGTTCGATCACATCCTCGCGTCCGTGCCCTTCGAGATTAATTACGATTTGATCAAGCCTGCACCACTCTGCAACGGCCAGCCCCAACGCTGCCAGTAACAAATCATTGATCTCTGTTTGATAAGCAGAATTTGCCTGCTTCAACAATTGTTCGGTTTCCTCTGCAAGCAATCCGACCTGTATGTTGCGGATACTCTTCTGTTTGCTGCCCACCGTTTCATAGTCTTTAGGAAGGGAAGCATTCTTAGCTGTAGATTCAACATTCTCCCAATACGGGATTTCTCTCATCAATGCATCACTATTTGCATATTCGTTTAGCCATACTGCCCAATTTTTAAAAGAATCCGTTTTTTCTGGGAGAACGATATCTTTGCCTGCTAGTACCTGACTGTATGCAGTTGCTAGATCCTCAAACAGAATGCGCCAGGAAATTCCATCCATGACTAAATGATGGACAGCCAAAAACAAATGATCGCCTTGGAGCGTATGGAATAAGGCTGCCTTTACCAACTGCCCCTCTTGTAAATTCATGTTGCCATGCAAGCGTTTCGTTTCTTCTTCAATAGCTTGCTGGACATCCGAATGCGAGGTCAGATCATATAGAAGGAACTCGTATAATTCGCCACCCAATCCACGATTCTGTTGAACGATTCTCCCATTCTCGTTCCGATAGACCATGCGTAGCGCGTCATGATGCGAAAGGATTTTATCCAAGGCCTTTCGGATCGCTTCAGGATCAAATCCCTGCTCACGATACAACACATACGATTGGTTCCAATGGAACATATTCGTAAAATTCTTTTCAAAGAACCACTGTTGAATGGGTGTTAAGGTAACAGGGCCTTCGATAATTCCCTGCTCGCTTCTCCTCGTCGTACTTTTGACATAGAGAGCAACCTGCGAAATTGTCGGGTAATTCAGCAAATCTTTCGTGTCTAGCTTTCGTTGATAGGCATGCAAACGAGCAGCGACCTGGATCGCTTGAATGGAATCCCCACCGAGTGAGTAAAAATTATCGCGAATTCCAATTTTCTCGATTCCCAATACCTCTTGCCATACGGTTGCGAGAATCGATTCTGTCTGATTTCTAGGAGGTTCGTACACAAGATTTGTCTCAGCAGCAACATCAGGTTCTGGCAATGCTTTTCGATCAATTTTGTCATTCGGCGTGAGTGGCATTTTATCCAGCTTCACGAAATAAGAAGGAAGCATGTACGCAGGAAGCTTTTGAGCGGAATATTCTCTCATCTGCGAAGGAGTTACTTCCAGTTGCGAAATAAAATAAGCGCACAAATAAGGTTGAGCGTGTTGGTCTTCTCTTGCGATTACCACTGCCTCTTTTATTTGTTCATGTTTCAGCAAAACGGACTCGACTTCACCCAACTCGATCCGATGACCTCTGATTTTCACCTGATGGTCGATTCTGCCGAGAAACTCAATTTCTCCATTCGGCAGCCATTTGGCTAGGTCTCCTGTCCTGTACATCTTCTCTCCTGGTACGAACGGATTATCCACAAATTTTTCGGCGGTCAAGTCTGGGCGATTCCAGTATCCTCTGGCTAAGCCTACTCCACCTATGCATAATTCGCCTTCACTGCCAATTGGCTGCAATTGTAGTTCTTCATTGACAATATAAGCGGATGTATTTTGAATCGGTTTGCCGATTGGGATCGTTTGGTTGACGAGCACATTGGAAGGTGCCTCCCAAATCGTCGCGCAAATGCTTGTTTCCGTAGGTCCGTAAGCATTCACGTACCTGACTTTGTTTTTCCATTTATTCACTAAAGGGAAGTTGGCAGCTGAACCTGCCGTAATCATGATGCGAAGGGGAGTAATATGATCTGGGTTGAGGTGAGTCAAATAAGTGGGTGGCAACGTGATGATGGTCAATTCATTTTCATTCACATAGTTTTCAAAACGGATGAAATCATGAATCGTCTGTTTAGAAAGGATATAGAGGCTGGCACCGGTTAATAAAGCCATGAACATTTCCCATACCGATGCGTCAAATGACATGCTGGCAAACTGTCCAACCCTGTCTGCAGGTGTTACACCAAACGTATTTTGAAAGAATGATTGCAAATTCGCGATCCCTTTATGCTCCAGCATGGTTCCTTTTGGATTGCCGGTTGTGCCTGACGTATAGATGACATAAGCTATGTCAGTAGGTTTGCTTGGCAAGTGAAGATTGGAATCTGAGTGAGTATCCAGTTGTTCTTCCTCGAGCACGACTACAGAACCACGGTATCCGACGTCATAAACAAGTTGCCTGACGTTTTTCTGGGTGATGACGATCTTGGTTTGACTGTCTTGCAGGATATATTGAATCCGATCTTGGGGATATTCGATATCGATGGGAACATACGCTCCGCCTGCCTTAAGGATGGCCAGAATAGCTGTCACATTTTCAATGGATTTCTCCATCATCACACCGACAATGCTGTCTGTTGTAATCCCTTTTTCGATCAGTGCTCTCGCTAATTGGTTGGCCTTCCTGTTAAGCTCCTGGTAAGTTAAGCGCTCATTTTCATAAACGATGGCAACTCGGTGTGGCACAGCTTCTACCTGTTCCTCGAACAACTGATGGATCGACTTATCCTGTGGATACTCGGCCTTTGTATCATTAAACACGGCAACCTGTTCTTTTTCCCACTCCAAGTCAATGAGATTGGCCTGATTTGCTAACATATGTCCCCTCCGATAATTGGCAAACTTTAGTCTATCGTGTGCCAATACAATGCGATGACCAAACAAGTGAACGCAACTGAAAGGAAATGGTCTGCGAAATCTGAAGATGAAGTCTCAGTGACCAATGGCTCACACTGGAAACTCCATCATCAACACCATTTAATATAATGGCCGAATGTAATAAAGTGTCTGGGTTTTTGTGTCTATTTTGTAAATATTACCCTCATTCATATTACTATCGTCATGAACCAATTTTCATCTACAAATTTTCCACCATTTTACACCGGTTCACAATGGGAAAAATTCCCTGTTTCCTCAAAGCAGTTTTCAGGACAAAAGTCACTTTCCAATTTTTATCCAAAAACAAATGTTCTTGCCTTCACACCTCCTTAGAATCCAGCAGAATAGCGTATTCATATGCACCTGCTTGAGAAACTGTTATTCATTATAACAGAGAGCGTTTTGGAAATCAGTTAAAAATAGTCATTTTCTGTAAAATGAGCAACTTTTTACCTAATCCATTCATCAACTCCTCAAAAAAAGCTCACACTTTCTGGCTTCATTCGAAAGTGTGAGCCTTTAGAGTTAGGTAGCACGCATCAATTCCCGATCTCGTTTCCCGTGTAACCAGTAATAAAGCGGGATACTGAAAAGAATAAAGGCAACCATCCCACCGAAAATCGTACGATATCCTGTATGCGGTACGATAAATCCGAGTAAATAGGGCCCGATTCCTAATCCTAGATCATACATAATGTAGTAAGTAGAGGTTGCTAGTCCAAAGCGATGCGGAGCTGTCACCTTCACAGCTACCGTTTGGGCAATGGAGTTAAAGTTTCCGAAGCCTACTCCAATCAACGCAGCAGATAGTAGCAGCATCAAGGAAGTCGAGGCTTGACTGAATAGAAGCATCCCGACAGCAAAGATCACCAGGCTGGGGTATGTCACAATGTTCGCCCCTCTTGCGTCCATGAGCTTTCCTGAAAATGGTCGCGAGAGGATAATGACAATGGCATACACCAAAAAGAAATAACTCGCAGTTGAGGATAGATTAATTTCTTCCGCATAAAACGATAGAAATGACAAGACACCCGAATAGCTGAAGCCGATTAATAAGGCAATAAATGAAATCGGCAAGGCTTTCGGCTCGATGAATTTCGAAAGCAGTGAACCTGTTTCTTCTTCTTTCACATTCGCGGAAGGAAGCGGAACATTGATTTTTGCCATGGCATAAAACAGCAAGCAAATCAGGGAAAACACGACATTCATCGTAAAGATCCAGGTGAAACCATTTTCAAGCCGCAACAAGATCATGCCGAGAAAAGGACCAATGGCAGTGGCTAAAATCGCACTTAAACTGTAATAGCCTATCCCCTCACCCTTGCGAGACGCTGGCAAGATTTGAGCAATAATGGTACCTGTTGCAGTACTGGCAATACCAACGGCAATCCCTTGCAGCAAACGATTTACCAGTAAAAAGCTGATATGGACAGCAAAAAAGTAAAGCAACGAGGTGACAGCAAAAAATCCCAACCCAATCCATAGCGTTTTTTTCGTACCAATATAACTAATGGCTCTTCCCGTAAGTAATCGGCCAATCAAAGCACCAATGATAAAGATACTGGAAACCAATCCAGCTAAACTGGTTGAAGCGTGAAATTCTGTTTTGGCGTACGAAGCAATCGTAACCATTAGTAAGAAATACATCAGTGTCAAAAGAAAATTGATGAAAGAAACAATGACGAACTCTTTTGTCCAAAGCCTATCCTGATTCACTGCTTACCCTCTTCTCTTTAGATTCATGATTAGTTTTTCCAGAACTGTGGCTGCTGCGTCTCTTTCTTCTTGTGAGATGCCTTCCATTAATTCTTCCAAGAATGGATCAGTCGCTTCCATAATCGTTTTATGGAGCGCTTCCCCTTTCTCTGACAGGCACATAATTTTTTGCCGTTTGTCTGCACCTGTTAAAATCGAAATCATTTCACGCGCAGCTAATTTTTGCGCAATGGGTGTAATAGCCGGCTTCTCTACTTGCCAATAATCGGCGACATCGCTAAAGGTAGCAGGACCGTTATCTTTGAGATAACGGATCAACGCCCATTGTGTAACCGATATACCGAATGGAAGTAACTCCTCTTGCAATTGGTTATTGTATACACGATGTGTGAATGCGACTGTTGAAAAGAACGGGTACATGTTATGCTCCTTATTATTAGTTAATTAATTTAATTAATTATAATTATATCTCTTTCCTTGCTGTTTGAGAAGGTCAAAATTCAAAATTGGTTTCCGTGTGGCTTTTTCCACGAACATTCGTCTAACCTATATCATCATACAAAAGGAGAAAATCATGCTGGAAAAAAGGTTGTTCGTCATTCACTTTCTAATATTGCTTTTCTTCGTACTTTCTTTTCCAATACCTACGCTTGCGAAGGAATCCACCATTCAAAATCCGTATTACGTATTTAGCTGGGATGAGAAAGGCAATGTCCGCATTACCGATTTGGCAAAAAACGAAATCCTCTCTTCCATTCAATACCAAGCCGAATATGGTACCATTTATAATGCGATGACTCCTTCTCTTCCGAAAGGATCCAAACAAATAACGTTGGATCAAAGTCCACCATTTCAACCAGGCGAAGCCATCGAAATTCGATCCGAATCATTTGGCGGCAGAATGAATGCTCCGCTTGTCCATCAGGCGAAAGTGACTTCCGTCCGTGGAAATGATTTGTATTTCTCTCCACCAACGACGAAAGTGATCGACCGGAACATTTTTATCAAACGGGGCAGCCACTGGGTTCGTAAATGGGATGATGTAAAGGTGGAACACCGGGAGACTGCCACTGGTAACACCGTCATCGTCACTGGTCAGACCCCGATTGCAGTGGTTTCAACCCAATATGCATTGCAAAAAAATAGCCCAGCCATTGATATCACTGTAAAAACCACCTACAAGCGAGCGGCAAAGGTTTTTCGTGAAACGTTCGACCTGCAATTCAAGCCAAATGTAACAGAGGTATATCGCAAGAATCGGAAAGTGGACACACAAAAATTCCAAGCTTCTTACTGGCTGGATCACCAAGGTGCGAAATTTGGTCAAGGGAAGCAAGCAGCTTTTTTGTACCATGCCCCCAACGTGTCTTCACTTGAATTGAATACAACGCAAAAACAGCTTATCGTGAATCTGGATCACATGAACGATCACAGATACGTACAGCAAACCTCCACGAATCGGGTCGGAAAAGTCCGCCACGCTTCCGAATATCGCGCAAACGATGTACGGACGAATTCCTTCTCGCTAGTAGTTGGGTATCAACCGAAGCTCATGCCACGATTTATGAGTCAGCCTTCAGGTTTTTTGGCGACACATGTATGGACAGAGCATGCTGATGAGCAGACGCTGCAAACAAATCGGGCTGTTTATTTCGGTTCCGAGAAGATTTCATCGTCGGAACAAGCGACAGGCGGTTTTGTCAAACACCGAATTCCGGTTACGAAAAGCGTGTTTTACTCGAATCCTTATTTTCAAGAGAAATCGCCTGTCAATGTCGCCATTGCGCAAAGTCCTGAATTTTTGCAGTTTCTGGATGATCTGAATCAGAACGGCGATGATATTGGTCTACATACCCTCTATCCTTACGAAATCAGGCACTATCAAAAGACTACGGAAGATGCGTTGCAAGTAATGAAAGATCACTTCCAAAGCCGCACATGGATTGACCATGGGTATTTGAAGTCTAGCTTTGCCTTTAACGCACTTGACATCCAAACTGCGAATTACATGGCGCATCAGTGGAAAAAATACGGCACATCCTATTTTTGGCACTACAGCTCAGAAGATATCGCCAATCCCAATAATGGTCTTGATCTGTACCAATCCCAAAAAGGCGACTCCCTGCGCACTCCTCTCTATTGGTCGCATCCGACAGTGACTGGCCCGTTTTATTCATGGTCGGCAGCCATTATTCCAGAGTATTCAGTAAACCTGTATCGGGAGCAAAATCTCCAGCAGCTCATTCAAAATCGTGGGGTTTTTATCAACCATACCTACTTGGCGAGATTTCCATCCAAAAAGCAAGGCGGGAAATTTATTATTCGAGATGCCCAAGGAAACTGGATCATCCATCCCGATTTTGACCGCTTGCTGAAGCGAATGGAAACGCTGCGCGATCAAGGCAAATTGCATTTGACAACCGTACGTGAAATCATGGATTATTGGCTCGCCCTCTCTCAAGTCAGAATGGACTATGCACCAAACGGCTCTATCGTTCTGCACAATCGTGGCGAGCACAAGATTTCTGGTCTTTCCATGGCGACAAAAGCTTCGGAAGTCTATGTGAACGGGATGAAGCCGTCACAAAAGAAAGCGGATGGCGATCTTATCTTTTGGTTCGATCTGGAGCCGAATGCAGTTGCTGTCATTACTTCAAACAAATTGGATAGCATTGCATTCCCGAAATAAAAGGAAAACAAGAATAATGCAAATACAAAAAGAAGCTTCCCTTCATTTTTCCAGGGAAGCTGCTTTTTCCTTCTCTATTGAGACAATTTTACCAAGCTGTAGTTTTTCTTGCCTTTGCGGATAATGATGAAGCGGCCGCCGATAGCAAGACTTGGTGTTACTTCCAGTTCCAAATCGGTTACGCGCTCGCCATTCATGGAGATAGCGCCTTTTGTAATATCCTCACGTGCTTGACGTTTGGATGGCTCAATGCCGATCTCAACGAGCCAGTCGACAATGTTCTTCGTTTCGAGGGTAGATTCGAATGTCGGCATTTCTTTGAAGCCTTGCTCGATTTCATCTGCCGACAGCGATTTAATATCTCCAGTAAACAAAGCTGCTGTAATGCGCTTCGCCTGCTCCAGCAATTCCTCGCCGTGGACAAATCTCGTCATTTCCTCAGCCAGCGCTTTTTGCGCCTCGCGTTTATGTGGCTCAGACTGTACTTTTTCCGCCAGCTCTTCAATTTGCTCTTTGGAGAGGAACGTAAAGTATTTCAAGTATTTCACAACATCGCGGTCATCGGTATTCGCCCAGAATTGGTAGAATTCAAATGGTGTTGTTTTGTTTGGATCGAGCCAGATGGCTCCTCCTGCTGTCTTCCCGAATTTCGTACCATCTGCCTTCAGCATCAGAGGAATTGTGAGACCGAATGCTTTTGCTTCTGATCCCTCTTTTTTGCGGATCAGATCGAGACCGCTCGTGATGTTGCCCCATTGGTCGGAACCGCCGATTTGCAACTGAACATCTTCATGTTTGTACAGATGCAGGTAATCCAGCGATTGTAGAATTTGATAGGAAAACTCCGTAAACGAAATACCGCTTTCCAGTCTGCTCGACACAACATCCTTGGCAAGCATCGTATTGATGCTGAAGTTTTTCCCATAATCCCGCAAAAATTCAATAACATTGATTTTGTGCGTCCAGTCGTAGTTGTTCACCAAACGAATTTGGTTGTCACCTTCTGTAATGAACAGCTTCTTCATCTGTGCCGTTAGTTTGTCGACGTTCTCCTGAATTTGTTCCAGTGTTTGCAAAGAACGCTCGGATTGACGGCCGCTCGGATCACCAATCGTACCTGTTGCACCACCGATCAAAATGACCGGGCGATGACCAGCAAGCTGGAAGCGTTTCAGTACCATGAACGGAATCAAGTGACCGATATGCATGCTGTCACCTGTTGGATCGACACCACAATATAACGAGACTGCTTTTTCATTTGTTAATTCTCGCAGCCCTTCTGCATCTGTTTGCTGATTGACGGCTTCGCGCCATTCGAGTTCGTCGATAATATTCACTGCCATACACTCCTTCAATCTCCTATGGTAAAAAACAAAAAATCGCCCCTTGTCTATTGTAGACATAGGGACGATTGAATAACCGTGTTACCACCCATCTTGCACCAATGGACCCAAGCGCTTGCGCAGGCCATTCATGCCACTCGTAGCGAGTTATCGTTCGCGATTCCGCTCGGCATTACCCGAGATACTCCAGAGTGTATTTCGCTCGCTTATTGTGTACCGGGTTCCATCAACCCCCGGCTTTCTAGGACAGGGAATAAGCTGCTACTGGGCTCTTTCAACGTATGTTTCATATGAAATTAAAGTCAGTATATTGAATTCAAATAGCAATGTCAACCATGTAATGTTTCATCATGCGATACATATAGAACAGGAATAGCCGTCTGTTGAATAAACCAGAACCCCCCATCCTTTTATCTGAATCCAATGCATGAATGCCAAGGTCATCCATCGCTCTCACCAATTCCTTGGTCCATTGATTTTCCGTAAAAAAGTCGGCGATGGACCTTTGTTTTTCTTCCTCCGATAGCTCCTGTGAGAGAAATCCCATGGAACATTCGTTTCTCCACGCGTTACCTTCATATATGCAATACTCGGCGATCATTTGTTCCGCGTATATCAATTTTAATAAGCTGCTTTTTCCATTTCCCTCTTCCCCGATGATGGCAATCTTGTCACCAGTTTGCAGGGTCAAATGCAAGTTTTGAATGAGAGTCCTGTCGTCTTTTTTGGTGGTAATCGTGATATTGTGCAGTTCAACCATGTGGATTCCCCATTTCGTTTTTACGTTTCTCGTCATTTACTCTTTGTTCATCTGTATCACCCCCTTTTTTGACAACAAAAAAAGATGCTTCTGTCCAATAAACAGAAGCATCTTGCTCTCGTACTAGAAATCACTATATGAAAAATAGATCATACAGGAATTCAAGCTATAAATTTGCGGGTGAATTTGGCTTCTTGTTTATTTATTATGGGATTGGCTTTTCCAATAAATAAACAATGGCGCAAATGATTCACCCTCCGTTCTAATTAGTTGCCTTCAATATAGCATAATCTTCCAAATATTGTCAATGAAGCTATTCAACCAAGGCTAGCAATTGGGCAAGCTTGTCTTTGAGGGGGGAAGATTTCTTTTTTACTACCTGTGCGAGCTTTTTGTTCCCGCCGAAAAGGCGATAAATAACGCTTTCCCGATGGTAATCCTCCATCGCTGCAAGCTCCTCTATGAGTGCATCCACCAGTTCGGCACGATCAATGCTGATATTTTTCAAAGGCTTCGCCGAGTCGCTACTGCCAAGCACCAAAGAGACGAGTACGGGGATATTCTCTACGGTTACACCATGCGCCTCCATAAAAGCTAGGGCAAAATCGTCCTGAGCAGACTGATGCTCCGTGTCGACCAGCTCCATATAGCGGCGAAAGAGTGGAAAATAATCGCTGCTAGACAACCCGAGAGCCAATACCGCATAGGTGCCAGGCATGACGGATTTCTCACTAGGCTCTACATCCCCGTACCATGCGAACTCTTCCATCGCAAGCTCAGCATATTCGGCGATTTTCGGATATAAGGCAGGATAACGAGAAGCATTGGCAAAAAACTGGTGGAGACCTGACTTCGCCAGCTTTTTTACGGGCAGGTAGTGCTTTTCGCTACTCTTCAGCTTGAGCTTGTACCCTTTCGGAAAGCCTTCACGCAAGAGTCCGTTGATAAAATCGATGGCTTCACCGTAGGCGGCTTCTTCCTCAGTCACGATACGGATGTCGATCGCTTGTAAAACGTCATTGGCTTTTGCTTGAATCAGACTGCTTTTATACTCGTTTTCAAAGCGACCGCTGCCACGTTTTACATAGTCCGTAGCCCGCTTGGAGCCAAGCTGAACAGCGAGGTCCAAAAACTTCTTCCGGGTGTCAGGTTCCTTATTACCTATTGCGAGAGCGACGTATAGGAAAAAGTCCAGCTCCTCTGCTTTTGGTTCCTGACGCTCCTGCTCGGGTTTCAAAACCCAGTCTAATCCATAATGCCCGGTACGATCGAAAAACTTGACTAAAAAACGCTCATCAGCCCAGCCTTTTAAAGCCAAGGCAGAGTGGTATGTCCACGAATCACTGCGTTCTTTATTAGAGCGCAGCTTTTCGCTAAGACGCTGGATGAGTGGTTCGATAAGCTCCTGCTTTTGTTCCATCAAGTCGGGATTGACGAGACAATGAGCGAAGAAGAAATCGTCTCTTTCTTTCGGACGTACAGGAAGCTCCGCTTTAATTTTTGTCTCGATAAATTGATCCAGTACTTGTTTTAGACTCTCGCGTTTTCGCTCGTTTATGAAATGGCGAGAATGGCATTGCATCGATTGTTTCCACTCGAATTCGAAGACGAGCTCGAAGTGGTAATTAAAAAAGTGAGAATCATAGTCGGCGGAATGGAACAGGGATTCCATTCGATCACACAGTGCAGGAAAAAACTCTTGCATGAGTATTTCCTCTGTAAGCTCCTCGATATAAGAGCCCGCATCGTATTTGTACGAGTCGTCACTCCAGCTGAATGGTTCATGGACATCCACGTGGATTTTGCCATTGGCCCAATTGAGCTTTCCTTTTCTCCACGCCACTCTCAGGTAGTCTTTGACCCCCGCCTGCAGTAGACTCCAGTCTTTGATCTCTTTGATCCGCTGGTTCTCTTTTTGATAAATTTCTTGGATGGAAGTCCATACTTCGTTTAGAAATGCTTCTGCTGCCTGATTCATTAACTAACTCTCCTCCTTGCCAAAACACCTTAACCGATGACTTTGACGACATTGCCCTCGCTATCGGTAATATTGGTTTTCACAATGTTAAAGGCAATTCCTTTCAGGGAAGGAATCTCAAAGCTGCTTTCCTTTGGAAGCAACTGCTTGGTAATCGCAATCGTTGTCGCATCATCGAGAACAAATCGAATGACGTCCTCTCCTGGAATACACGCTGGCTTCTCTCCTGCCTCAAATACAACGCGGACATCAGGTCCCACAAGGCTCAGGCTTTCCCCTTTTCTCATACGTCCGCGGAGAATTTTTCCGATGACTTCCGCTTGCTTAGCTCCCAGCCTCAAGGTCGAAGGCGTTTTTTTCAAGAAGCCATTTTTTCCAGGCTCCCATCCAAGTTGGCTGACGAACAAATAAGCCGTACTGGAGCCTTCTTGTTCCATTCCTTTTTGAACAGCATCAGAAACCGTAGAATGGCAAAGGAGAGAATCCCGCTCGAGATCGGTTATGTAGAAAGGCATGTACGGCAAGCCAGATTGAAGTACGCCACGAGTATTCCAAGCCATCATCGCATCGAGTTCATCACCTGTGATCCCAACCATTTGCAAGAATTGCACCCGCCCATTCGGCGTATCCATTTCGGCAAGCTGAGGGTCTGTCACAAAAGCGAGCGCAGTCAGTTGGGTATCGGCGCCCAAGCATATTGGACCGTTTGCATCCAAATGATCACCTGCTTGAAACACATTGCCCGTGTTGAATACATAACGCCCCATATTTTGAAGCAGATTCAGCGCCCAGGCAGGCGGTTCTTCCTCGTCGTCCTTTCGTGCCAATCGAAACGTCAATTCAAAGCCAAAACCGCTTTCCTCTTCATTTTCGGACTCTTTTTCATATAACTCGGTAAATCCATATGTGACAAAATGCCAATGCGGGTTAGGCTCGTCCGATATATAGGCGCTGATTCCATCCAATGGATCGTTTCCACCCAGCGCATACGAGATAAGCGTGCCGTAATGTTTGGGCTCCTGCTCTCCATAAATCTTTCTCATCTCCTGATCAATGGCATCCCAGCCCACTGACATCATTTCATCGTTCATTTCTTCGCTCATCTTTCGTGCCTCCCATATCATGACTGTCTTAACAATAGCCAAAATGAAATTTGGATACTCTAGTAGACGGTCAATGCCACTTAGCAAATTACATCGTTCTCATTCCTTTCTATTCAAAAGTCTTTAATAGGTTTGTGTTATCCCATTTGGAACGACTGGCTTCGACAACCAGTGCTGATCGGTTTGCACATGATTCTTGCGCACAAACTTGGCGGCAGAGTGTTTAAAATCTTCGTACGGAAACCTCTCCGCTACTCGTACCACGTACCCCTCCTGCTCTCCACCGAAGACAGATAGCTTGGTGTAGCAACTTTTTATGGTCTCTTCCTTCCAAATCCCTCTGTACAAGACAGGTGCTGTTTCCAAGCCAAGTAGTTCGGCCCATTCTACCGTTTCATCCCACGACAAGCATTCATTGTTTTCATTCCAGATCGAGAACACGTAGAAATAGCTCGTTAGATGTCCGTAATAGATGGAGTGCAGCGCATATACATTTTCCCCACATATTCTCCAGCCTTCCGGGATATGAAACGAAATCGTCCCGTGCAGCATCTTTACCCAATGCCTGGATGCATGATCTTTGCTATCGAGTGACCGTGCATGGATATGGTTTCGGTACAGCGTGGTATTTTCTCCATCCAGCTTTTCTGTCACGACTACTTCTTTTCCCTCGAAATGACAAACCGTTCGCAGGATTTTATCATCGTCGGTTCTACTTCTTGACCAGGGTAAATGAAAGGTTCTCGGATATTTTTTCAACATCGTTATTCACCTCCTTATTTGGCATAGGCATCTCCTTCCTTGAAGAAGTACAGCTTCCACAGGTACTCTTCGCCCAACAAATGATAAATTTCGGAAATATCTTGTTGCGTTCCGTAGTTAATCTTCATGTGCATTTGAATCAGGTTGACGACTTCGAAGATAAAATCATCGTCGAATCCTAATTCTTTTAAGAAATGGCAAGCAATTTGCGCAGATACATGCTCATGTCCGAAGTAGGAGTAATGGCCTTTCATCGGCTTGTAGGTTTTGCAAAATGGTTTTCCTGTATCGTGAAACAAGGCGACCACTTGCATGAGAAATTTGTCATCTTCCGTGTAAAAGGCGTTTACATAATCGAAAACATGATAGGTATGCTTGCACAAAGGGTACTGATGGTAAGGATTTTCCTGATTAAATTGATACATCTCTTTGAAGATCGGAATGGCATTCAGCCTATCGAACAGTTCTTCATAGGAAGGTTCGTTTTGAAGTAATTGAACGAACTCTTCTTTTTCAATGGGATAAGGAACTGGCTCGTGCAAAAGATGAATGTGATCCCAGCCTTCATTCTTGATCGGAAAATGGAAGTTCTTCCGCATCTTCGCCAAGATGTATTCGTCTACGGTTCTCTTTCGGGATCGATTGCGCTCTTGGCAAACGGAATAGGGAACATCGACGTAATAGCATTCCTTCTGGACATCGGGAAATTTGGCCAGGACCTTCATTCTCTTCTCTCTGTCAATATTGGTTGCGTCTAAAATGACGTTCCTTCCATTCGCCAGCTCCGTTGCGATTTTCGAATAAACCTCAAAAAATACTTGCGCTGACTTTTTTTGTTTTCGCTCATCACCGAATAAGTTCTGGCGAATTTCATCCGTAGACACGATGATAGCTCGTTCCTTTTTGGCAATTTCTTGCGCCCACTTGCTTTTGCCACTGCCCGCAATGCCTGACAGGACGATTAATTTCTTTTTCACTTATATCTCACCTCCTTTCAATGAAAACAAATTATTCGACATGCTTTTCCAATATTATACACACTTCGCGTATGGATGGCACCCTTCTTTGTTCCTAGATTTTCCGTTCTTTACAGCCACGGACCAAAGAAATTCTGGACAGCTTGCTCGGAATAGCTATCTTCCCCCCGCCAATTCACGACGGCGAAAAAGTCATTCTTCCCGCCACGCCCTGGTCTGTCCTTGCTTGGAGCCAAGATCCCAGCGGATGCAAGAATTTCCATGAAGACATCCCGTTCGTTCTTGCTAGATGGAAAGACACCCTGGAGGCGCTTCTCCAGTTGACGAGCCGCATCAGTTGGTTCACTGCTGGCGATGATGGCTAGCACCTGACGGAGGATGGCTACATCTTCTTCCTGTACCGTAAGATTATCTTCTTTGTTTACTAGCTCCAGATCAAGCATGAGGTACGGTAGATAGTTCAGGCGAATGCCGCCCCACTTGATTCTTTCAAAATTCAGGACATTCAAATCTTCGTCGGTATATAGCTCTCGCCCAGCGATATAGTAACGGTCGCATTTATGGCAGTCCCCGTACATGGCAAAATAGGTACCGTTTTCTGGATTTGTATACTTCCCTGCATTACTTTCAAACGTATGAGCCGTCAAATGCTCCGTCAAGGACCAACTAGACAATGCGCTGCGCAGGTACACCTTTCGCGTCGAGAGACTGTGCAAAAACGCTGTGGCGACTTGCTCTTTTGTCACTTTTTCATGCAAAGCAATGATTTTATTTATGCATTCCTCGTGACTGATCGTTAGCGGGTCAAACATGAGACCTTTGCTTTTTGCGTATTCAAAATCTGCTCCCGAAAAATCGTATGGGCGACTCTTCCAGCCGTTGCTGCTCCAAAATGTCTTCATCAAGATTTGCTTTGCTTTTTTATCCATAAAGGAATTCTCCTTTTTCTTCAGCTTTCCATATTTTAGCGCAGAGCGGACGTATGGAAAAAGAGTCCAACGTGTAAAAAATCGTTGGACTCTGATTGCGTGCTATCAGGTACCGCAAAACGTTTGGTAAGGACGTGCTGATTCCGCTGGTAAAGTCGTGTATTCCACCTGTTCAGGCGTGTACGCATAGGGATCAGAAAGGACTGTCAGGAGCCGTTCCATCACCGTGTAGTCGCCCTCTTTCCATGCTGCTTCCAATGCTTCTTCTACCCGATGGTTCCGCGGAATGACTGCCGGGTTGTTCTTTTTCATTCCCTGTTGTACCGCGTCGGTGTCTTCTGGCTGTCTCGTTAGTCGTGCTTTCCACTGCTCATGCCATTCCGTGAATTTGCTCGTGCCAAACAGCACAGTCTCTTCTGGTTGATTAAGCGTGAGAGCACGGAATGTATTCGTATAATCTGCACGGTGCTCCTTCATCATGTTGAGCAAACCCTCGATCAACGCTTCGTCTTGCTCCTCTTCGTTAAACAAACCGAGCTTTGCCCGCATTCCTGTGAGCCAATTGCTATGATACAGCTTGCTAAATTCGGCAAGGGCATCTTCGGCTATTTTCACTGCCTGCGCTTCATTTTCATGCAGCAACGGCAATAAGCTTTCCGCAAAACGAGAAAGATTCCACACAGCAATGTATGGTTGATTTCCGTAAGCATAGCGGCCCTGAACGTCAATAGAGCTAAATACCGTTGCAGGATCATAGGTGTCCATGAACGCGCAAGGGCCGTAATCAATGGTTTCGCCGCTGATCGCCATGTTGTCGGTGTTCATGACCCCGTGGATAAAGCCCACAAGCTGCCACTTGGCAATCAACGCTACCTGCCGCTGGATGACCCCTTTTAGTAGAAGCAGATAGCGGTTTTCTTCTGCCTCGATCTCTGGAAAATGTCTTTGCAATGTGTAATCAGCTAACGCGCGGAGATCTTCTATGGAACAAAATCTTGCCGCGAATTGGAACGTGCCTACTCTGATATGACTGGCTGCGACACGCGTCAAAATGGCACCAGGCAGCTCGGATTCGCGATAGACAGACTCGCCGGTTGTCACTACTGCAAGGCTGCGAGTCGTAGGAATGCCGAGTCCATGCATGGCCTCGCTAATGATGTATTCGCGCAGCATCGGACCCAGGGCTGCTCTACCATCGCCGCCGCGTGAATAAGGTGTTCTGCCTGAACCTTTCAGTTGGATATCGAAGCGCTCGCCTGTAGGCGTAATCTGCTCACCAAGCAGGAGAGCCCGACCGTCGCCTAGCATGGTAAAATGGCCAAACTGATGCCCCGCATATGCTTGAGCGAGAGGCATTGCACCTTCCGGGGTTTTATTTCCCGCGAGCATGGCTATGACTTCTTCGCTTTGCAGAGCTTCGACATTCAGCCCTAGTGATTTTGCCAAACGTTCATTGAGAATGGCAAGCTTCGGCGATCGTACAGGCGGTGGATTGAGCCTAGAAAAAAACGATTTTGGCAGCGTTGTATAGCTGTTCTCGAAGTTCCATCCCGGTTCGATTGTTGTTTTTTTGTCAGTCATTGTATCTCCTTTTATCGATTGGCGTTATTTGAATGGAGGTAATTGTACGCATGATACATTTTGCCAATTTATTATACCCTTTTCATGCAAGATAGGAGCACATTCGCACATTTTTAGCGTACTCCTCGACGAATATCTTTTATGAATTGGGGGAAAAATACCATTTACATAAAACCAAAAGGTGTTATATCATCATAAAAGCAAAACCAAAAGGTGTTATATTTTTCACTACGAAACGGAGAGATTTTATCGTGGAACAGAACAATCAACAAGCCGTAGAAGATATTAAGCAAACCATCGTTTTCGACGCCCCTATTCAAAAGGTATGGGAGAAGGTATCCACTGCGGACGCCATCTCAGCTTGGTTTATGCCAAATGACTTTCAGCCTGTAGTTGGTCATGAGTTTCATATCCAATCCCCTTTTGGCCCTTCTCCATGCAAAGTGCTGGAAGTAGAAGCACCACATCGCCTTTCTTTTGCTTGGGATACAGACGGTTGGGTTGTCTCTTTTCTTTTAAAAGACCTGGGCGATAAAACAGAGTTTACCCTCATTCATGGTGGATGGAAAGCGGCAGATGAGATCATCGAAAAAGCAAACGCGAAGAGCGCAATGATTCGCGAGAAGATGAATCAGGGTTGGGTTGGTATTGTTCATGAGCGTCTGAAAAAGGTTGTGGAAGGCTAAATGTCTGCCTCAGCAGAAAAGGTTGATGTATTTCAAGCGATCGCTGACCCTACTCGTCGAGAGGTGCTTCGCTTGCTAGCTGAAAAAGAATTGCCGATCTCAGCAATTACCTCTCATTTCCCCATTAGCCGAACGGCTGTGGTCAAGCATCTTCATATACTTGCTGACGCAGATTTGGTTACGGGACATAAGGTTGGTCGTGAGAAAATCTATCGTTTGCATCCCGGTCCCCTGACCGAAGTAAAGCAGTGGCTTTCCTTTTACGAGCAGTTTTGGAACAATAAGCTGTCTATGTTGAAGCACCTGGTGGAGACCGATGGAGATACGACGTTAACTGTCTTGCAGTCGGAACCGGATCAAAAAAGGAAATAGTTTGTCATGCCTTCCCTCTTGATCGATTGACCAAAGATCAAGAGGGTTTTCTTTGATCAGGCAGTATGAATAGAAAAAAGACTGCCGGTTGCTCGACAGTCTGGCTCGTTCGCTTACTTATTCAACAGCTCGGTTAGTTCAGTGGATTCGGTCAAATGCAACGGTGCCGTTCCATAAGCTTTCCCATCTTCTGAATCAAACATATGGTTTTTGTTGTCTCCGCTCAATACGAAGAATAGTGTCTTCGCCTTTACTTCTGTTTTGTTATCTGTATGAACAGTCGCTGGCAAAGTGTTTGTCGTTACTTCAGCGTAGTTGAATTCAACTGCCAAAGCCTCTTTCTTGTCCTTCTCCACCTCTTGGGTGCTCTCGTCAAAACGCATTACCTTTTACATATTCTCTCCACTGTTATACGCGAACACGTCCGTGTGATTGAACGAGATGTGGAGTGCTTTTGACCAAAGCATTATATTACAATAAAATTAACCTTGCAAATAATCACCAATTGTTGTCTTCGTGCAAGCAAGCCATCCTGAATGGGAAAGATGAGAGAAGGCAGTACCATTTGGACGACGGACTCATTTTATAAGGAGATACTTCATGACTCATCAAAAAATCATTCATTTCAGTGATAAGGACCTGGATGGCGTATCTTGTGCAATCCTGAGTCAAATTGCGTTTTCCAATCAAGAAGTCGATTACCGCGGAGTGACTCCTTACACTGTCAATCAAGAAGTTCAAAAGTTTCTCGAAGAAGAGCTTACCCCCGATATGTATGTCGTGATTACCGATGTAAGTGTCAATAACGAGGTCGGAACGCTCATTCAGAAAAAGGTCGATCAGGGACATGTATTTGTCTTGATCGATCATCACCCAACTGCCTTGCCGTTGGCTTCCACGTACGAATGGGCAAAGGTTATTACGGAAGAATCAGGGAAAAAGACTTCGGCAACGAGCCTTTATTATGATTATCTGGTAAACCAGGGATATCTGACTCCTACAGGCGTTCTCTCTGACTATGTGGAGCTGGTTCGTGCCTTTGATACGTGGGACTGGGATGCAACCGGTACGGTACAAGCCAATCAACTAAACATTTTATTCTATATGGTCGAGCGAGACAGGTTTATTCAGAATGTGCTGGGACGCTTGCGTGGTGAAGGTACTCATACGGATCAGTTCGTATTTGACGAAGTAGAATCGATCCTCATCTATACAGAAGAAAAGCGCATCGATGAATTTGAGCATAAAAAGCTGAAGCAAATGAAGCTAATTCCGGTAGAGATTGATTTAGACGAGCCAAAAACGTATCAAGTGGGCGTAGTTTTCCTCGAACAATATCACTCCACGACAGGCAATTTCTTATGTAAAAATGCGGAAATGATTGATTTTGTCGCGATGCTCGATCCCGGGAAAGGCAGAATCAGCTTTCGAACGATCCGAGAAGACGTAGATCTGTCTGTGATCGCCCAGCATTACGGTGGTGGCGGTCATCCAAAGGCTTCCGGATGTTCCTTTACAGGCGTTACGTTAAAGGCTTTCGTGTACCCTGCTTTACGAACGAATTAGAAAGGTGAGGAAACCAAAACGGTTTTCCCCACCTTCTTCTTTTTTTAGAGACTTTTTATCCAACTACAATTCAACGATTTTTGTAGCGATGTTATTGCAAAACTCCCTGTCATGTTCCACAAAAAGAATCGTTGGCGAGTGTTCAAGGAGCAGCTCTTCAATTTGCATGCGAGAAATGACGTCAATAAAGTTTAATGGCTCATCCCAAATATGAAGATGGGCTTTCTCGCAAAGACTTTTCGCAATGAGTACTTTCTTCTTCTGTCCGCCACTAAAAGCAGAGATATCCTTCTCAAATTGCACACGGGAAAAGTCCAGCTTGCGCAAAATCGATTTAAACAGACTTTCCTCAATCTCATTGTCCCGGGCAAAGTCAGTGAGATTGCCCTTTAAATGGGAAGTGTCTTGAGAAACATACGAGATTTTCAGTTGACTCCCCTTTCTGAATGTCCCCGTATGTTGAATGTTCTCCCCGCAAATGAGCTTGAGAATGCTGGATTTTCCTGAACCATTCTTTCCTGACAGCGCTATACGCTCTCCTTGGTCAATCGTAAAGCTGACATCTGCGCAAACTAGCTTCTCTCCGTAAGAAATCGAGACCTTCTCCAGTTCGGCCAGTTGATTTTTGTGATAAGCAAGCTGTGCAATCTTTAAGCTTTCCTGGTTTTCAATGTTTTTTAGTAGCTTCGATTTTTCATCAATAGCGGATTGCTGTCTTTGCTCCATCGATTTGGAGCGTTTCATCATTTTCGCAGCCTTGTGGCCAACATACCCTTTGTCTAATTTGGAACCGGAATTCAATGTTCCATTTTTTGTCTTTTCCACAGCGTCCGACCAGTTACTTGTGCGTTTGGCTGCGTCCGACAAGCGTTTAATGTCTTTTTTGAGCTTCTCATTCTCAGCGAGCTCATAGTTATCCTGTCTCTGTTTATTTTCCCACCAATCGGAGAAACTCCCTTTTTGCACCTCAATGTTCGTCTTGTTGATGGACAGGATGTGGTCGACACAGTTGTCTAGAAATGCGCGGTCGTGGGACACCAGAATATAACCGCTTTTGGAATGGAGATAATCACTGACGAGCTCCCTTGCATGCATGTCGAGGTGATTGGTTGGCTCATCAATTAACAAAAAACTGTTTTCCTTTAGAAATAAGGCGGCTAACATCACTTTCGTTTGCTCCCCGTTAGACAAAGATTCAAAAGGACGATATAGAACATCGTCTGAAACCTTTAAGAGGGAGAACTCGCGCATTAATTCCCATAGCTGATAGTCCGGGACAATGTCTTGAACGATATCAAGGGTAAGATATTCTTTGTTCTCGACTCGGAAAGGAAAGTATTCAAAGCTGACTTGAGCACTAATCTTTCCACTGTATTCATACTTACCAAGCAACAGGTTGAGAAAAGTCGTTTTCCCCCTCCCGTTTCTTCCCGTAAAGCCCAATTTCCAATCCGTATCGATTTGGAAACTCACATTTTCAAAAATGTTATCAAAACTGCCTTCATAGGCAAACGTTAAGTTATTTACACTGATTAATGACATACAATCATCCTCCTGTACGCAAAAAAATAGAAAAGCTACAAGAAAGTTACTCTCTTGTAGCTCAAATAAATACAGCAAATCCAACTCAAAAAAGGAGTTAGATAAGGATATATTGTTTGAGTGAAGAGGTATACGTAACTTTCTTGCACATAAAGAATAAAACACGCGAAAGATATCGCTGTTTGTTTTATTTTTTAAGCAAGAAAATTATCCATTATACTCTTCAGCTCCAGTCATTAAATTAACAGCATCATATCATAATCATTTGCACCTTTCAACAAGACATATTTCCGTTTTTTTACTGTAGCTTCTATTGAAAACACGTGTTCCTTGGAACAATCCTCTCGCTCGACAATTTTTCGACAAGAAATTTTTTCCATATAAAGCAGGAAGTTTCAAATTAACTCAGAATTCTCATTATTGAAATTCTTTTTACTTATTGCATTCATATGGAGGAGTTAAGCTATGAAAAAAGTAGGAAGAGGTTTGGGTATTCTCGTCTTGGCATCATCATTCTTGTTCGTCCCGACTCAAGCAGCAGATGCGGTAGGAAAAGGAAAAGACTCTAACGCCCGTCCACAAAAATATATCTTTGATGGAAACTGGAAGTACGGTGATACGTTAGTAGTGGCATACGATACGTTCTTTCCGAATGGATGGATTTCGATTGAAAAAGAGCCACATCGTGGAACACAGCTTGGATATGAAGTAGCGAAATATATTGTTGGCGCTAATTATGGGCAAGTAGAAAGAAGCTTGAGCTTTAACATCCCTTCTGGTTGGGTAGAAATCGGTCGAGGTTATAACAGCAAGAGACAGGCTTATATCGATATCAGAAATGAGAATAAAAAACGGTACCAACCTCAAGAGCTGGAGAATAAATGGGTCGGTACCGGGGTGCCTGTACCGTATGGCTGGGTCGTGGTAAATGTAAGTCTCTATGAAAAACAAATCGTAAATATCACCAGTATCCCTACTGAATCCAGCATTGAAGCGGTCAAGCACCCTTCGCCAGCCTTTGCTTATGAAATCCCAAGAGGCTGGGAAATCACTGTAGATGGAGAGCATTCTCGAATTCTCACAAGAAAGTACTAATCATAACGGATACAATCTGTTACGAAATGAGATCATGAAACGACCTGTAGGTAGCACGATGGAAAACCATCCGCGCAACCCACAGGTCGTTTTCGTTATTTGAAAGGAAAGCTATCCTGCGTTTTCCAAACAGAATTAAATTCAGTAATTTCAGTATTGACTAAAATAACTGAATTTAATTAAGATAATACACATAACATCTTTTAGGAAGTGATGCACATGAAAAAGTCTGCTTTGATTAGTGCTGCGCTCTTGTTTATCACTATACTCGTAGGGGTTCTTGGCACGTACAGCATCATGATTGCACTACCACTTATTGGAGAGGAATTTCATTTGAATCCAGTGGAGCAAGGTGCGATCATGAGTGTATATTTTTTAGGCTTCGCGATTTTTACCATTCCGGGAGGGATCATTGCTGATAAACGAGGATCGAAGCAAATTATTGTGATCAGCTTGGTATTGTGGGCAATATTGACTGCGCTTACAGGAGCGGTCACAAGTTTTGCAGCCTTACTCCTTGTCCGTTTTTTGATGGGGTTTATCGATGCCCCACTAATGCCTGCTATGTTAAAAGCGATTGCCGAACGAACACCTGCAAACATCCGCACGACCACATTATCCGTCGTTTCATCAGCGGAACCAATTGGGTCTGGACTTGCCCCTTTTCTCGTAGCACCATTGATTGCGGTACTGGGATGGCAGGAAGCTACTTTTATTACAGCATCAGTTGGCCTGCTCTTGGCCCCCATTCTCTTGATATTCCTTCCCCGTCCTTTCGTAATGGAGCAATCTTCAAGCTCAGTATCAAAATCGAAACCTATCCCTTTCCTATCTCTTTTGCGTAACAGGTATTTGTGGAAACTAACAGGTATGCTCAGCGGAATTAATATCGTGATGATTGGATGCATGACATGGGTACCTACCTACTTAACAACGGAAAAACATCTCGCTATTACCGAATCTGGCTTATATGCATCGCTTCCTCTTCTCATTTCCATGCTTGGCTATTTGGCAGGAGGTTGGTTATATGACCGTTATTTTTATCAAAAGTTTCGAACGATGGTCATTCCGTCCATTCTGGTCTCAGCGATTTTCCTTACGCTTATGATCCTAACTGACGATGTCAGCCTGTTTATGTTGTTTGAGTCTATTTCTTTGTTTTTTCTATCCCTTACCACTCAACCTATTATTGGACTTACCATGCGTCTCATTCCCTCAGATGTTATGGGCACTGCTACTGGAATTCTGTTAACCGGAGGAAAGCTGGCAAGTATTTTTACACCAATCGCGATGGGCGCATTTATTCAGGCGTACTCCTTTCAAGCCGGTTTTTCCCTGCTGCTAGTAGGTGCAGGAATCTCTTTTGTTTCATCCATTCTTATCCATTTCAAAAGGAGTGAGTAGCTTGACTGATTTCATTCAAAAACTGCTGCAAGAAATGCCTGATTTCTCACATTTTCTAACTATTGAAGAATTGGACACCTCTTCCCGTGAATTAGCAGCCGCCTATCCACATCTTGTTACGCTCAGTACCATCGGTCACTCAACAGAAGGACACCCCATCCTTATGCTGCGAATTGGAAATGGCCAGCATCGCGCGCTGTTTGTCGGTTGTCCCCATCCAAATGAACCGATTGGAGCTCTATCGCTAGAGTATCTCAGCAAAAAGCTATGTGAGGATTCTGCCCTATTAGAGCAAATGGATTATACCTTCTATATCATCAAAGAAATCGATGTAGATGGTTGCCGACTGAATGAGGGTTGGTACCACGGCCCATTTTCTCCAGATCGTTACATCCGCAGCTACTATCGTCCCAGTATGCTCGAGCAAGTTGAATGGACATTCCCGTATGCGTATAAAACGTTGAGCTTCAGCGAGCCCATTCCTGAAACCGTAGCATTTATGCGGGCGATTGATGAAGCCAAGCCGCATTTCCTCAACAGCTTGCACAGCTCCGATCAAACGGGAACGTTTTATTATGTATCGACGCCTCTTCCCGACGCATTGTGCCAACAGATCGTAAAACTGACCCATGATCATCAATTACCGCTGATGATCGGCGAACCAGAGGCACCATTCATGCCCCCTATCCAACCCGGTTTTTATCAGCTACCTGAGCTGTCTGCTATGTACGATTACTACCATAGCGTCCTGCCTACTGGAGAAGACCCTGCAAAAGCAATCCTCATGGGAGGCTCATCCCGCGATTATGCTGGGACACGTTACAATACCTTTTGCCTAGTTTCAGAAATATCGTTGTTTACGGATCCAAGGATGGGAGATAAATCTGAAACCACTCATAGCTACAAGGATGCTACGCTGGATATAGCCAAACTGGAAGGTGAGCATTTTGCATTCTTATCCAAACAGTACCAAAGTGCACAGGCATTCATAACGATCCCAACCAAATTTCAGCGATCTGTAGAGGATTTTCTGATCGGTATGGAGGAAGTTCGAGCCCATCATTTAAAATCAGCTGAAAGTGATGAAACTTTAGCACGCTTCGCAACAGTAGCTGAAATGTTTGACTTGAAACTACGCACTTTCTGGACTTCTCTATGCTGCTGCAGCATGCAGATCCGCATGCTGGATGCCCAGCCCGACAACATCACCCTTTCAGAGATTCGAGCAGAATCAGAAAAATGGCTGGATCAAGGCTTACAAGAGCTACTCACCTTTTTTAACTGGTCGATGCGTCCGCTGCGCGAATTGTGCGGTGTCCAGCTAGGTTCCGCCTTGATGATAATGGAGCATCTTCGTCAAACCAATGATAGCACTGCCACGCCACTAGAATAAGGAATGATGTGAGCGCCTGTCAGTAGACCAGGCGCATTTTCTTTTGTTATTTTCTGAAGAAAGCGATGACTATTGATAGTATAATAGACAAAAGCATGGAAATCGGGCAAAACGAGGAAAAAGGAGTCATGAAGTTGGACAAATTAACCGCGGAAACGATGCAATTGATTGAAGAAATGGCTCTCCATCACGAAAATCAAGGATTATCCAGAATTGCTGGCCGGATTATAGGACTGTTGATGGTCTCGCAGGAACCCCTTTCATCCGAACAGATTGCCACTACATTGCAAGTCAGTCTAGGCAGTGTATCTACCAATATGCGCATTCTTTTAAAAAGTGGAATCGCGGAAAAAAAGAGTGTGACAGGCGACCGTGTGAGTTATTACATCGTGGCACCAGACGCAATTGAGGAAGAGTTTATACAGGGTTTAGAGCGAATATTATCATTAAAGAATATCATAGAAAAAGGTATGCAAATTGAAAATTTGAAGGAAAGTGAGTTAGTTATGAAGCGATTCTATGAGATGCTGGAAGCAATTGAGCTATACAGCGAATCTCTCAATCAAATGCTCGCTAAGTGGAAGTCTCGTCGCGTGTAACATCAAACAGCTCGTATCAATATCGCATCAAATGAAAACCTGAAAAGGCAGCTTTGGCGTTGAAAAGCCACGGGCTGCCTTTTTTCAAATAAGGATGGGTATCAATCATTTGACTGGCGATAACTCGCTTTCCGTCACCCATTTATAATTTTTAACCTCTCCACCACCCGATGTGGGCGTGTAATCGACCATATAAACCGTAGTGGATTCCACAGTATCGAGCTTCCCTGTTGCATCCAACATCCCTTTCACATGATCAGCCTTCAGAATGACTTCTGTTCCTGGATCATACGGCTGCTTGATGTGATTTTTGATCTCTTCCTGAATGATCCATTTATAATTTTTCACTGGTGGTTCCCCTGTTGTAGGCGTATAGGTAACACTATAGGCCGTCGTATCGTATGCCGCCACAATCTTTGCTTTAGCCCCCTGCATCCCCGGAGCATGATTCGCTTTTAGAATGACTTCACTTCCAATGACATAGGTTGGCTTTGGTACAACCTCTACTCCCTCCGGAACATTCGGTTTTCCAAAATTGCATCCACTTATCCCCATAATTGCAATCAGCATCAACGAAATTAGTCGCAGCCTTTTCATGTCGACACCCCCGAATTCGTAGTTGTCTGCTATCGTATTTTCCGCTAACTGTCAATTATTATGGATACGGATGGCATACCTTATCCACCCGATGCTCTTGAAAAGCATCCTTGGAAGGAACCGATAAATCTCGCCCCATTCATACTCGACCTTTGGCGGTACTTGACTGTACACGGTCCTGATGACGATGCCATCCTCTTTTAGCTCACGAAGCTGCTGTGTCAGGATTTTTTGGCTAATGTCCGGCATTTGTTTCTACAATTCGCTCGTTCGTTTGGGTCGTAGTATAACTCACATAAAATCAAGGGCCACCTAAAACGATTAGTTTGAAATGCATATCGATCCTAATTAACCAGGCACATTGAAGTATAAAAACAGCCTACAATTTTGAAAAATCTTGAAACCCTCGGCCTTTAGCTTGATTTTGTTAAGAAAATAGTTATAATTACGTTCAAAGGATTAAACGAATGAACAAAAGAGGTGGATTGAATGAGCCAACAAACCGAGCATGTTCTACAACAATTTAAAGATTGTATCCCATTATTGGAAGTACTGACGGATGAAAACCGTCAAGCCATTATTATGCTGTTGGCGCAGAACAAATTAGGACTCAATGTTAATACGATAGCAGGCCATATGAATTTGTCTAGACCAGCTGTATCCCATCATTTAAAGGTATTGAAACAGTCTGGTTACATTAAAGCCGAAAAAAAAGGTGTAGAAAACTATTATGTATTAACTGTCCGTAAACCTCTTGAACAACTCAAATCATTAATTACTTCCGTTGAATACGCATGCAATTTATCCGATGACCCTAAGACCTGAAGGAAATACTGTAGGGAAAAACTTATTATGCACAATTGGTTCATTAGTTTAAACCAATAATCGTAAAGGAAGTGATTTGAAATGAAGGCTATGATCATTGAGAAATACGGGGAAAATGTTCCATTAGTGATGTCCGAACAACCAATGCCTACTATCGGAGAACATGATGTTCTAGTGGAAATTCATGCAGCCAGCTTAAATCCTATTGATTTTAAGATTAAGGAAGGGAAAATGAAATTCCTGTTGAATTACAGGTTTCCTCTAATCTTAGGAAATGATTTCTCCGGTGTTGTAGTCAAAGTTGGTGATCGTGTGAATACTTTTAAACCCGGAGATGAAGTTTACGGGAGACCCCGCAAAAACCGAATCGGAACATTAGCCGAATTTATTGCTGTTCATGAGGATGATATTTGGCTGAAGCCGCAGGGTCTAACCTTTGAAGAGGCAGCATCGTTACCGCTGATTGGACTTACGACTTACCAAGCTTTTGTTGATATATTAAACCTTCAAAAAGGCCAAAAAATTTTGATTCACGCTGGTTCGGGAGGCGTAGGAACCTTCGCCATCCAACTGGCCAAGCTAATGGGCGCTTTTGTAGCCACAACAGCAAGCGAAAAAGGCTATGAATTGGTCAAATCGTTGGGGGCCGATTTAATTATTAATTATAAAAAAGAGAATTTTGAAGAAATGCTTACCGGATATGACGCTGTTTTTGATACTTTAGGTGGAGAAGCCTTGGAAAAATCATTCCGCATACTGAAACCAGGCGGACAAATCGTATCCATCTCCGGCATGCCAAACGGCAGATTTGGAAAAGAAGCGAAATTGGGTTGGATGAAAACAATAATTTTGTCCATCGTAAGCCGTAAGATCAAAGCCCAGGAGAAGAAGAGCCAAACGAGGTATCACTTCCTTTTTATGAAACCAAGCGGAGAACAATTGAAGGTTTTAAAGGAATTTATTGAAGAAGGTCTCATTAAGCCAATTATTGATAAGGTGTATCATTTGAAAGATGCCGATCAAGCATTTAATTACCTGGAAAGCGGAAGGGCCAAGGGAAAAGTCGTCATTAGAATAAAGTAATTCTAGAAAAAAATCCAACCGATATCCATGAATGACAACAGCGGTAGTCTAACACTTTATTTTCAAAGAACACTAGTGTTGCTTCAGAAGGAATTTGGTATGTATGTTTGAGCTTTGGTTTCATCGATTGGCTATCCTCCCCTATTACTTACGATTTTTACAGGAACCTTTTTGTTCCTATGTTACTTTTTGGTATCAATAGCACAAAAAAGTGCGTACTTTTCACTTTCCATTATATGGTGCATCATTCGGATATACCAGCACCTTAGAAGATGGACGCCCATCTGACATACAAATGACTACAAAGATAGAGGGTGTTGAAAAATGAAAGTACTGACAGTTGTTACCCATCCACGAACCAATTCCTTGACCTTTGCCGTTGCAGAACGATTCGTTCAAGGCCTAAAGGATGCAGGACATGAGGTTGAAGTTCTGGATTTGCATCGCAGTGGTTTTCACCCTGTTTTATGGGAGGAAGATGAGCCAGATTGGAACAATGGAGATAAGAAATATTCCGAAGAGGTCGAGATTGAAATGGAGCGCATGAGAAAACACGACGCGTTAGCCTTTATTTTTCCGATCTGGTGGTTCAGCATGCCGGCCATGTTAAAAGGATACATCGATCGCGTCTGGAACAACGGGTTTGCCTATGGCTCACGCAAGCTGCATCATAAACATGCATTGTGGATCGGTCTCGCAGCTGCTCCAGAAGATCACTTTCAAAAAAGAAATTATGACCAAATGATGGCGCACCACCTCAATGTCGGAATCTCCAGTTACGTCGGAATCGGCGATTCGAGGGTTGAGTTCCTTTATGACACCTTGGCGCAAAATCCTGCGCATATCGAGCAGCTATTGGACCGTGCTTATCACCTGGGATTCCATTATGGAAAGAAAGAGAGCCTGAAGATATAAAAAATATCATTCTATCGAAGCCACGGTGGGCGTTGCAACTTTATCGCCCACCCCTTCTGATTTACCGGATGTTAAAACAAGAAAAAAGAAAGCCCCCTTTTTCTCATGAGAAAAAGAAGGCTTTCAACTATGTGTATACGCGTTACGCAAGTACCTCAACAGTAAAACCACCAGGAGCTTTCACATAAAACGTCCAACCATGCGTTCTTACTGGTGACGCTACTTTGTAACCATCTTCTTTTAAGCGTTGATTGATTTCATTTACTTTCTCTTCGCTCTCTTGGATAAAGCCGATATGAAATGTCTTGGGATATTGGACTTCGGTACCCTTCATCAAGGTAAACACCAGGCCGTTATCGTCAAATAGGACCCCAAAATTATCGCCACGAGCATCCTCCGACGTATCTAACTTTTTCAGGCCAAAATATTTCTCCAAGAAACCCGCAGCAGCTGGAACATCCGTAACGGTAAGATTGACGTGATTCAATTTCATAATGACCACACATCCTTTGCACGAGATTAATTCAAGCGTAGCACATTCATGCAAATGCCAATCTTGATAGGCTCCGAGGCAGATCATTGTCATGAAGATCCGTCACATATCTTTAAGGTTTCACGATCATTCTATTTGCTCACAGCTACTTTTGATTTGTTTACGATATGAATAGCATGGCCTAACACCGCTTCGGCAGCCTCCAGCCATACCTCGCTTAAAGTGGGATGCGGATGCATGGTTAACGCCACATCTTCTACACGCGCAGCAAGCTCAAGTGCCAGTACGCCCTCCCCTATCAGGTTCGATGCATCAGCACCTACAATGTGCATTCCCAACAATAAATGACTTTCTTGATCCACTATCACCTCAGCAAAACCTTCTCCTTCATCCATGGCGAGTGCTCTGCCATTCGCTCGATAAGGGAAGGTCGCTGCCTTGACCTTGTATCCTTGAAGCTCTGCCTCTTCGCGTGTCATCCCCACACCAGCTATTTGTGGCTCAGTAAAAATCACATAAGGTACAAAAGGGGAATCTACGCTGCTAGGCAGCCCTGCGATCACCTCGGCTGCCACAATCCCTTGCTTCGCCGCACGATGGGCTAACGCAGGGCCAGGTGTTACATCGCCGATGGCATAAATATGCGCCTTGTTCGTACTGCCAGTCGATGTCACGGGAATATAGCCGCGCTCGTCCATTTCTACTCCCGCCTGCGCAAGTCCGAGTTCACCTGTGTTCGGCACTCGCCCTATAGTGACGAGGGTTTTATGTGCAGTGATACTTTCGGAACCGTTCTTTTCCGAAGTGCATACGAGTGTGACTCTTCCGTTCGCTACCTCAGCCTTCTCTACTTTTGTCGCGATCTTGACCGTCATCCCGAGCTGTTTCGCCTGCTTGAGCACTTCCTGAGAGAGATGGGCGGCTGTTTGCGGCAAAATACGCTCACTTGCTTCAATGATGGTCACCTGCGATCCAAGCTTGGCGAACGCCATCCCGAGCTCCATACCAATATAGCCGCCGCCGATTATGGCCAGTGTTTCCGGTACGTCATCCAATGCCAGCATATCAGTAGAATCCAGAATATATTCTCCATCTGTTTTTAAAAACGATGGAATGAATGGACGTGATCCTGTCGCAATAATCGCTTGTTTACATTTGTACGTTTCAAAATCGCCACCCGTCTCTACGCCAATCCGATCACTCGAGAGAAATGTCGCTGTTCCCTTCACGACTGTAACCCCATTGGCCTGACAGAGATAATCGACCCCTTTGTTCAATTGAGCAACGACAGAAGACTTCCACGTCTGCCAGCTCGGCATATGGAAGGTTGCTTTCCCTGTCGGAAGCTGGATTCCAAGCTTATTTAGACTATTTAGCTTGTGGTATTCGCCTGCTGCATGAATCAAGGCTTTCGACGGGATGCATCCGCGATTTAAGCAAACCCCACCCAGTACTTCCTTTTCAATCAGAACAACCGATTTCCCCAGCTGTCCGAGACGAATAGCGGCTGCATAACCTCCTGGCCCACCACCGATGACAACTACATCTGTTTCGACTGCTACTTCGCCGACTACCATCTATACCATCTCCGCAAACAATAGATTCGGATCTTCCAGCAGCTCCTTGATCCGGTTGGTAAAACGTACTGCCGTCACGCCATCGATCAGGCGATGATCAAACGAAAGCGACAGGTTCATCATCCAGCGAATAACGCCTTCATCCTCACGTACGACCCAGCGCTTCTCCATTTTATGCAAACTGATAATCGCTACTTCCGGGTGATTAATGATTGGCGTTGCTTGCAGTCCCCCGATTGGCCCTACATTGCTAATCGTGAAGGTGCCACCTGTAATGTGTTCCATAGTCAATTTGCCTTCGCGAGCCAAGCGTGCCAGTTGATCAATTTCTTCAGCGAGTTGAAAAATCGATTTGTGGTCTGCATCCTTGATGACTGGTACGATCAAGCCCTCAGGCGTATCGGTTGCAATGCCAATATGGTAAAAGCGCTTGAGCAAAATTTCATTCGTACGTTCGTCAATCGATGCGTTTAGCGTCGGGAATTCCTTTAGTGCAATGACCAGCGCTTTGATAAAGAACGGAAGGAAGGTCAGCTTGATATTCCGTTTTTCCGCATGTGGTCTTAACGTTTCGCGCAAAGCACGCAGCTGATCCATCTCCAACTCATCGACAGATGTCACATGCGGGATGATTGTGACTGATTTCACCATATGCTCGGCAATCTTTTTCCGGATGCCTTTTAACGGTAGCCGTTCGATATCTCCCTGCGACGAGGTGGCTGCACGAGTAGCGGTTCCTGTTTTCGGCTGAACAACCGGTTCCGTCTCAACCGCTACTGTACTTGCTTCCAACAGGCGCTCATTGCCAGTAGCCGATGTCGGAAACTTAGCTGGTGCTGATTTTTGCAATCGATTGGCGAATTGGCGCAAATCCTCTTCCGTCACACGTCCCGCTGCTCCTGTACCTGTGACCAACTCGATATCCAGCTTCATTTCCCGCGCTAACTGCCGAACGTACGGCGTGGCCAATGAGCGGCGGTGATCAGCACGAGCTGGAGTAAAATTGACTGTCTTATCCGGGTTTACGACCTTTTCTGGATGCTTTGTCTCCGTCTTTACTTCCACTTCTGTACCTGCATCGATCACGAGAAGGGTAGTTCCGACCTCTACTGTTTCTCCTTCTGCTATGAAAATGTCACGAATGATGCCTGTCACTGGCGCAGACAACTCGGCATTCACCTTGTCTGTCTGCACCTCCAACAGTGGCTGATCCTGTTGAACGGATTCGCCTGTGCGAACCAGTACTTTTACGATTTCTCCTTCATGCATACCTTCTCCCACATCCGGAAGCTTGAACTCAACCATATGACTCGCTCCTTCTCTTAAAACGTAGCCGTTTCCATAATTCCGTCCTTCACGCGTTCAGCCGTTGGCAAATAGTCATCCTCAATGCTAAATTGCGGGACAGGGACGTCAAATCCGGTAATCCGTTTCACGGGAGCTTTCATGTATATCAAAGCTTCATCATTGATGATGGAAATGATCTCTGCACCCAACCCAGCAGTTTTATGGGCTTCATGTACGACAACTGCGCGTCCAGTCTTTTTGACCGAAGCGATAATCGAATCCCGATCCAACGGATAAAGAGTGCGCAGATCAATGACTTCGCAGCTCAAGCCGTTTTCGCGCTCGATCTGTTTCGCCGCATCCTCTGCGACACGAAGCATCGCTCCCCAAGCAAAAATAGATACATCCGAGCCTTCCTGGACGACCTTCGCTTTTCCGATGGGCACACGGTACATTTCTTCCGAAACCTCTTGTTTAAATGCGCGATAGAGCTTGGTCGGCTCCAAAAAAATAACCGGATCAGGATCTTCTATTGCTGCAATCAGCAAGCCTTTTGCATCATAAGGTGTGCTTGGTGCCACAACCTTTAAGCCCGGTACATGAGCAAAAAACGTTTCGACACTCTCCGAATGCAGTTCCGGACCGCGAATCCCTGCCCCGTACGGCGTGCGTATGACCATCGGGACATGGTACTGTCCGCGAGTACGATAGCGCATGCGTGCAGCATGAGAAACAATTTGCTCAAAGCCTGGGTAAATAAAGGCAAGGAATTGAATCTCGACCACAGGAATTTTCCCGTTCATGGCAAGACCGATCGCTGCCCCGATGATTCCCGCCTCGGCTAGCGGCGTGTCCACTACACGATCCGGACCGTATTTGTGAACCAAATCTTCCGTCGCCCGGAACACACCACCATTCACGCCAATATCCTCGCCGAGCAGCATGATGCGTGAATCATCTGCCAATTTTTGATCCATGGCCTCCGTGATCGCTTGAATCATCGTCAGTTTGCGTTTCATGCTGGGATTCCCTCCTGCTTCGATGGCTTGACGAGCTCGCTCTCTTGTTCCGTTGCCATCCACGATGGTTCAGCGTAGACGTGCTTGAACATTTCTTCCGGTTTGGACTTCGGATAGCTCTCTGCTTCCACAAGAGCTGCATCGATTTGTTCATTCACGCGTGCCATCAGCTCATCTTCCCTCGTCTCATTCCACAGCCCTTGATTCTCCAGATACACACGCAGACGTTGGAGTGGGTCGCGCTCTTGACGCCATTCCTCGGACAAACTCTCTTGATCCCGGTATTTCTTCGGATCATCTGCGGTTGTGTGTGCGCCATAGCGGAATGTCACCGCTTCGATCAACGTCGGTCCCTTCCCTTCCAACGCACGTTGCATGGCTTCTTTCATGGTCAGCCAAACAGCGAAGATATCATTGCCGTCTATCCGAACCCCAGGGATATCATAAGCGGCCGAACGCTGTGCAATCGTTTTCGATGCAGACTGCTGTGAAAACGGAACGCTGATCGCGAAGCCGTTGTTTTGGCAGAAGAAAATGGTCGGCGTCTGAAATACGCCTGCAAAATTCAATGCCTCATGGAAATCTCCCTCTGAGCTTGCTCCGTCACCAAAGTAGGCAATGCTAACATGCTGTTCGTTTTGCAGCTTGCTCGCCCAAGCAGTCCCTACTGCATGAACCATTTGAGTCGCAATCGGTACACATGGCGGCATGATATTCAAATGTTTCGGGCTGATACTCCCTTCCATGTGGCCCATCCAATAGAGGAACACTCTTGCCATGGATTGACCATGGACAATCGCTGCCGCATGGTCTCGGTAGGTTGGGAAAAGCCAATCTCCAGGTGTTAATGCCATCGCGCTGCCTACTTGCGAAGCTTCCTGCCCTTCAAAGGGAGCATACGTCCCCATTCTTCCTTGTCGTTGCAGGTTAATCGACTTGCGGTCAAACTGCCGAACCAACACCATATTTTCATACATCTTGATCATCGTCGCCTCGTCTAATCGCCCCTTGAGATCGCTTACCAGCTCACCCGCTGGACTCAATACCTGATATAATGAAGACATGGAAACATCCCTCGCTTTTTCGATGAAAAACACCACGGTGTCTTTCGATCATGTGATATTGATTCGTCTTGCCTCTGCTTTCGTCCCTATAGAAAAGCAAGTAGCATGCCAAACATTTGAAAGCGATTTCACAACAGCACAATTCGAAAATGATCATTTTTGCATATGCAAACTTGCGCACCGATGATTATTTCTGATTATTCCGTTTACAAGCCTACTGAGGAGGACTTCGATGTATCAAACCAAGTATTTTCAGGCCAGTGACAATCATGAACTCGCAAAATTACTGACGACCATCTTCAGTACGTCCCACGACGGATTGGCGATCTGTGACCGTAACGGCTACGTTCTGCTTTACAATGAGGCGTACTTGAACATCACGGGAGTTCCCGCCGACATTTTGAATAATTTCAGCTTCATGGAGCAAAAAGAAATGCATCTGGTTCCTGACTCTTCTGCTGTACGTACGATTTTGACGAAACAAACCCATAGTGTTGTCATCGATTATGCAAACGGTCGGCAAGCGATCAATACAGCTACCCCGCTGCTCGATCCAAACAAGGAATTATTGTTTGTAGTGGGAAATGTGCGCGACGTCACTGAGCTGAATCAGCTTCAGAAGGAGCTGGAGGAAACACGTCAAATCAGTTCGGCGTATCAAAGGGCTCTGGAACATATCCAAACCGATGGTGACTTTGACGAGCAGATTATTTATCGCAGTGGGCTCATGCATCGAATTGCTTCACTCTCCAAGCGCTTTGCGACGAACGACTCTCCTATCCTTTTGCTAGGCGAGTCTGGTGTCGGTAAAGATGTCATGGCGAACTACATTCACGCTCAAAGCGGGCGAACTGGCGAATTTATCAAGATTAACTGTGGGGCCATTCCCGAGCATTTGCTCGAGTCAGAATTATTTGGCTATGAGAAAGGAGCCTTTACGGGGGCAAGTCAGTCAAAGGAAGGATTGTTCGAGCTGGCGGATCGGGGAACCATTTTTCTCGATGAGATTGGAGACCTCCCTTTTCCTTTACAGGTAAAGCTCTTAAATGTATTGCAGGATGGGCGGATTCGCAGACTCGGGGGGAAAACATCGCGTCAGGTTAACATGCGTATCATCGCTGCTACCAATAGCGATTTGGAAGCGATGGTCGAACAAAAGCGTTTTCGGCAGGATTTGTTCTACCGGCTAAACGTACTAACTCTCACCATACCAGCCTTGCGTGAGCGCCGCGAGGATATTCCGGCTCTTATTTTCTACTATTTGAAAAAGCTCGAATGGAAGTACCAGCAAGAAATGCGCATCGAAACAGATGCGTTGGAGGCGCTGATGGATTATGACTGGCCAGGGAATATACGCGAGCTGAAAAATGTGGTAGAACGCTCTTTTCACATGTGTGAAAATGGGCGAATTACCTTTGATCAGTTACCGTCGTCCATTCGCAATACGCAACAGACAGCCCTGCCTCTCCAACTTGCCAAAATGGATGAGCTGTTGCCGCTAAAAGAAGCGGTCGAACGATTTGAACGAGCGTATATCCAACGCCTCTTGAAGGAGACAGACACCATGCAGCAGTGTGCGGATAAACTGCAAGTGAACATATCCACGCTCGTGCGAAAAAAACGCAGCCTCGGCATTAAATAGTGCAAAAGGAAGAGCCCGATACACGTTGGTTCGGGCTTTCTCGTTATTTCAGAGTATGGTCTCGCAAAACATCCAGGTCTATCTCACAAGCCCTTCTCTTAATGTGTTGATCCCATGCTCCAGATACCCCTTCAAACAGCTTAAGACGTACACCCAGCCTTCTTTATTGTCGATCATTTTTTGCAGGAGCGCTGGATCATTTTCTTGAAAACCCTCTTCGTTCACTTCAATAATCGTCGAGGCTTTATCTAACTCGTTTAACGTAATCGATACGATATTTTCTTCTCCCGCCCACTGGAAAACGATTCGTTTGTTCACTTCGATTTCGTGAACCGTAATTCCTACTTCTGCGTTGTAAATATCGTAGAATAACGTAATGCTCTTCCCTTCTTCCCACCTTGCCGAGCTGGAAGAGAACCAGAAGTTGCCGATTTTCTCAGGGTCCACGAATGCTTCGAACACTTCTTGTGCAGGTCTGTTAATCTGAAATTTTGTGAGATTGTTCATGCCTCCGTCAACTCTCTTTCTGAATGCTGACTCCACCGTATCACAATCGCATTTGCGAGACAAATGATCGAATAACTCCCTTTTATTCTTTTACTGCCCCGGACGTCAATCCTGAGATAATCCGCCTCTGGAAAATTAGCACCATCACTACTAGTGGGACCGTCACAATGATGGAGGCAGCCGATATTTCTCCCCATGGGATTGTAAACATTCCTTGAAACATCACGATTCCCACAGGCACAGTCTTCATCGCTTCCTGCGTATTCAGCGTCAAGGCGAACAAAAATTCATTCCACGCTGCAATAAAAACGAGGATGGCGGTCGTAAAAACCCCAGGCATGGCGAGTGGGAAAAACACTTTCGTCATCGTTTGCCAAATGCTGGCACCGTCTACTTTAGCTGCCTCGCCCAAATCACTCGGTATTTTGCGGAAAAAGATAGTCAAATTCCAAATTGCGAGCGGCAGCGCGAAGGTTGTATAAGGAATGATCAGGCCAGTGTAGCTATTCGTTAAGCCCATCGATTGCATGAACATAAAAATAGGAGAAATGGTAGCGATCTGCGGAAACATGGACACAGCCAGAACCACACCCAAAATAATCGTTTTTCCCCGAAAGGACAGCCAGGCAATTGCATAGGCAGCAAAGGAAGCGATTGTTATGGAGTAGAGCGTGGTTAACGTCGCCACGACAGTTGAATTCCACAAGTAACGGGCAAACGGTCTTTCCGTGAAGACGCGGACAAAGTTGTCAAACGAAGGATTTTGGATGATAAAATGAAAGGCACTCTCTCCAAACAGCTCCGCTGGTGGCTTCAATGCTGCGAGGAGAATCCATAAAAACGGGAACATCACAAGAAAAACGAAGAGCAGTAGACCCACGTAAAACAAAGGACCCGTATGTTTACGCATCCAATCACCTCCTTATTTTCCACTGCCATCACTCAGCAGATCAGCTCCCAATATTTTCACATAGCCAATGGAGATCACCGCCACACATAAAAAGACAATGACGGCAAGCGCCGAGCCCTCCCCAAAGCTCATTTGAGCAAACATCGTTTTGTACGCGTAAATGGAAATGGTCTCGGTCGAATTCCCGGGGGCCCCACCTGTCAGCGTGTAAATCAGGTCAAAAACACGGAACGCATCAAGTGTACGGAACAATAGCGCTACCAGAATGGTTGATTTCAGCATTGGAAGTGTAATTCGAAAAAATTGCTGGGAGCGGGTGGCACCGTCGACAGAAGCTGCTTCATACAAGCTTTGCGGGATCGTTTGCAGGCCAGCGAAAATGAGCAAGGCCATGAATGGGGTCGTCTTCCACACATCTGCCAAAATGACGGAAAACATGGCTCCAGCCTTGGTCGTCAGAAGCATCCCCATGTCAGAGATCAAGCCTGCCTGCTCAAAAAGATAGGCAACGATGCCGTTCTGCCCGTCGTACAAAAACTTCCACATCATCGCGGAGATGACAGTCGGAATCGCCCACGGAATTAACACCGTAGCTCGTACAAGACTCCTTCCACGAAAAGGTCGATTGATCAACAATGCAATCAATATACCGAGCACCAATTCAATGACAACGGAGATAACGGTAAAAAATGCCGTATTGTACAGAGCTCCCCACATCCGGGCGTCCGTTAAAAACTTCTTGTAGTAGGCAAGGCCAACAAAGTTGGGCTCGATAATCGAAGCTTCCATGCCTTGGATCACGCCAAGAGCACTCTCTGGCTTCGAAAGCAGCTTTTGTTCACTCATTTGCAAAAGGACTTCTCTAACTTTTACCAAGCTGATTTTGATAGACTCTGTTTGTTCGTTCGAAAGGCTTAAATATTTGAGCTCGGTCGGGACTGGTTTAAAATCCAGCAATAGCTGATCGATCATCTGGTATCGACTCGCGATCTCGCCTGTTTGGTTGAGGGAAGTGTTCAATTGCTCGATTTGCGCTTGGAGCGCGTTCAATTTTTCCTTTGATGACCCTTCTGCGGAGTCCGCCTCCCTCTTTACATACCGGAGCAGATTGGGTAACGTGCTGACATATCGCTCCATATCTAATCCGTATGAAGAGTGAATCTCTGATTTCGTCGGGTCGTTCAACCGGATGTCGTGCAGACTGATCCAAAAGGATCGCATGACAGGCCAAATCGCGATAACAAGTATGATGAGCAGAGCAGGAAAAATCAGTAAATACCCCATTTGTTTTTCTGTGAGAGTCCTTTTCGTTGATCGATTCATCCGTTCACCACCTTCCTTCCCGCTAGAAGCTTGCTTGTGCTTGCCAGATTGTTGTAGAACTAGAACCTCCAAGGAAGCCGGTTTGACTCCCTTGGAAGCCCCACGTGGTGCTACTTATTTTTTCATCAGATCGTTCATTTGCGTTTCCATGTTTTGCACCGCCTGCTCGGCTGTTTGCTGCCCTGCTAGCGCTTTGGACACCTCGATCTGGATCACTTCCGAAATTTTCGGATAAATCGGAGTCGTTGGACGAGATACAGCAGCGCTTACGCCATCGACGAAATCTTTGTTGGCGAACAACGGACTGGCTTTTTGAACATCGGCTTCCTCGTAGGCTGGCAGGTAGGTTGGTGCGAGCCCACCCTCTATCGCGGATATTTTCTGACCCTCTGGACCTGTCATGAATTTGAGGAATTCCCATGCTTCTTTCGGGTGCTTCGAGAACTTGTTGATTCCTCCCATCCAACCGCCGAGTGCTGCTGCGGAGCCTGCATCGCCTGCTGGCAGTGGTGCGATCGCGACTTGATCGACGATTTTAGACTGGGCCTGATCCTGCGCCAACGCGAACTGATACGGCCAGTTACGGATAAACGCTGCCTGTCCCTCAAGGAAGGCCGTATGGGATTCTGGCTCCATGAATGTGGTGATATTGGTTGGGACGAAATCGGATTTGACGACTTCGATCATTTTTTTCAATCCTTTGATCGTAGCCGGATTGTTGACTGCCACTTTTCCTTGTTCATCCAAAATTTTTCCACCGTACGATGCACTGAACTCGACAAAGTTGCAAACCAATCCTTCATATTGCTTGGCTTGCATCAAATAGCCGAACTTCGTACCGCCCTTGCCCTTCGTTGCTTTTGCTTGGGCAATCAGGTCATCCCACGTCTTCGGTGCTTCGGATACGAGATCTTTCCGGTAGAACAAGAGTCCCGCGTCAATAAACTTGGGCATGGTCCATTGCTGTCCGCCAAAGTTCCCAGCATCCATGGCCCCTTTGATGTATTTTCCGGTCTCGATTCCATCTTGCTCCATTAGTCGGTCAAGCGGCAGAAGATAACCCGCTTGGGCAAATTCAGCCGGCCAGATGACGTCCAGGTCAAACACGTCGATTTCAGACGATTGCGCACTGAACATGGTGACGTATTGATCGTGACTCTGCCCGGAATCGGCAGGCATCTCACGGATTTCTACTTCGATATTTGGATGGGCTTTTTGGAAAGCTTCTACGAGCTTTTTGGTGGAATCCGTCGCGTCTTTTCCGCGTGCGTAGACAAGCTTGATTTTTTCGGCTGTGGGCTGTGATGGCTCTGTTTTGGGCGCGGATGGTGTTGAAGGCTGTGATGGTGTTGTATCTGTAGAAGCTTGCTGAGGTGTGGAAGAACATGCTGCCAATGAGAAGGCCATTAATAAGGTAAGCCCAACGGATGTAAGTCTTTTTGCAACTTTCATCTAAGTAACCCCCTATGCTCATGTTAGAAACGGACTGCTTCCCCTTTTTGTGCGGATGTGTAGATGGCTTCGATCAATCTGTTGATGTACAAGGCCTGTTCCGGTGTGCAGAGAACCTCTGCCTTCCCTTCGATGGCGTCGATGAAATTACGGAATAAGAGTACGCGTTCTTTTTGAGGCTTTGGTGTTAATTCTGTCGAGGCAGTTACGCCGTTCCACTCGTGGTAAAGCGTGAACTGGTTCTCCAATAAACGAAGGGATGCCCCGCCCTCTTGTCCATATAGTTGAAGGAAAACGTTTTCCTCTTCAATGTGAGAAGCCCAGCTTGCATCGAGCGTAAGCGACAATCCGTTCTCAAAGGTGATCATCGCCACTGCCATATCTTCCACGTCAAACTTCCCGTTATCGTTGATTGTTCCCCACTCTGACAAGCCGCGTTTGTGAGGCCCGAATTGCGCGTACGTTTGCCCGAGGACGGATACAGGCTTTGGATGATCCAAGAGCCATAGGGTCAAATCGAGCATATGCACGCCGATATCAATCAACGGACCGCCGCCTGCCGATTCTTTTTGCGTAAACCAGCTTCCCCATCCTGGAATCCCATTTCGTCTGACCCAACCAGTTTTGGCGTGATAAATGTTCCCCAGCTTTCCTTCCTTCAGCCATGTTTTGACTTGCAGGGAATCGCTTCGGAATCGGTTATTTTGTGCGACCATGAGGATCTTGTCTGCTTTTTTCGCGGCTTCGATCATTTCTTCTGCTTCCTGGGCATTCATCGCCATCGGCTTTTCGCACAGCAAGTGTTTGCCTGCTGCAAGCGCATGTTTGGTTGCTTCTGCATGCAAATAGTTTGGGACACAAACAATGATCGCGTCTACATCAGACTCTTGTAGCATCGTCTCGTAGTCCGTGAAAACTTGCGGAATGTCATGCCGTTTCGCACGATAGGAAGCCATTTCTGCGGAAATATCGGCAATGGCAACTACCTCTGCTCGCGATTCTTCCTTGATCGCCTCCAAGTGTGCTTCTGTAATTCCCCCTGCACCGATGATTCCGATTTTCCATTTACGTCGATTCGTCATTTTCTCCCCTCCTACACCCACCATAAATTTTGGACTGGTTCTCGCAAAATGACTTGCTGCAGATTTTGAACAGCGCGCTGCAATCCTTCCTCAATCGACATGATGGCGTCTTCGTGCTCGATGCTCACCACGTAATCGTATCCATTCATGCGCAGTGCACTCATCATATCCGCCCACGTCTGCTGCGAATGCCCATAGCCTACGGTTCGGAAATACCACGCACGTTCATGTAGATTGGCGTAGGAATTCATATCCGTCAGCCCGTACATGTTCACTTTTTCCTGGTCAATAAACGTGTCTTTGGCATGGAAATGATAGATGGCTTTTTCTTTGCCCAAGATTTTGATCGCAGCTACCGGATCAATCCCTTGCCACCACATGTGACTTGGATCGAAGTTTGCCCCAATCCCTTCCCCTACCTGTTCCCGTAGCTTTAGCAATGTCCCTGGTGTGTGGACGAGAAAGCCGCCATGCAGTTCCAGCGCAACCTTGACCTGATGCTCAGTCGCATAAGCGGTCCATTCGCGCCAGTACGGGATGAGCTTCTCGTTCCATTGCCAATGGAGCACGTCGCGATACTCATTAGGCCAAGGAGCAACAGGCCAGCTCGGGTACTTCGCTCCTTCGTGGTCGCCTGCCGTGCCAGAAAAGCAATTGACCACTGGCACCTCCAGCAGCTCGGCTAGCTGTACCGTTTTCACAAACGTATCGTGGGATTGCTGCGCGAAGCTTTTCTCTGGTGTCAACGGGTTGCCGTGACAACTCAGCGCGCTGATTATCAAGCCCCGATCCTCAACTGCCTTTTTGTACGCTCGTCTTTTTTCCGGACTTTCCAACAGCTCATCCAGATTGCAGTGCGCATTGCCCGGATAGCAGCCTGTGCCGATTTCCACCGCCTCTAAACCTGCTGCCTTCACATGATCCAGCATTTCTTCGAACGACTTCTCGCTAAAAAGAACGGTAAATACGCCAAGCTTCATATCTCTTCACCCCTTTTGAATGCGTAAACTCGTTTGCTTCTTCTATATGGTCAGTCTTGTTGCCTCACTCCAGTAAAGCGCTTACGGTTTGGCGAATCACGAGATGGTGTGGCACGGTGCTCCTTCTCTCTACAGGTTCATTGCGGATTTGTCTGAGTAGCTGCTCTGCTGCGGCTTTTCCGTACATGAACGGGTCATTGTGCACGGTTGTGAGCATGGGGCGGGAAAGGGAGGCGAGCTCCAAATTGTCGAAGCCCATGACGGAGATGTCTTCTGGTACACGAATGCCATGGTCGTACAAGTAATTGAGGACGCCAACCGCCATCAGGTCTGTTGCGACAAAAACAGCTGTCGGACGGATTTTCTCCTCACAAATACGGCGCATGGCTTCGTAACCGCTCTTGGCTGTGAATTCCCCTTCCACAACGAATCCTTCATGGATGGGCAAGTCATGTGCCCGCATGGCTTTTCGGTAACCGCCCATGCGATCCAGACCGCACGGCGGGTCCCACAGTGGACCAGATATACAAGCAATCTTGGTATGGCCTTGCGAGATGAGATAGGCCGTAGCATCATAGGCGGCTTGCACATTGTTGACATTGACAGTCGGAATCTGATAGCCGGGCAAATCGTGTCCGGTAACAACAAGAGGAACCTGAATCTCTTGCAATGTCTGGATATTACCCTCCAGGAAATGAATACTCGCGATAATGACACCATCGATTTGTTTTTCTTTGAAAAGGCGCAAGTACTTCAGCTCTTTGTCCACCACTTCATCGGATATCGCCAAAAACATGCTGTAGTCGTACTCGCTAATGACGCTGTCAATTCCGTAAATGAGATTGGAGTAAAAATTATTGGAGATATCGGGAATCATTACCCCGATGATGCGGGTTTCCTTGCTGACCAAGCTCCTAGCAATCGCATTCGGCTGAAAGCCCGTCTCTTGCACGATTTTCAAAACTCTTTCCCGCAGCTCTGGACGGACTGGCTTGGAATTGTTTAGCACGCGCGAAACAGTCGCGATGGAAACGTTGGCGAGTTGTGCGATGTCTTTAATGGTTACAGTAATGGTTCTTCACTCACTTTCTATGTAACGGGTAAACGTTTTCCTAATGTGAAAATAACACCCAACTATCGTTTTGTCAATATTCAGTTAATTATAAATGCCATTGACATCGTGAAGGTGTTGTTAAATAATTTATCATATCATTTAGTTACTAAATTAATTATGTATAAAGGAGGTTTTGTCATGAATGTTTTCCTTACAGGAATATCAGGTTATATCGGGTCCGTAGTCGCCGAGCATTTTCAGTCCCAAGGGTATCAGGTTGCTGGACTTGTGCGATCGGATGAGAAAGCGGAGCTGTTGCTCTCACAAGGGTTCACCCCTATTGTTGGCGATCTTGCGGATACCACCTTGTTAACAGAAAGTGTTAAAAAATTCGATGGGGTCATCCATACGGCGATCTCGCATACACCTGATATGGAAAAACTCGATGTAGCGGCGGTTAGGGCAATGCTCGATGGTTTGGAAGGCACAGGGAAGCCATTCATTTATACGAGTGGAACGCTGATCTATAACGATACGTACGACAATGTCGTGGATGAGAACTCCCCTCTCAACCCTTTGCCATTTCTCCAATGGAAAGCGAACCAGGAGCAGGAAGTGTTAGGAGCAGCCAAGCGCAATATTCGTACGATCGTCATACGTCCTGCACTTGTGTACGGTCGTGGCGGTGGACTCGTCCAAGCAACCATTCAAAGAACGAAGCTCTCTCAATCAGCCAACTACATCGATGATGGGCAAACGGCATGGTCTACAATCGATGTTGATGATTTGGCAAGGCTTTACGAATGCGCTTTTTTACGAGCACAGCCAGGCTCATTATTCAATGCAACTTCCAAGGAAATGATCACGACGAAAGAGCTCATGACTTCGATTGCCAAAATAGCAGGGATAGAAAAAGTCGGATCCTGGAGCTATGAGGACGCGGCCAACGCATTAGGACCAGCCGCTTGGGGGGCGAGCATCAATCAGAGGATATCTGGATTACGCGCGGAGCAACAGCTGCAATGGAGTCCCTCTGCGAATTCACTCCGCAAAGAGCTGGAGCAAGGTTCTTATCAAAACAACAAAACACCATAGTCCATCATCGAACTATGGTTGTAATTCATCGCTATGCTGATAGGTATGCAGGAATCTGATTGATTTCGTTAAAATCCGTATGAGTGCCTGTGCATCATCCGTACCAAGATGCTCATGCAGCTGCCGAAAACGAGTAAACAGCTCTTGCTCTCTCGCTGCCACAAAATCAAAGCCCTCTTTCGTTGGGGCTACGAGAATGGAGCGTCGATCCTTAGGTCCCACGGTGCGGGTAATAAGCCCAAGCTGTTCGAGTGATTGAATGACATGCGTCACGGCTGCTGACGTTATTTTCAACTGCTTGCCTAGCTCGGAAACTCTGATGCCGTTCGTTCCTGGTGGACTTACGTAGGTCAAGTGAACAAGCAAATTCAATTCGCTCTGACGGAGGTCTTTCGAAGGACTGAAAACATGTCCGATCCGCTTTAACTGACCAAATACGAGAGCCAGCTCTTTCGTTGTCTGATCAATAGTAACATCCGAGTTTGTATGGTCTGTACTCATCTGTTTAGACTCCCATTCTTTGATGGTATCAATCGATTATTTACGAAATGAAATGAGATTGTCAAGAATGAGTGTCCACTTCGCACTCGAAAAAGCACCGTATGCCAAGTTCTGAACTCCGGCATACGGTGTTATTCCTACCTACTCTATTCTGGGAAGCAGTACTGCATCTTGCTAAAAGATCTGCGCAATTCGATCACCTTCGACTGGACAACCTCGGGCTTTTCATTGCCTGATAACACGCTGGCAATCAGGTCTGCAATCGTATCCATCTCTTTTTCCTTCATGCCAAACCGAGTGACTTCTGTCGTCCCGATACGCAAGCCGCTTGGAAAGTCCCAATCCTCTGGTCCGTCGCCTGGAATCAAATTTTTGTTCGTGATGATGTTCGCTTCTGCCAATCGCTTGCCTGCCTCGTACCCACCGCCAAACTCTTTTACGTCCAGAATGACTTGGTGTGTGCGTGTATATCCTTTGTGCGCGCAAAGCACCCGAATTCCCCGTTCATCGAATGCTTTCCCCAGTGCTTGTGCATTCGTCACAATTTGCGCCATGTATTCCTTCCCAAACGCCAAAAACTCTGCCGCCGCTGCTGCCAATGCCGCTACCCGGTTGACTTGATGTGTCGCGGCAAGTGCTGGGAAGATGGCATTTGTTAGCGGTACCGAAAGTTCCGGGTCATTCCAGACGATGATACCGCTTTGTGGGCCACTAAACGTTTTCCCAGCAGAGCCAGTCATCACACATGCCCCTTCTCGCAACGGGTCCTGAAATTGACCGCCACCGATCAAACCCAGTTGATGTGCGCCATCAAAATAAATGCGACCGCCCCATTCTTTCACGATCTCTGCCATTTCCTTCAGCGGGAATGGAAATAAAGTCATCGATGCGCCTAGGGTAACGAGCTTTGGCCTTACTTTCCTTGCGACTTTCGCGAATTCATCCAGATCAACGGTAAGCTCAACGGGGTCCATTGGCACATCGACAATTTGCAAACCGCGAATGCCAGCAGGCCCGTCCACTCGATTGCTGGAATGCCCTCCAAACGGTTGCGCGATCGTCATAATCGTATCGCCCGGTTGCGTTAATGCCGCGTAGACCGTCATGTTCCCGATCATGCTCGCTACCAATCGATGGTCAGCAAAATTGGCATGGAATACTTTTTTTAAAAGCTCCACACATAACGCTTCGATCTCATCGATATATTTCGTGCCAGCGAACCATCTCTGCGTGCTTCCGATATGTCCTTCCGCAGCGCGAGTCCCAACCTCAGAAGCGAGCAATTGACGTACGATAGGCGTGGTAGGTGCTTCTGGTGCGAGCAAATTCAAACATTCCTCGCCTCGCCATATCGCATTGCGGTTGACAGCATTCACGATCTCTTGCTGAATCAGACGGTGGGACGGACTCTCTTCGATAATGGATCGTGCCCATTGCAGAACACGCGAATCATGTACTTCCCCCTTCATTTCAACCGTACTCATGCCATTACCCCCTATTCATCTTTGGAATGGTCCGTAAGCAATCTGCCGAGGTTGATCCAGTTTTCTTCCATCAAAGAAGAGGCAAGCTGACTGTTGTTGTCCCGAATCGCTTCGATGATTCTGCGATGCTGTTCTACTGATTCCACCCCTTCTAAGGAACCAAACCGAGCAAATTCCAAACGCCGAATTTTCGGTACAACTCGCTCAAGTGCCAGGTAGATTTCACGATTCCCCGCAGCCTCGAGGATCACGTCGTGAAAGCCGTCATCTGCTTCAATCGCTTTGATCACATCTTGCTGTTCAAGTGCGATCCCGAGCTTTTCATTCCACATCTCCAGACTACGGATGACCTCTGATTCAAATGGCATCGCCAGTCGTGCTGCCAACCCGTGCAAGGCCGCAACAACAGGAAAAGCGTGCTTCGCCTCCTTTTCTAGTAAGGGTGTTACCCGTGTGTGAGAGCCAGGGACGGATTCAATAAGACCTTCGTCCTCCAACCGTTTGAGTGCTTCTCTCACAGGTGTTCGACTCACGCCAAACAAAGCCGCCAGTTCGTTGTCGTTGACTCGTTGTCCTGGCTTTAGCTCCAGCATGATGATCGCTTTCTTCAAGCCTTGGTATACTTGTTCGCGTAATGTGGGGCGTTCGATTTGTTTGATTAGGTTCGTGTCCATAAAACCAATATATTGGTTTTATCATTATCTGTCAATTTTAAATATTTAGATACATGAAGGTAGCGGAGGCTACCCCACCAGTAACATTTACAAATGGGATAGCCTCTTCACTATTGAACGTAACTCTATCATTCTGCCGGAGGGCAACAATACTCCCGTATCAGCTGCTCCTTCATCTCTTCAACCGGAAACCCTTCCGAATAAGTCGTCATCATCAACATTGCTCCTTGGAGCGCCGATGAAAAATAGAGCGATCTCAATCTGGGCTGCTTTACGCCTAACTGTTTGAAAATCTGGCACTGGACTTCAAACTGCCTGAGTGACTCCTCATTTAATTGCTCTCTGTAAGAAGCAAGTACGCGATCATCTTCGGGCTGCGTCTGCAAATTCAAGTAAAAACGATAGACATCCGGTCGCTGGTAGACGTTATCAAGCGCACCGTCGATAATATGGCGCAGCTGTTCGTGCGGCGTTGTAAGCTGAGTCGCAGCCGCCATCACTTCTTTTACTTCCTCGATCCGTACTTGGACCATCGCGGCGAGGAGCTCTTCTTTTCCTTTGTAATAATTGTAAAGCAGTCCCTTTGATATCTGGGCCTGTTTGGCTACATCGTCGATTGAGGTCGCGTGGTAGCCTTTTTTTATGAAGAGCGTCATCGCGGCTGCATGGATTTTGTCTTTTGCAGCTTGGCGAATGCGCTCATTTTCAGCTGGGGTACGGGGCACGGTTCAGTCAGTCCTCCAAAAATTCAGTGATAGCGCAAGCGATTTCTTCTGGATGCGTCAGCGTTGGCTTATGATCGGCACCGGTAATCTCGATAAACCTTCTCTCTGGTAAAACTTCTTTAAAATATTCAGCCATCCGTTTCGCATTCAGGGCATCTTCCATACCGATTATCAAGCATGTTTGATTCGCTAATTCTTTGAGCCGCTCGATCGCAGGCGGCTGCGGCCATACGGACTCCCACGTCGCCCACTCTAACATTTTTGCTAGATTATGCTTCGCCATCTCAACTAAGAAGTCCTTCTGTGGACTTGCCATTACGACGCGATACGGGCAGGCCGATAAGGAAAGCTCTACCATACGGTCAACATCCGGTGCTTCTTGGATTTTCTGCATCCATTCCGTGAACAGCTGACTCGGTGTATACCCTGTCAAACTTGGAGCAATCAGCACGAGCTTGCTCACTCTTTGCGGATAAGCCAGCGCAAAATCGGTTGCAATTCGTCCGCCAATCGAGTGGCCTACGAGCGTGGCTTCATCCAGCTGGAAGTGATCCATGACGGAAAGCAAATCATCGACGTAGTTCGCTGTCTCTGTTGGAGACGGAGATTTCCCGCATCCGCGTCCGTCGAAAGCGATGACCTGATAATGCTTCGCCAGAATCGGCGCGACAAATGCCCAATCTCGTAAATCAGCACCGCCACTGTGCAATAGAACGACTGGTTTTCCTTCCCCTGAAACCTCATAGTACAAATCCATCGGTGATCCCTCCGTGAAATGTAGATTTGGTATATGATCCCAGTTTATTATTGAATGAACGTTTAGTCAATAAAAAAACAAATGCATTCCCCCTACAAAAGAAAAAGTCCTAATCGTCATGATCAGGACTTCTCTCTACAAGTCAACACAAAACAACTACGCCTCCGACTGAATGCGCTTCGCCTCTGCATACAGCACTTGAATAAACTTTTTCATATTGATCCGAATATCTGAACTAGGCGATGCAGCATTGCTCTTTAACTCCGCCATCTTCTTCCACACATACGTAAAATCAAAAAACTGCGAAGCGTAATTCTCGAACTTCCAATTCGAGAGGTCCGCAAGCCCAAGAGACGCCAAATGATTCAGTGACTGATAAATCGCTCGGCGGACTCTCTGCTCAGAAGCTTTGACAACCTTGGCGACTTGTTGATCGTCTACAGCGACTCCGAGCCTGTCCTGTGCTACCGCCACAAAGATTTCTTTTAGGGCAGGAAATCCATTTTTAAACGTATGCGTCTGTTCGTATCCATGCAAGAAGTCCAAAATATCTAGCAAATCATTGCTACCATTGTCTCCCGCGATGCCCAACTCAGTTAAGAGAAATTGACCCGCCTCGCGAAGTGGTTTGCCTTGTGACGGACGATTTTGTCCGGAAGGCGGCTGGTCCACTTGCATGACGGCATTCAGCGATTTGTGAATGTCCCGTATTGAACGCTCGAGGCGAATTTTCTCGATCACTTTTTGAAGGATCGTTACGACTTCGATTTTGTTTACAGGCTTGATAATGTAGTATTCACTTCCCAGGGCGTAAGCTTGGGCAATCAAATCTTTCGTTTCTGCCTGAGAGATCATGACAATCTTTCCTGAGAATGTCGGCTTCACTTGGCGTATCGTCTCAATTCCATCCCGGTTGGGCATGAACAAATCGATCAGCAAAATATCTACATTGCGCGCGGTTAACGTATGACCGTCTACCATCGAGCCGTCAGATGCTTCCCCCACGACTTCGCCCAGATTCTCGTCTTCTATAATTTCCGTCAGCATGAGGCGAACGGCATCGTCGTCATCTACTAAATAAAACAGCATCTTCTCACTCTTTCTTCGTTATCGGATCAATTGGTAATCGCATGAGAAATGTTGTCCCCTTCCCATTCACTCCATCCTGTAGGGAGATTTCCCCTTGCCATTGTTCCACCAATTGTTGTACATAAGACAGTCCGATCCCTGTAGAGGGGTTGCCGGTTCGATCGTATTTCGTCGTAAAGCCTGGCTTGAACAGCAAGCCCTTTCTCCGTGGAGGTACTCCCGGTCCGTCATCGTTGATTTTGATTTCCACAAGATCGCCTATCCGATCAATTTCAATGGAAATGGCTCCTGTTTGCTGGATGGCTTCCACTGCATTTGCCACCAAATTATTGATCAGGGAAAGCATCATAAATACATGGTAGAGCGGGTGTGTCCCCGTTATGGAAGCTGTGATTTGTATGTCCTTCTCCAACAAAGTTGCATACTTCATATTGCTTCGTCTGATAATGTCCACGAGCTGATGGATGTCCATGTAATCCGTGATGCTTTCATCTGATATCAGCTTGTGCAGCCCTGCAAAAATGCGTTGATTATCCTTTTTAATCTCGTGAACCTCGCCTGCGACAACCAATGCTTTCTTGGCAAAGCTTTCTACATTCGTGGCCACCTGTTCCTTATGAAGCTCCTGCAAGCCTTGGTACAACTCGAAAGACTTCATACTAATACTCTCTGCATTTTGCAGTGTTTTTTTCAGATGAATGGATTCCTCATATAAGGTAGAGATCAGCATCAGGATGTGTTCGTTCTGTTTTCTTGTCTGTTGCTCTCGCGACTGTGCCTCGTACAGCTTCATCATGTTGAGAAAACTAATCACGATAAAGCTGTGGGACAGAGCGATGACGAGCATTTCTTGCACCGCTCCCCATGTGAGGACGTTATTCAGCAGTACATGTTGCGAGAGAAACTCAATGAGGTCCGCCAATACCTCAATGACCATTCCCATTAATCCAACCAATATCGTCCTGTTGTGAATATGGCGTACTCCTGTTACATAAAACAGAACACAATAAGCGAAATAAAAGAAAAAGCTAGAATAATGCGCTTGGAGAGAATCCTCCCATGCTGAATGATTCCCGGCGATGAGGTCAATCACAATCCGGAAGCATACGACCGTAATCCCCGTCAAAAAGCCGGCGAAAACAGATGGAATTCGTTGAAACAGTAATAAAAAGAAGAAAAAGGTAGGAGCTCCAAAGCTAATTCGAAATGTCTCATTGACGGGATAAAATTTCAACTCCCCTGCCAATGGCACCGTAATAAGCATGAGGACCAATATATACCAATCCCGTTTTACTTGTGTCTGAACACGCACGCCTTTCACTTCCCACGTTGTTTCTTGATGCCCCTATCTATTTTTACCGAGGATCGCATGTAGGACAAGTAAAAAAAAATCTGAAACTCTCATGAATCAATCTGTGAGTTTTTGTTTTATTTTGTAGGGTGGTTGTAAAGTGATCATTATATGTATTTTCGTGAAGCATGGAAGCGCTTTCTCTTTCACTTCGCGTAAGAGCAATGTATTCGATTTTTGGGGGGACAGGCGTTGATTCAGCAGGTTTTACTCGTGGATGAATTAGAACAATGGGTGGAACAATATCGTTCCAAGGCATCTGAAGGAAGATGTGCCAGTTATATCCCTGCTTTGTACAGAACAGATCCGAATCAGTTAGGTATTTGTATCATCGAGCCTACTGGAAAAATGCACACCGCGGGTGACTGGGAAGCTCCTTTTACGATGCAAAGTATTTCCAAAGTAATCAGCTTTATTGCTGTTTGCTGCTACCATGGCATCCCTTACGTGTTGGATCGAGTAGATGTAGAACCGACTGGTGATGCATTCAACTCCATTATCCGACTGGAAATGAACAAGCCAGGTAAGCCTTTTAATCCGATGATCAATGCGGGAGCGATTACGACATCTTCACTCCTCCCTGGTCAAACACCGGATCATAAGTTGCGTTACTTGAATGCATTTTTCAGTAAAATCACAGGTGTGACGCCAATGGTGAACGAGGAAGTGTTTCTTTCCGAATGGGAAAACTCTCACAGAAACAGGGCACTCGCGCATTATTTAAAGGATACGGGCTATCTGGCCTGCGAAGTAGAAGAGGCTTTGGAGGTTTATCTAACGCAATGCTCAATTGAAGTAACCACCGAGCAAATCGCCTTGATCGGTCTCCTGTTGGCACTCGACGGCTTCCATCCGCTGCGCAACGAACAAGTTCTCCCGAAAGATGTCGTCCGTTTAGCCAAAGCACTGATGCTCACTTGCGGCATGTACGATGCATCGGGCAAATTCGCCGCGAATGTTGGCTTGCCAGCAAAAAGTGGCGTCTCAGGCGGAATCATGACGTTGGTTCCTCCTAACCGCAAACAACATTCACCGTTTCAAGATGGCTGTGGAATCGGTATTTTTGGACCTTCTATTGACGGTTGCGGAAACAGTGTGGCGGGCGTTTCTTTATTAAAACATATTGCTCAGGAATGGGATGTAACGATTTTTTAGAGAATACTAAGGAAACATTCATAACAAAATCCGAGGTGACACGATGCAACAATTTCTACTCGACGTAACAGCTTCCATAAACGATTTTTTGTGGTCCTATATTATCATTGTCATGCTAATCGCGTTAGGCTTGTTCTTTACCTTCCGGGGCAAATTTTTGCAAGTACGCATGTTGCCGGAAATGATCCGTTCCATTAAAGAAGGAAGAGCGAAAGACGATGGTGGCATCTCCCCTTTTCAAGCTTTCGCTATTAGTATGGCCGCACGTGTCGGCACAGGGAACATTACGGGAATTGCCATTGCCATTGCATTAGGTGGTCCTGGCGCCGTCTTCTGGATGTGGGTCATTGCCATTATCGGTTCTGCATCCAGCTTTGTTGAGAGTACGCTCGCTCAGATTTATAAAATCAAGGATAAGAACGGTTTTCGTGGCGGTCCGGCTTATTACATGGAAAAAGGGCTGAACAAACGTTGGATGGGCGCCCTCTTTGCTGTCCTCATCACTCTTTCGTTTGGTCTCGTATTTAATGCCGTGCAATCCAACACGATCACGATTGCTTTTGAAAATTCGTTTGGGACAGATCGTTTGATAATAGGTATCCTCATGACGCTCGCATTCGCAGCTATCATTTTCGGTGGTGTAAAACGCATTGCGAAAATGTCTGAGTACATCGTCATTGTATTGGCTGTATTGTACATCGGGATGGCACTCTTCATTGTGATCATGAACATCTCCGAGATGCCTGCAATGATCGCGTTGATTGTGAAAAACGCGTTTGGCTTCGAACAAATCGCAGGCGGTTCTCTCGGTGCAGCGCTCATGCATGGTATCAAGCGAGGATTGTTCTCGAACGAAGCTGGTATGGGTAGTGCGCCGAATGCTGCGGCAACGGCAACGACAAGCCATCCAGTGAAGCAAGGTCTGATTCAAGCATTCGGTGTTCTATTCGATACCCTCGTGATCTGTACAAGCACAGCTTTCATCATTTTGCTGTCCGGCGCGTACACACAACAAGGACTGAGTGGCATTGAGCTGTCCCAAGCAGCACTGAGCATTCATATCGGTTCTTGGGCTTCTGGCTTCCTTGCCATTATGGTATTCCTGTTCGCCTTCAGTACATTGATCGGTAACTACTATTACGGCGAGACTAACATCGAGTTTTTAAAGACAAGCAAAGCATGGCTGATGCTATATCGGTTAAGTGTACTCGCCATGGTGCTGTTCGGATCAGTAGCAAAGGTACAGCTCGTATGGGATTTGGCCGATTTGTTCATGGGCTTAATGGTCATTGTCAACCTGATTGCGATCGCCATGTTGTCAAAAGTCGCCTATGCTGCGCTACATGATTATTTGGAACAGAAAAAAGCAGGAAAAAATCCTGTGTTCTACAAGGACAGTATTGAAGGCGTCGATAATATTGAAGCCTGGGATGCTGCTCCATCCTCCAACAAATAATTCTGCAAACCAAAAACGAGAAGCTTGCTCAGACAGCAGCTTCTCGTTTTTCATTTACAATCGCGGATCGATCTCTTTTTCCTTCGCCACTTCAAAGAGCATCGTTGCGACTACTTTTTGATACTCCGTATTTTCTGGAGAAATGTCGTCAAATGTAAAACCGAGCATCCGCTCACCCAGCTTGTGCTCCTGCATCGAAGTCTTGAGCTTTTGCGAAATGTTTTTCTGATTGAAAAGCTTGCGGTACTTGTGTGGGAATCGGTAGTCGTAGCCATAAATAATCGACAAGTACTCCGGATTGCGTACCTTCATGGCAGGAGCGACCTTCTGATTGTTGAACTCTGGCTTGATCACGATGCCTTCCATTTTGTTTTCCAGTGTAATCGTGGAAAAATAACGAGCTGCTTCTTCATACGCATTCGGCTCGGACAAATCGATCGTGAGGAAATGATCTTCATTGACGAAACGATACATATCGGATGTTTTCCAGTCGGGCAATTGCTCGTCCCCATTCAAATAGACGGTCTTTAGAATCGTAAAAGGCTTGTAGGCTAGCTCCCCTTCTCCTGCATAGAGCTCCAACTGTTTTTGGTAAATGTGATAGGCCTCCAAATGCTTATCTACAGGAATGTAGCTCTCTTTGATTTCTCGCACATACTTATAGTTTTGATACAAGCTCGAACCGAATTTTTCCGTGAGTGCACTCTTGGATAGGTGGAACTGGTCTTTTTCGAATCCGCTCTCGTCATAGTTGTGAATGAGTTGGTGCAGCGCCTCTTCAAAGCCATTTTCCTGCAAAAATGTAAATTCACTCCGCAACGCGGATTCGATCGGTTTGAACTGCTTTTCGATCAAGCCCTTCCCTATTGCACTCCACGGCAACAATTCGCCATCCAGGATGAGCATCGCGATTTCATTTTGCTCCATGTATGCGCGGAACCTTGCATGCAGCTTGTCATAAATCGGTGTCAAATCAACCTGATTGATGGCATAACCGTTTCTGCTGATTGAAAAGCATTTGTCGCGATCAAGATGGAGATAGAGATTGCATCGCGAGCCCATGTATTTCGGCTGCAACACGACTTGATGAACGCCTCGATTCGCGAAATAATCCAGGCCCGCCTTCAACGACTCCAATTCCTGCGTCGCCGTATCCTTATCCGCGGGAGGCATCGTTCCAGAAATAAAATTGACCTTATTTTGCGAGCAGTAACGGAGGCGACGGAGTTCCTCCTCTTCCAAGTCTCCCATGGATACTTGTTTTTCTGCATGGAACAAGATCGGTAGCTCCTCAGTCATCACCCGATGCTCAGACTGAAACGATTTGAAAAACGGCTTGTGTGCGATCACGACTGACGTTAAAGCATTTCCGTGTACACATCCGGTATCGAGATGGAGCTTGTTTTTCAGGCGAAACGTTTTTTGTGCCGCGATATGCCCAAAAATATGGTACGGATGGTTACTGACCGCTTCAACTGTCAAAAAAGCAAGCTGCTCTTCCAATGATGATGTTCGGTCTATCCGATAATTGCGTTGGCGCCGCATCGAATTCGCATCAAGCTTTCCGATATACTTCCTTTTGCAGGGTGCATGTGTGACATAATAGGACGGCCCAGTTAATGCGTTCGATCGATAAAACGGCTGAGCCAGCGTATACAGGTGATTGAACTTCTCTGTTAATTCGGCGTCTTTTTCCAAAGCGTGTGTGGAATCAAAATACGTATCCAGTAGCTGTGGGTCTACCCCTTTTAGTTCTTTTCGTAGGTACTTGTAGACAAAATTTTCGTGGTTCCCGAGAACGAACAAGAAATGCTCTTGATTTGTGTATAGAAACTCGATGATCTCCCTCGTTTGCGCTCCTTTGTCGATCCAGTCCCCTGCTACGATGATTTTGGTATGCTGCACCTTGTCCGTCGAGATGAGACGATTGTCCTCGAGCTTGAATCCGTAGGTTTGCAGGAGACCTTTTAGTTCGTGGACGCATTCGTGAATGTCTCCGATGATGATGTATGTTTGATCTTTAGGAAGGATCGTAGCCAGATAGGCATCCTTATTTTCGATCACGACCTCATAACGAGGATTTGCCACCTCATCTGCCAGTGTGTAAAAATCTTTGTGCCGTATCCGGTGAATGCTGTGGTACCCTTCTTTGGATAATGCCCGGAGCACCTCTTGCTTCAACCGGAGAATATGGTTGGTAATCAGTTTTTTCGACCGTTCGGATGCATAGTAATCTTCTCGATTGCGATAATCAAAGAGAATCACTTCCAATCGGTAATTGTTCTCTGCTGCAATGTCGCGGACTTTCGAGCGGAAGTCTTCTGCTAGCCCTGTTGTATCGACTACCACGAATTCGGCGTTGATCGGAAATGCGGTCACCAAGCGCAGCTTTTCAAACAGAAGCTGAAACGCCTGCTCGCTGGCCTCCAGCATCACCTGATCATACTTGTCGTAATCATAGCCTAGCAGTTCCTGGCGAATGCTGTCTGAGGAAATGTATTGGACATTTGCTTTTACGTTTTTTTGTTCATCTTCAAACGAAAGCCTTGGCATGAGTACTTCCTTGGCAAAAGTCGTTTTCCCACATTCAGTGGGACCAACGAGCATAAAAATCGTGTGAACCTGTGTCTGTAACAGCATCGTTACGCCCCCTTTCTCTGGACAATGACGCCTTGTGTGGTGTGAATGTCGTTCACGCCGTCACCAATGGACACAAATTGCCCCTGCACCCCTGCTTCTTCCATGATCTCGGTCATCCATGCCTGGAACTCTTCTTGTCCCATCTCCCATTTATGATCGTCGTGGCGATAGCCTTCCAGCTCATAGAACTGATTAAAGTCTGAATTGGGTGTTGTAATGATAAGCTGGTCAAAATCCAATCGACTGCAAATTTGCTGGATGAGCGATCTCGCTTCCTCTTTGCTCATATGCTCAATGACCTCAGTCAAAATGACATCTACCTGCTCACCGTTGTAATCCTGTAAAAACTGATCGAGGGAGGGGAACAAAATGAGATTCGAGATTTCTTTTTCCTCGGCCCTGCGTCTGACTAATTCCAGCGATTGTTCATCGATATCGATGGCATAGTAATACTGCGGCAGCTTTGTAGCAAACGGAATCGCATAAAAGCCTTCTCCGCAACCGATATCTACAATGGATTTGGTAAAAGGAAGCTTACTCGCGATGTAGTTTCTTCTCTGCAAACCGGTGCTGCCATACTCCAATTGAATGGGGTAGCGGCTCGTCTTCTCAATCTCGGTCTTGTACTTGCGATAACGCTCTCTGGTTGTCAGGAAGTTGCGTGCGAACAGGCTACGTATGTAAAAAGGTGCGTCGATGACATGGATGCTTTTGATGTATTTATCCAGGATGTTATCGGATATATCGATGTACTCTTTTCCAAACATACTCAAGAATAGACAGAGCACACTTACGACGTGGAGAAGCTGATGCAGACTCGTTCTCGTTGTGATAGTCAGAGCGTAGCTTTTATCGGCGTGATGCTTGAGTTCAAAGGTGAAGTCCTTCAGGTGCTTCTCAAAAAAAGTCAGATACAGCAAGCGTTCGATGTGAATCATGTTGATGAAAAAAACATGCTCATACCCTTCTGCATTTTGCTCGTTGTGTTGCTTCATCGCTGCAGAAAAAAATTCATTGATCGCATTTAACGGGAACAAGGGTGTATTGTAGCGGGAGACATTCAAATATTCAAAATGCTCCTGTTCGGATTGTTTGTAGGAAACCTCATTTTCTGCATCTTTAAAGTAAACGTTGTATGTATCCGTATTGGAAAACCATCCGTAAGCGATGCCTTTTCGAATGGATCGTAAACTCATTCCGGAATTCGGATTTTTCTTGATCATGTACGAAAAATCCGGGTTCTCTGATCGTAGCTGAACAATGGCCATACGTTGTCTCCCCTCTGGAAATGAAGAATGAATATCTACTGACAATATTCGCCTTTCCATCCGATGCTGAACAAGGTAAAAGTATTACGACCTTCCAAAAAGTGAGAGCCAGTTATCCCCCTCATAGGTATAACTGGCTCTGTTCACCCCTTATTTTCGAACGACAACCTTGATCTGAATGTTTTTCCCTTGATACCTGGTCGTGACAATCGTATTCCCCTCAGCCATGGCGGTGATGTTCCCCTTATCATCTACCGTTGCTATTTCTGGGTCTTCGGATGTCCACTCGGCATCTGAGGTGACTTCTTCTTTAAAACCCTTTCCATACACAGCATGTACGGTGATAGACTTGCTTTCTTCCGGCTCTAGATAAAACGAGCCGCGATTTGATTCTAACCAATCAGGTACTTTTTCTTCCATGACCAAGATATTCAACCTTACCTCTTTGTTTGCGTATTTCCCTGTAAGGACAGCCGTTCCAGGCTTTTTGGCAAGCAGTACACCGTCCTTCGTTACGTCTGCAACCTGAGGATTCCTTGAAGACCATTGGACGAATTTCGTTACCTCATCGTTTTGTTTGTTGCTCAAGAGAGCGGTCACTTCCAGTTCCCTTTCTTCATCGACCTCTAAGACAGCCTTTTGAATATTCGCTGTAAGTGAACGGATATACAGGTTGGAAATCGTGACGGGAATCTCCAGCTCTTTTCCCCGATAACGAACGGTAATCACAGATTCTCCCTCTGTTTTCCCCGCTTTTATGCGTCCAGATTTGACTTCAACCAAATCGTTGTCACTGTCGTATGTTGTTTCTTTATCCTCCGTAATATCTGTACGTTTGCCATCTTGGACAGCATACACCTTGATGCGAACGCTGGAGTACGGTCTTAACCAGTATTTCTTATCGATGATTTCCAATCGGAAGGAATCGTCTGCTTCTTCTTTTACCGTCACTTCCGTTATCGCCTCTTTGTTTCCATCTACAGACGTTACGGTAATAGTGGTCTTTCCTTCTCTTTTCGCGGTTATGTGCCCCATATCATCCACTTCGGCTACCTTAGGGTCACTGCTCTTCCATTTCACTTCCTGATTCGTTGCATAGGATGGGGTGATCGTCGCCTTTAGCGTGACTTCTTTTCCCACTTCGAGAATCAGCTTTTCCTCGTCCAGATTGATATCCGTGACTGGAAAATAAGTAGGCGGTGGTGGTGTAACTGGTCGTTCAACAACATGAACGGTACGTATGACCTGAATTGCTCTGTTTCCAGCCGGATCGATGGCATCGTACTGAAGGGTATAGGTGCCCACTCGATTCGAATCGACATTTCCGGAGACATCGGCTGACAAGCCAGGGACCAAGTCGTTCACCGTAGCCCCGGGGTCTTGAAAGGCTGTTCCCCTGTATATTCTCATGGCCGTATCGCCTTTTAACGTAATCACTGGATTTGTTTTGTCGATGCGAGCCTCAGTCATTTCTTCCTCGCTGCTGTTATTGGCTGCATCGGTTTGCTTTGCCCGAATGGTTGTGATACCTTCATCGGTTATTGTGAAGGGGGTTGTATACGGTACCCATCCACCCGCATTCAGCTTATACTCGACTTTTGCACCACCTTCTCCGGTCAGCTTCACATCTACGTCTTGGTTGGTCCATTTGTCATGGCTCACCGTAATAACTGGCTTGTTTGGAGCATCGCCATCTACTGTGAAGGTATAGGTTATGCTATCTGTACTATTGTTCCCTGCACCGTCAGTGGCACGAGCCTTGATTTGATGCGTGCCATTTGCAAGTGTAACAATCGTACTCCAACCTCCATTGTCATTTACTGTCACAGTACCTGCAGCCTTATTATCGACGATGACTGTTACCGTACTCTTTGGCTCAGCCGATCCACTTATCGTAATCTGGTTGGTCTTGTGGATGAAAGGTAACGGATTCAGGCCGGGAATAGCAGGTGGATTCGCATCAACAAGGATCGCGGATGTATCCCCGATTCCTTGCAAAACGAGCGCCAGTGCATTGCCTGCTGTATCTTGAATCGTACCTCCATTCAGTAAAATCTGATTGTAATGAATAGCGATACCGTTTTTGTCTTCGTCTCCATTGTGCAAGACATAACGGAAAATCAATTCGGATGTGCCAGAGCCTGAGAAATACTGTGCCTCTTTAACATCTGAACCAATCATGAGTTGGATCACGGGTGTTCCAGTTCCCGTGTTTACCGTTACAGGTCCATTTGTCTTCACCACAAAGTCCAGGCTCTGTTGATTTCCGTACAACCCGGCGCTAGGAACCCCAACACCTGTAATTTGTAGAGAAGCAGTATTTACGAGGAGTCCCACTGTGTTCCCTATATTCGATAACATCAAACTGGATGGGTTGCCCGCAAAATCTTGAATGGTACCCCCATCTAGCACAATCACAGGCTGAAGGTTGATCCCATCCATATCCCTGTCACCTGGTTGCACAACATATGTAAAGACCAGTGTGTCGCTTCCTGAACCCGATTCGTACATGGCTTGCTTGGATTGCGCTCCAACAATCAAATCAAGATGGACCTTATTCATGAGGCTTACATTCACAGACTCACTGTATTTCAGTTTAAAAGATAGCTTATCTCCAATTCCGTATATTCCAGGCGGAGGCACCTCCACAGTTAGGAGAGTTGGGATTCTGGAGTCAACATTGATCCCTGTTCCCGAAACCGTTTCGAATGTAATCGGAACAGCATTGTTCGACGAATCAGTTATGGAACCACCGTTTAATTCAAGAGATGCTCCGATTGAAATTCCATCGTAATCCTCCAGATCATCAGCAATCGTATACGCAAAAAACAACTTGCTGCTGCCTGAACCACTTACATAATGGGCACTCACAGGAGTCGAGCCGATCAGCAATGGCAAAGTTGGAGTCCCAGAGACTGTTACATTCTCTGGGTACGCTACCGCAAAAGTAAGAACCTCACCTTCTCTGTACATCTTACTTTGCGGTAATTCTAGCAGAATGGGTGATACACTCGCAGCGACAGTCGCATTTTGTATCGATGGCATCGTAAGAGCACTAGCAGATAGGGTAAAGCCCATAAACATGATGAATAATATTGCCACGCTGCTATACAGCAGCCTGAATGATCCAGAAATTATGAATCTCCAGATTTTTCCTGACTCAACCTTCACAAACCTTCCTCCTTTTGTCTTCTCATCGGATGATTTCATTAAGAAATATTACCTATTTTATCATAGGATTATTTGCTTCAAAATGCTGTTCTTGGTATAGTGAAATCCGCGATAACAAACCAGCGGGAGGTGCGTCAGATGCCTTATTACAAGCCGATTGAGATCGCTCGGGAGCTACATATTAGCACGAGTGCTTTGCGCCATTATGAAGCATGGGGAGTCGTTCCTGCTCCTGATCGTGCAGACAATGGTTATCGACTGTATACAGAGATTCATCTTGCCTATTTTCGTTGCCTGCGCGCCATGTTCCCCGGCTTCGGAGTCGCAATCACCTGTGAAGTCCTTCGATCGATTCAAAAAGCGAATATGGATGCTGCCTTTTGGCTCGTGAATAAAGAACAGGCCAGTCTCCAACAAGAGAAGGTCGCCGCAGACCAAACACTCGAACTTTTGGAAAATCTCGACGTCTCCTTGCCTTTAAACAAAAAGTGGCGAAACCGCATGACGATTGGTGAAGTCGCTGCTTACACAGGAGTCACCACGTCTGCGATTCGCCACTGGGAAAAAGAAGGCTTGCTCGTACTGCCACGAGATCCTGAGAATGGCTACCGCCTATTCACTCCCATGGATATACGGAAGATTTTGCTTATCCGCACATTGCGCAATACGGTGTATTTTTTAACGAACATGAAAGAAATTGTACAAGCCGTCGAAAATCAAAGTATAGAGCAGGCGAAAAAAGTGACGGCAGATGCGATCAAAAGCATTCATGATCGCAATCGCCATCAGATGTTCGGGGTTAGGCGGTTGGTTGAATTATGTGAAGTACTGGAGCTCGTGTGATTATCTTCCTGTAAAACGCGGTGGTGTCTTGTCTAAGAATGCTTTGGTTCCTTCCCGAAAGTCTTCGGTGGATGCCACGAGTCCGAAGTAATCTGCGCCAAGAAGTGCGGACTCCTCTACTGTCAGGTTGCTTCCTCGATGAATCGCGTCCCACGTTAGTTTCACTGCCAGCGGAGACTGAGACAAAATTTCTTGGAGAACCTCCTGTGTTTCAGCCAGTAGCCGCTCACGCGAAACGACCCGATTTACCAGTCCTATGCGGTGTGCTTCATCCGCATTTATTGCGGCTCCTGTAAGAAGCAACTCCGCGGCACGACCTTTTCCTATTAGCCTGGGGAGTCTAGTTGTTCCACCAAAGCCCGCTACTGCACCAATTCGCACCTCTGGATGTCCCATTTTGGCATGTTGAACCGCAATACGCAGCGTGCACGATTCAGCGATTTCAAGGCCCCCGCCTAACGCATAGCCGTTAATCGCAGCAACGACTACTTTTCCCAACGATTCGATTTGACTAGTCACCGAAACGGCCAACTGAGCAAAATCCCTTACTTCCATCGGAGTCGCCTGATGCAGGTACGAGATGTCGGCTCCGGCAGAAAATGCTTTTTCTCCCGCTCCTGTAAGGATAACCGCTTTCACACTGGTATCGTTTTTGATCCGGCCCAAGATGGTCGAGAGCTGATTAAGCACATCTCGGTTCAATGCATTCAATGCCTCAGGTCTGTTTAGCGTTAGAGTCACGATTCCTTTCTCATTTTTGTATAAAACAACCTCTTCAACGCTCATCTTTCCATCCTCCCATCGTTTTAGAAGCTACAGAATAATCAAGCATTTTTCGACCTGACAAACTTCTGGGTGATACACGCATACTTTGCTATCTAAATGAAAACTCCTTCTTCTTCCATATACAAAAAAAGGATGACCCCGGAGCTTCAACCACCGAAGCACCATTACGGTCATCCCCTTTCTTATTTCTTTTCTACAGCATGTCCGCCAAATTCATTGCGCAAGGCTGCGACCACTTTTCCGTGGAATGTATCCTCGTCCAACGAACGGTAACGCATCAGCAAGGACATCGCAATCACGGGTGTAGCTGCCTGTAAATCCAGCGCAGTTTCCAGCGTCCATTTTCCTTCCCCGGAAGAATGCATGACCCCACGGATTTCATCAAGCTTGGCGTCTTTTCGAAAAGCTCGCTCTGTCAAGTCCATCAGCCAGCCTCGAATGACGGAACCATTTGCCCATACGCGTGCGACCTCGGCAAAATCGAAGTTATACTGGCTTTTCGCAAGTACCTCAAAACCTTCCCCAATCGCCTGCATCATACCGTATTCGATTCCGTTATGAATCATTTTCAAGAAGTGGCCGCTGCCCGCTTCCCCAGCATACAAATATCCGTTTTCAACGTTAATGTCGCGAATCATTGGCTCGATATGAGTGAATGCTTCCCGATCTCCACCAATCATCATGCATGCTCCGTGGCGCGCTCCCTCCATCCCTCCGCTCGTTCCTGCATCCATGAAGTGAATACCTTTTTCTTTCAAGCGTGCATAGCGATCTAGCGATTGCTTGTAATGGGAGTTGCCACCGTCAATGACGATATCTCCTGCAGATAGCAAGGTAGAGAGGTGATCGACTAATTGATCCACAATCTCCCCTGCTGGTACCATCATCCATACTACGCGAGGTGTCGGTAGCTTTGCCACAGCGTCCTCCACCGAAAATGCTGGTATCGCTCCTTCATGACTCAACTCTTCTGCACGTGTAGAATCTACATCATAGGCTACGACCTCATGCTGATGCGAGAGCAAATTAAGCGTGAGATTGTGCCCCATTTTTCCTAATCCGAGGATCGCAAGTTTCATATCGTGTACGTCACTCCTTTTTGGATCATATCCGTTACCACGTATTATAAGACAAAAATTTTCATCTTTCATCAAAAATGAAGAAAATTTTTTCGAACCTATGAAAAAGAGTCTGATTTTCCTTATACTATCAGTACAGATTCACAATGGAACGTTAGGAGGTACCTATTGATGAACGCTTCCACCCCGCATGCTCCTCGTGTGCTCACGCAATTACGCGCCATCTATACACAATTAAGCGGGAAAGAACAACAAATCGCCGACTATATTTTGGAGCATGCCAGTGAAATTATTCACTTCTCGATCACGGAGCTAGCCGATCAATGCCAGTGTGCAGATGCTACCGTATTTCGTCTGTGTCGCAGGCTTGGATTTCGTGGCTACCAAGCATTCAAAATCGCCTTGGCGAGTGAAGTCACGAATCCGAAGCAAACGATTCACCAAGAAATCAATCTCGACGACGATGACGTCAGTGCGATTGCTGAAAAAATTTTCACAGCAAATATCGAGACGATTCGGGATACGCAGCAAATTATCAATAAAGATGAGCTAATGAAAATCGTGTCCTGTTTGGAAAACGCAAGCCGCATCGAGTTTTATGGCTCGGGAGGCTCAGCCGTCATCGCCCAGGATGCGTACCACAAATTTATGCGGACAGGCATCCCTTGTCTCTATCATTCTGATGCACACTATCAAGTGATGTCTGCCTCTCTGCTTAACGAGGGTGCTGTCGTCGTAGGCATCTCCCACTCTGGGTCCAATAAAGATATACTGGCAGCCCTTCAGGTTGCCAAGGAAGCCGGAGCAAAAACAATCGGCATCACGAGCTATGGAAAATCTCCTCTTGTGCGCCTGGCAGACATGTGCTTGTACACGACTTCACGCGAAACGGTATTTCGTACAGAAGCTCTGTCGTCTAGGCTTGCTCAGCTCAGCTTAATTGATCTGCTCTATGTAGCCGTATCCTTACGGCGCCAGGAGGATACGATCGCCAATATCCAGCACATTCGCGAAGCTATTTCACTCAAACGCCTGTAAATCAGGCGTTTTTTCTTTTGCTTGCCCACTCTTGCAACTTAGAGAAGAAAAATGCAAATCATACAAGCATCATGTGAAGTGTTCAATTATGAAATAATTTTTTTCTTTATTCTTAACAAATGAAAAAAATTTCGATATAATCGCGTTATCTCCATGACAACACGTTGAAAGCGCATTCAATTAGGGGTGACTTCTATGACGCAAACCTACTTTATCGGGCTTGATATCGGTACGACCAGTACCAAAGCAATTGTTTTCACTCCTTCCGGTGCCATCCGCGGTACGGGTAATATCGATTATCAGCTACTCGTTCCCCAGCCGTCTTGGGCTGAGCAAGAGCCAGAGACGATTTTTGCTGCTGTTATTCAGGCATTAAAGCAAGCACTGGAGCTTGCAGGCATTGCTAAAAGCGAGATCGGTGGTATTGGGTTCTCTACTGCCATGCACAGTCTGATCGCTGTTGACCCGAGTGGCAATCCCCTGACGAACAGCATTATCTGGGCTGATAATCGAAGCGTGGCACAGGCAGATCGACTAAAAGCCGACGGTGTCGGTCATCAGATTTACTTAGCGACGGGCACGCCCATCCATCCCATGTCTCCACTGCCCAAAATCATGTGGCTACGAGAGAACTTGCCAGATATGTTTCGGCGGGCAGCCAAGTTTATTTCGATCAAGGAGTATGTCATTTATCGGCTGTTTGGTGAGTACATCGTCGATTACTCCATTGCTTCTGCTACGGGGCTGTTTAATCTGAGAAAGCTCGACTGGGATGAGGAGGCGCTGCGAGTCGCAGGCATTTCCAAGCAACATCTCAGTGAGCCTGTGCCGACTACTCATATCCTGCGAGGAATGAAGATTCGTTATGCGGAAGAGATTGGGATCGATCCAGATACCCCCTTTGTCGTCGGTGCCAGCGATGGGGTTTTGGCAAACCTTGGCATCGGGGCCATTGACCCCGGACAAGTAGCCATCACGATTGGCACGAGTGGCGCAGTAAGAACGGTTGTTCCAGAGCCGATCACGGATCCAAAAGGACGGACGTTCTGCTACGTGCTGACGGAAAACCATTGGGTGATAGGTGGACCCTCGAACAACGGTGGGATCATGCTTCGCTGGTTCCGTGACGAATTCAGTTGGCCTGAAGTGGAAAAAGCCAAACAGCTCTGCGTTGATCCCTACGATGTCATGATCCAAGCTGCTGAGCATGTTCGAGCTGGTGCAGACGGGTTGCTCTTTCTCCCCTTTTTGTCGGGCGAACGAGCTCCGTACTGGAACGCACAAGCAAGAGGCTCCTTCTTCGGTATCGGCCTGCATCATAAGCGCGAGCATTTTATCCGAGCTGTTCTCGAAGGAATCTTGTTTAGCGTCTACAGCATTGGTATCGCCCTGCGCGATCTGGCAGGTGGAGCCAAGGAAATCCGAGCATCGGGTGGATTCGCCCGCTCACGGGAATGGCGGCAGATAATGTCCGATATGTTCGGGTATGAAGTGCTGATTCCGGAGAGTCATGAAAGCTCGAGCTTTGGTGCCGCTCTTCTGGCGATGCATGCATTGGGTGCGATGGATCATTTGCAAGATGTGAAAAAAATGATTCACATTTCGCATCGCCATGATCCTGATTTGGAACGATCTAGTGTCTATTTGGAGCTTTTCTATATATACGAGCGTGTTTATTACAACCTGCTAGAAGAATACAAGCTAATAGCCGAATTCCAAAAGCGGTTGAACAACTAGAGACAACAACTAGGGAGGTTTCATCATGCCACTCGTCATTACACTGCTGTCCATCGTCTTCCTGCTCGTTCTCATTACCCGCTTTAAACTGAACCCGTTTATCGCACTGTTATTGGCCGCAGGTTTTGTGGGAATCGCATCCGGCATGCCGCTTGTAAAGGTTGTGGACTCCATCAAGGATGGGATGGGTGGCACTCTCGGTTTTATCGCGATCGTGCTAGCCTTGGGAACTATGCTTGGCAAAATGATGGCCGAATCTGGCGGTGCCGAGCGCATTGCCCGTACGCTCATCAACCGCTTCGGTGAGAAAAACGTACACTGGGCCATGATGTTCGTGGCGTTTATCGTAGGGGTTCCGGTATTTTTTCAGGTTGGTTTTGTACTCTTGATTCCGCTCGTGTTTACGATTGCCAGACAAACAGGGGTCTCCCTTGTCAAAATCGGAATTCCGCTCGTAGCCGGCCTTTCCATCGTTCACGGGATTGTGCCGCCTCACCCTGCTGCTATGGCCGCTGTCGATCTGTTCCAAGCAGATGTCGGTAAAACGATTCTGCTCTCCCTCATTGTCGCACTGCCTTCCGCGATCATTGCAGGACCGATCTACGGTAGCTGGATTAGCAAAAGAGTCAAGGCCAGCATCTCTCCAGAGCTCGCTTCCCAGTTGGCGGAGCCAAAATCCGAGCGTGATTTGCCTAGCTTTGGGATCACCGTCTTCACCGTCTTGCTCCCTGTGCTGTTGATGTTGTCTGCAACGGTTGCGGATGTGACTCTGCCAAAAGAACATACGATTCGCCAATGGGCAGATTTTATCGGAAGTCCGATTACGTCTCTGTTGATTGCCGTGATTGTTTCCTTCTGGACACTCGGGTTCAACCGTGGTTTTACCAAAGACGATATTCTCAAATTCACAAATGATTGCTTGGCTCCAACCGCGACAATCTTGCTCGTCATCGGCGCAGGTGGCGCATTTAACAAAGTTCTACTGAACAGCGGTGTGGGTGACTATATTGCCGAGCTTGCTACGGCATCTGCGATCTCCCCTATTTTCCTGGGCTGGCTGATCGCGGCCCTGATCCGTGTGGCAACTGGCTCTGCGACCGTCTCCATGATGACGGCAGCCGGTATCGTAGGTCCTATCGCGCTGCAAATCCCTGGAACAAGCCCAGAGCTTTTGGTACTGGCAACAGGTTCTGGCTCCCTGATCCTGTCTCACGTAAATGATTCCGGCTTCTGGCTGATCAAGGAATACTTCAATCTGTCTGTGCAAGATACACTGAAAACGTGGACAGTGATGGAGACTATTCTTTCTGTTGTGGCAATTATTTTGATCATGGGATTGTCCTATATCGTGTAACACAAAATGAAAAACAGGTCTTTCCATCCATATCACTGGAGGTAAGACCTGTTTTTTCTCTGGCTGGGTAACCTGCTACTTCATTCGTTTGGCAATCGGATGGTCTTCATTCAGCTGAAGCAAATCCCACAGGTTGCCATATAAATCCTGAAAGACAGCGACCATTCCATACGGCTGCTCTTTTGGCTCTCTCACAAATTGGATTCCTCTTGTAAGCATCTCATGATAATCTCTCCAAAAATCGTCTGTGTTTAAAAAGAGAAAAACTCTCCCGCCAGCCTGATTCCCGATAAATGGCTCTTGCTCAGGTTTGGATGCTTTTGCAAGCAAGATCGTAGTGCCAACAGAACCAGGCGGAGATACGACAACCCACCGCTTATCCTGTTCTGGCTGATACGTATCTTCCACTAACGTAAAATGGAGCTTCTTGGTATAAAACTCAATGGCTTCATCATAATCTTTGACCACGAGCGCGATATGGACGATGGATTGAATCATGATCTTGCGTTCCTCCTGCTTAAAGGTTTTTTTTGGAATGAAAAGATAGGTTGGGGACACACTATGCCTTGGGGCTGCACGTTTGATATAGCAGAGCTTCCCAACACTAATCGAGGGAGTGACAATCTTGGCTACGAACAACGAACGCAATCACAACGATGCTGTTGGCAACGACGAAGCGAACATGGCAGGCAGTGGAGCTGGTGAAGCTGTAGGAACAGTTGGCGGTGCGGCAGTAGGTGCTGCTGTAGGTTCTATTTTAGGTCCGCTTGGTACCATTGCAGGTGCCGTTGCCGGGGGTGCAGTTGGCAACAAAATGGGGGAAAATGTGTCGGCTGACGCCAATGACACGTTTGGTGCTACGAATAATGATGCCAATAGAGACCGAACAGAATAAAGCAAGCTTCTTCTATGTTTCTCAAGACGAGGTGCAGGGACAAACCTGCACCTCGTTCCATTAGCTGATGTAGAAAATAAGGCCTTTTTCTTGCTCAGCTGCTCGCTTAAAAAATGCTTGAATAGATTGAAAATGATGAAACATGTACGCGAAAAATCCTTCCGCTTCATCTCCCTCATGAAGTGGGTACACATCATTTTCCACCAAGGTAGGAAAATGGTACTTCTCTTTTAGAGCTGACTCGGACATATTGGCAATGGCCTCATACGCTGCTTTTACCTGTTCACTATGTAAATAGAATGCGCCAAACTCCCCGAATTCAACTGCTTGGTCCGTTAATAAAGGTACCACATAACAAAATGGAGGCTCTCCATCCATTAATTCTCCGCACAACGTATAGGGAATGGCTTGCCACGTTTTATCTATATCCAGCATATCCTCTTCTTTCAGCTCTACCTCATATAAATCGATCGTCCCTGCAATCCATGAATCGATCATCTCGTCATTTGCTATCATGTAATTTCCACACATACCCATTCTTTTTCTCCCCCTTACTTCTTATTTAAATAATCTTCTACTGATTTTCGCAAATACTTGCCTCTCGCTTCTTCGGTCATCTTTTTCATTTCTTCTTGTTGTTCCTTATCAGCTTTTCTTTTTTTGCGCTTATCTTCCCTTGCCTCCAATGTTCTTTTCCCATTTCTGTTCGTTTTGATTTTACTGTCTGTTTTTTTGTCATTATGATAATATTCGATGCCAAAATCATACCCAGTTATCGAATACACTACTTGTAAGCTACGAAATATTTTCTCTTTATATAAAGGATAGAACTCATTTACTGTGTCCTTGTATAAATTCCTTCCGATTCGGTGGTTTTTTATCCATGTTAGGGTTAGGGTCTGTGCCTCTAGTATTTTGTTATACTGGGCCATGTTTTGTTGAGCACTCTCTATCTCATCCTCTTTCTTATTGTCTAATTGTTCCACCAACATGGCGAACTCACTTGCTATGGTATCGAAGTTCTCTTTTTCTTTCTCAAAGCTTTCCTCTTCTTCTTGTTGTACATCAAAATATGGGTAATAATCCGCCTCTATTTCCTTAAGTATCTCGTATTCATTTCGAATTTTGTTTTTATTTAATTGATAAATAAATAGACATTTTTTCTCGTCTCGTTCGTCTAACAGGGAAATGCCTTCTGGAATTAATCTCATTTTTTCTGGCTTTTCTACATCACCAATTTCTTCAATCTCATCGATAAGAATTTTGTTTCGTTTCAGTTTGGCTGGTATGATTTCCAAAACATTGGTGGACGAAGCTTGCCCCTTTTTCACCTCACCAAAATGAGCTACTGCATTCGCTTCGTCTCCCTTCCATTCTACCGGTTTTTGATTTTTCAAAAAGTCTGTAGGTAATGATTGATGCATAGAATAGCGAATCCCTTTCACTTTCGTCGCCTCGAAGTTGTTGGAATCAATGTCATAAAGCTCCTCATTTCCGTCCTTATCGGAAAATGCGAGATTAAATCTTGCTGTGTGGCTTTTTCTCGTAAAATCCAAATTCCCTTCATCCATTGTTTGAGAAAACTGTTCGAAAGAAGACTCTCCCTCTGTTGGACTGGCAAATTTCCAATTTTCTTCATCTTTCTTGCTCATTTCCGCCGTTGCATCCCATTTAAACGGAATCCTGACTGGTAGCTGAATTTCCCATGGCTTCGTTGAATCGACTTGCTTCAAAGCACCTAGCTTAACCAATTGTTCTTGATCCACACGAAAGTTCCATTGATCGTATTTCACCTCAACAGAGTATGTATACTCCGTATTTTTTGCCGCTCCACGAAGCATTTTTTCAATCGTATTGTTATAGGAATGCTCGTTGTTTTTCACATCCTGCGGGGCTATATTCCAAGCTTGGTTCGCTTCGATTCCTCGTACAATCTGATAACCGACCAAGTGCCCCCCATCGTATGCGGTTTTGGCTGCAGCATTTTTTCCATCTCGTATCAATCGCTCTTCTGTACCCAGATTGCCAATCGCACTTACAACCGAATCGCTTTTGCGATCCTTTCTCGATGTGCCTTTTTTTACGATAGCAGTAACGGAATGAGGACGATCACATGTATCTCCTAATACTTCTGTCTTGGAAAAGAAGTTTTTGTTTACGTTGTCCTCCCCATATGTATCTTTCAATACGCCCAAAAAGGTAGGGAGGTCTTTATCTGCTCGAACAGCAGTAAATTTACCTTCGTTTTTTGGATTGTTAGCATACTCATCTTTTGTGTAATCGGTTGGTTCAATATCCTTAAATTTGCCTTGTATGACCGGTTGCTTATTTCTTTGCTTTTGATGTAATTGGATCATGGCTTTGTTTCCGATTTTTTTGGCGAGCTGTAAGAAATGGGGTGCAGAGCTTTTTGGGGTTGGCGATAGCGAAGAATTTTCAGGGGTTTGCCGATAACTTGATTGCGATTCGTGATTTTGGAAAAACATCCCATCACCTGCCATACAATCATTTATAGAATCTAATCTTTTCTTATCATATCAAATTCTGTCTTTTTTCCCAATCTGTTTGAATAAAAACGAAGAAAGGCCGATGACTCACAAAATAAGTCATCGGCCAACTCCTCATTTCCCCACTGAAACATAGGATTGCTCGGGCAATTTCTTTTTCGGGGCTTTGGCATCGCCTTTCTTCTGGCTCATTTCAAAAGCTGCCAATATCGCCTCTTGGCGCTTCATGCCGGATTTCTCCAACTCCTCCATCGTGGCGACGATTTGCTTGTAATCTTTTGGAATGACTTTGACAAACTGTTGGACGGTTCGTTCCCACTCATCGAGCAAAGCTTGTGCATGACGGCTGCCTGTGTGGTTGACGTGGTTTTCCAGCAAGCGTTTGACTCGTGCGATTTCCCGTTGATCTTCCAGTGTCTCCAGGAGTACCATTTCCTGATTGCACATCGCAGCAAACTTCTCTTTATCCTCAGCCAGCACGTAAGCAGTACCACCTGACATGCCTGCTGCAAAGTTTTTGCCGACGGGGCCGAGAACGACAACGCGTCCTCCAGTCATGTACTCGCAGCCATGGTCGCCTACTCCCTCAACGACTGCCGTCACTCCGCTGTTGCGCACGCAGAATCGCTCACCAGCCATCCCGTTGATATAGGCCTCCCCAGAGGTAGCTCCGTAGAACGCAACATTGCCAATAATCATGTTGTGCTCGGGAGCGAATTTGCTGTTTTTCGATGGTGCGACCGTTATTTTGCCGCCCGATAACCCTTTTCCTACGTAGTCATTTGCATCTCCTTCGAGATGAAGCGTGATCCCTCGTGGAACAAATGCCCCGAAGCTTTGACCTGCCGAACCAGTAAAATGCAGGCGGATGCTATCCTCCGGCAGACCGTGCTCGCCAAAGCGTTTGGTTACCTCGCTGCCCAAGATCGTACCGACCACGCGATTCGTATTGGTGATGGCGAGCTTTGCCTCTACCTGCTGCTGTTTATTCAATGCTGGCTTGCACAGCTTGAGCAGCTTTTGACGATCCAGCGTTTCTTCCAGCTTGTGATCTTGGTTGCGCTGATGATAGCGGCCCACATCCTCGGAGACATCCGGTTGGAACAAGAGCGCAGACAAATCAATGTGCTTGGCTTTCCAATGTTCTTTTGCCTTGTCGCCCATCTTCAGGACATGGCTCTGACCGACCATCGACTCGATGGAGTGATAGCCCAGCTCTGCCATGATCTCACGAACTTCACGGGCAACGAGACGCATGAAATTCACTGCGTGCTGCGGATCGCCTTTAAACCGTTTGCGAAGCTCGGGATTTTGTGTCGCCACACCCACTGGGCATGTATCGAGGTGGCATACACGAGCCATGACACAACCAATGGAAACAAGTGGAGCTGTAGCGAAGCCGAATTCTTCCGCTCCGAGTAAAGCTGCAATGACGACATCGCGTCCCGTCATTAGTTTGCCATCTGTTTCCAGAACCACACGGTCGCGCAACCGGTTGAGCAAGAGCGTCTGATGTGTCTCAGCAAGACCGAGTTCCCATGGCAATCCTGCGTGTTTGATGCTTGATTTTGGGGAAGCGCCTGTGCCGCCATCGTGTCCACTGACCACAATGACATCTGCAAGACCTTTCGCCACACCAGCCGCAATCGTTCCGACTCCCGCCTTGGAAACGAGCTTCACGCTGATTCGTGCTCGTGGATTTGCATTTTTCAAGTCAAAAATCAGCTGTGCCAAATCCTCAATCGAGTAAATATCGTGATGAGGAGGCGGCGAAATGAGTCCAACTCCTGGTGTCGATCCGCGTACTTCAGCAATCCATGGGTAGACCTTGCTTCCTGGCAATTGACCGCCTTCGCCCGGCTTTGCCCCCTGTGCCATCTTGATCTGGATCTCAGAGGCATTGACCAAGTAATGACTGGATACGCCAAAGCGTCCGGATGCGACCTGCTTGATGGCACTGCGTCGCAAATCTCCGTTTTCATCCATAATGTAACGCGCCGAATCTTCGCCGCCTTCCCCGCTGTTGCTTTTCGCACCCAAACGGTTCATAGCGATTGCTAAGGTCTCATGTGCTTCCTTGCTGAGAGAGCCGTATGACATCGCCCCCGTTTTAAAACGATGAACAATGGAATCAACAGATTCTACCTCACTCAGCGGAATCGGCTGCCGATTGGACTTGAAATCGAGCAAATGCCGCAGGGCTACGAATTGCTGGGCTGTCGCTTGCTCTGCATAGATTTTGTACTGCTCATAGCTACCTTCCCGACAAGCTTTTTGCAGGGCATGAACCGTCTTTGGGTTGAACAAGTGAAACTCACCGTCACGGCGGAACTGAAAATCACTGCCTGCCTCCAATACTTCCTCGGAATGCTCCGGCAAAAATGCTTTTGCATGGCGAATCAAAGTCTCTTGCGCAATTACATCCAGTCCAATCCCCGAAATCTGTGAAGGGGTACGGCTAAAATAGCGATCGATGACGGCAGAATGAATGCCCACCGCTTCAAAAATTTGTGCGCCACGGTAGCTCTGAATGGTCGAAATGCCCATCTTGGACATGACTTTTACAACACCTTCTACGGCTGTTTGCAGGTAAACCTCGACTGCTTCGTCGCTCGTAATCTCCTTCAGCTTTGCCGATACAGCCAGATTGCTTACCGTTGAGATGGCGACGTATGGGTTGATCGCATCGGCACCGTACCCAATCAGCATGGCAAACTGGTGTACATCACGCGGTTCACCGGATTCTATGATGATGCTCGCTTTGGTACGTGTCCCTGCGCGGACGAGATGATGGTGAAGTCCACTTCCAGCCAGCAAGGCAGGAATGGCGGCCAACTCTTGATTCATTCCGCGATCTGATAAAATCAGCAAGGTGTAGCCGGCAGCAATCGCTTCATCCGCCGCAGCGAACATTTGATCAAGTGCCAGCTCTAGCCCGTGTTCGCCCCCTTGGGCCGGGAAGAGTATTGACAATGTTTTTGCCTTGAACTCTTGGTATGGGTTCGCGCGAAGCTTCGCCAGCTCTTGATTGGAGAGCAACGGATTGGACAAACGAATTCTGCGGCAATTGCTCGCATCCGGTGCAAGCAGGTTTCCTTCCGCGCCAAGCACAGTGTGGGTCGATGTTACGCAAGCCTCCCGCAGCGCATCGATCGGCGGATTCGTGACTTGGGCGAAAGACTGTTTAAAATAGTGGTACAAGAGCTGTGCGCGATCAGAGAGTACCGCGAGTGGTGTGTCTACGCCCATCGAACCAATGGGGTCTTTCTGCTCAGCCACCATCGGGGCAAGTACCTTATCGACTTCCTCCTGTGTATAGCCAAATGCTTTTTGATGCGCAAGCAAGCTGTCTCCTTGCAGCTCCTCCATGCGACCACCTGCCGGCAAATTCTCGATAGCATGTAGGTTGTTTTTCACCCACTCCTGGTATGGCTGTTCGCTTGCGATTTTTTGCTTGATTTCCTGGTCAGAAACGATTCTGCCTTCCTCGAGATCGACCAGCAACATCCGTCCCGGACTCAGCCGGCCTTTCTGAACAATCGTTTCATCTGGTACTTCGAGAACGCCAACCTCCGAGGAGAAAATGATGGTATCATCGGACGTTACATAGTATCTCGCCGGTCGCAAGCCATTTCGGTCGAGAATCGCGCCTATGATTCTGCCATCCGTAAAAGAAATAGCTGTTGGACCATCCCACGGCTCCATGAGGCAGCTGTGATACTCGTAAAAAGCTTTCTTATTTTCGTCGATTTGCTCATCCTGATCCCACGGTTCAGGAATCATCATCATTGCGACATGCGGCAAGGAGCGACCTGCCAGCGAGAAAAACTCCACGCAGTTATCCAAAATCGCCGAATCACTACCCGCCATATCAATGACTGGCACCACTTTTGCCAAATCAGCACCAAACACATCGGACTGGAACATTTTCTCACGAGCCATCATCCAGTTCATGTTTCCTTGCAAGGTGTTGATTTCCCCGTTGTGAATCAAATAACGATTCGGGTGCGCCCTCTCCCAGGTAGGGAATGTGTTCGTACTGAAACGGGAGTGAACGACTGAGAAGGTGGAAGTGTAAGAATTATCTTGCAAATCAAGGTAAAAAGCATCCAGTTGTCCTGGTGTGAGCAATCCTTTATAAACAATCGTACGCGAAGACATGGAAGCGGCGTAAAAATCAGCACCTGTTGTCCGTTCCACCTGCTTGCGAATGACGTACAGCTTCCGTTCAAATGCCATTTGGTCCTGTATATTCGAGCTGGCTCCGATGAATACTTGGCGGACATAAGGCTGACTCGCTACAGCCGTCTTGCCAATTTTCGTCGCATCGACAGGAACGGTTCTCCAGCCGAGCAGCTTTTGTCCCTCTGCTGTGACAATCTCCTCCAGCTGCTCTTCATACTTTTGCCGTTTCGGTTCATCCATCGGAAGAAACAGCATACCTACACCGTATTTGCCTGGCGCCGGCAGCGTGATATTCAGCTCTTTACAGGTCTTTTTGAAAAAGCCGTGTGGAATTTGCGTTAAGATTCCTGCACCGTCTCCCGTTTCCGGATCACTGCCTTGACCGCCGCGGTGTTCCAGTTGGCACAGAATTTTCAGACCCTTTCGGACCATATCATGCGTCGATTTGGATTTCAAATTGGCAATAAAACCAATTCCGCAAGCGTCATGTTCGAAAATCGGATCGTACAGTCCTTGCTTAGCAGGCATTCCTTGTGTCGTCATGTATCTCCACTCTCCTTGCTCTCTCTGGTATGTACATTTTAGATTGAGTGAAACGATACAAACAATATATAATTTATGCAAAATCTATCTCAAATCGAGATAAATGGGTAAGGTGGGGTATTCATGGAGCTACGACAGATTCAATACTTTATCGAGGTTGCCAAACGGGAGCACTTCACCGAAGCCTCCCATCATTTGCACGTCGCTCAGTCTGCCCTCAGTCGGCAAATCGCCAATCTGGAGGAGGAGCTCGGTGTGTCACTGTTCCTCCGTGAAGGTCGCAATATCAAGCTGACGGCAGTCGGGAAAATCTTTTTGCAGCACGTTGAAATGGCGATGAACGAAATCGAGAAAGCGAAAGAAAAGATCGAGGAGTTCCTTGACCCGTCTCGAGGTACGATTCGTGTTGGTTTTACGAGTAGCCTTGCCGCCAATCCCCTTCCGACGGTCATCTCCGGTTTTCGAGCCCGATATCCGGACATCGGCTTTCAATTGAAACAAGGCTCTTATCAGGGGCTGATCGACTCGGTCATCCATGGTGAAATCGACTTGGCTTTTCTTGGGCCTGTTCCCACTCATGAGAAAAATGTGCGCAGCTACATCTTCTTCGCTGAAAATATTGTCGCGTTGCTGCCCGCGAAGCACCCGCTGTCCAAACAATCAAGCTTGCGTCTCAGTCAGTTGCAGGAAGATACTTTTGTGTTGTTTCCACCCGGTTTCATCCTGCGCAATATCGCAGTCAATGCTTGCTCACAAATGGGCTTTTCTCCTAAAGTTGCTTTTGAAGGAGAAGATATCGATGCCATTAAAGGGTTGGTAGCGGCAGGCTTGGGCGTCACTTTGTTGCCAGAGCTCACGTTAACGGATAACGTTCCTCGTGAGACAGTGAAAATCCCTATAAGTGAGCCATTGGTGACGCGAACAGTGGGCATTATCATCCCGAACAACCGTGAGCTTCCCCCTTCTGAAAAGCTTTTTTATCATTTTCTAAAAGAGTTTTTTGATGTGCTGAGTAAGTATAGTTAACGGAAAAAGTCCTGATGAACAGATGCATCAGGACTTTTGTGTATCTTCATTCCGTTACAGGAAATTTCCATATGCTGGCCCTCTGGCTCCTGGTCGCGTCTATCTCGGTATTTTAAAAAATAGTTGGCACCATGCCCCCGTCCATACGGATTGGTGAGCCTTTAAATGCGGTTGCATAAGGACTGGATACAAATGCTACCAGCCTGCCAATTTCAAAAGGCTTAATAAACCGCTGTAATTCGGATTGCGGCAGGTTTGCTGCCATAAATTGATTTTCTTTTTCCGAAAATGCCAGCTCATCAGGAAACAGGCTATCAATGATTTGATAGACATTTTCAGAAAGCGTTGGTCCTGGCATGATTGTATTGGATGTAACTTCTGTTCCTCTCGTTTGTTTCGATAGACTTTTTGACAGAGATAATAGCATCGATTTCGTCATGCAATACTGAGGCATTTGCCCTGAAGGCATAATCGCTTCTTCACTTGCGATAAAGATGATTCGTCCAAAATTGTTCTTCAACATGTTAGGCAAGTAAAATTTAGATAATCCATTCGCGGCTAGGACATTGGTTCGGAAATATTTTTCCCATACCTCATCGTCAATGTCGTCATAGGACATGATTTCATAGATTCCCATATTGTTAACGAGAATATCAACGTTGGGATATTTCTCAAATAAAGCTTCTCTTTGCTGCCGATCCACAATATCGGCTGTAGCATTCTGAGGTGAAGTAGCCGGGAATTCCGCCTTTAATTCATTTACGATTCGTTCTACCTCTTCATCATTCCGTCCATTTACAAGAACATTGACGCCTTCTCTGGCAAGCTCAATGGCAATTGCTTTCCCAATCCCTCTCGTCGATCCTGTTACCAAAGCAGTTTTGTTCCGTAATCCCATATCCATAACACTTGTCTCCTTTGTAGTCATTCACGGCAAGCTGACTAGAAGTTCATCTTGGAACATCCTTGTGCTCCGGATAGAGATTATCTTACTTTGTCTGGATCGTTCGGTAACTAGCGTACTACGCCAATCTTCTTGCTGAACCCGCCAAATATGAAAACCGGGAAAATGAGAGCCCTGCTTGGAACGGGTCAGGTTAAGCATTCTATGACGGGTGGATTGGCCCGAAAGTATTCGGAACGCCAGTTTGTAGGTGTATCGCCTTCCCAAAGGCGAAAGGCCCGGTAGAATGAGTTCTGATCTTCATATCCAAGTAAAAAAGCCACTTCTTTTATATCGAGGTTGGGGTCGGCCAAGTATTCTCGTGCCTGTTCATGCCGAGCCTGTGTCAACAGTTGCTTGAACGTTGTGCATTCATCCGAAAGACGACGCTGCAAGGTACGATCGCTCATGCCCAGCTCGCTGGCAACTGCTCGCATATCTAGGCGACCTCCGGTTAGGCTTCGCTTCAAAATCCATTTGACCCTCTCAGCAATGGAATGACTGCCCTGTTCATCCAATGATCGGTCCAATACAGGTGTCAATATCTCCAACAATTCTTTGTTATACGAGAGAAAGCGTCGGTCCAGATCACGTCGATGGAGGATTAAGCGGTTACTAGTGGCACCAATCCGTATCGGGCAACCGAAATAAGCCTCAAGTGCAGTTACATCCCCCATCGCGTGAGAAAATTCCACGGACTGAGCAGTTAAACGCTTGCCCGTGCCCCGTCGTCCAAGTTCTAGAAGAAAGGCGAGCGTGGTTCCAATCAGGACTGGTGGTCCGGGCTGCTCACTGTGCATCCATTCCAATTCGATTGTACAGCGCTCTCCCTCCTCTGTTATACGCAACCTTTCCGGAGGGCACAGTTGTTTGTACCGGGCCATTCGATTAAGCGCGTCGCGATAGTCACGAGCATGGTAGGTCGCTAAAACAGTCGGTGGATAGAGTGCCGTTTCAAAGCTCGTTGAAAGCTTGATGATTCCCGTAGCAATATCACCAACGAGATCGGAATACGCTTGCCAGATTCTGAAATATTGGGCAGTGGTGACTACGGCTGGTTCTGTAAGAATGGTGAGCGGAAGGCACGCTTTCCGAGCTAGGTCATGTGGGGCAATCCCTAGTCGTTGTAATCCCGCCCAAAATCCCGCCGGAAATTTTATTCGGTCTGATTTCATTACGTATGGATCTCCTTTAATTGCTTACCGATTCGTTCCGCTTATCCCTAAGTATACATGAAGGTGATCGTACCCGTTATTTGACGCCTCCACATTTTACGATTCAAATATAGCGGTATGCGGAAAGTTTTACTATGATATGGGAATAGTGTCACATTTCAGCAAGAGAGGTGATGTTCTTATGCTAGATTTCGCAAGTCCCGTATGGGGTAAGTTACAAGGCCCTTATGGTTTTTCTGATCGCATCCCTGCGCTCATCCAGCATATTATGCACGACTATTTTTCCGAAGAAAAAGAAGAGTTGTATTGGGAGCTTCTGTATCATCAAAATACGATTTATCCATGTACATATGCTGCTGTTCCCTATTTAGTAGAGATCGCACGAAAAACAGAGAGCCCCGATATTTTGTTGGATATCTTCATCACCTGCGGTATTTTCGAAGCCAGTAGAGAAAATGCGCCTCATGGGGATGTGCCAACGGAGTTTTTACGAGATCAGCCACCATTATTGGATCAAGAGACCATCAGAGAAATCGATCGTGAATACCGCCATGTCATTCTATCACTGACAGAGCAAACAGAATCCATCCTTCACCTAGCACGGACGGGAGAGCATGATGCAGACAAGCGCTACATACTAGCTGCGGACGCTGCGTTTCGTGGGGACAAAGACATTGCCAACATGCTCCTCACCTTTTCTGCGGGCGACGAATATGTAACGGTGTGTCCGACGTGTGATCAGTCAGTCTATATATGGCCAGATGAGGACGAGGATGTCTTGTACGGTTACGAAGAAGACCCCGTTTTTCATGAGAAAGCGAAACGATTTTCAATCATCACAAAAAGACCGGACACGACAAACGACAGCGGACTTCAGAGATTATATCAAAATGCGCTTGCGATTGAGGATAAAACGCTGCTTGCCCACCTTCCTTATCTTGCTGGTGAATTGAATTGCTGCTCATGTGACACCCCTATCCACGTTTGGACGGGACTTTTTTCATAAACAGCAAAAAGGCCTCAGCTAATGCCGTGGCCTTTTTGCTTTAGTTTGCAGATACATCTGCCAAGGAACCTTTCGTTGCTTGTAATAAGCCCTCTACTGCCATCTCGATCTGGACGCCAATGTTTCCACCACTGACGATGATTGTCTCTAACGATTGTGCTCGTTGATCGATCACCGTCGGAAACAATTTCTTCATCCCAACTGGCGAACATCCACCACGAATATAGCCAGATACTTTGGTGATTTCTTTTACGGGAATCATCTCGATCTTCTTTTCGCCGACTGCTTTCGCCGCTTTTTTAAGATCAAGCTCAGCTTCAACGGGAATGACAAACACATAATACGATTTGCTCGTCCCTTGCGAAATCAATGTTTTATAGACAACGTTCTCTTCGCGACCGATCTTTTGAGCGACAGCGATTCCGTCTATTTTTCCATCATCTGTTGCATACGTCAGCATGGTGTATGCGATTTTTTCTTTATCCAATATCCGCATTGCATTCGTTTTTCCTTGCTTCACGCCATTCCACCTCCGCTACACGCTGGTCAACAAAATATAATCTATCTTAGGGGATGCCGTTCTACTTTTCAACCAAAAAACGCCACTGACACAAGCATGTCAGCGGCGCCTCGTCTTATTGAATCGTTACTTCGTCAATCTCGATATGACCTGCCGGGCTAATCCATACCCCTTGTACATTCTTTTGAATCGCCGCCAAGGTCTCGGAGAATCGGAACGGAATAAGCGGTGCTTCGTTCATTTCGATTTGTTGTGCTTTTTCATAGAGTTGCTTCCGTTTTTCTGCGTCTGTTTCTCGGCGTCCTTCGTCAATCAGCTTGTCTACTTCCGGATTGTTGTAGAAGGAATGGTTACCAGGTGCGCCATGTGCTTTCGAGTGATATAGGTTCGATTGGTTGTAATCGGCATCGCCCGTAGCATTTCCCCATCCACTCATGAACAGGTCAGTCTCCCCTTTGGAAGCTGCATCGATATAAGCCCCGAATTCCATCACATCCAGTTGCAGGTCAATCCCGATTGGCTTCAGCTGTTGCTGCAAAACCTCGGCGACGCTAATCCGTGCTTTGTTATCATTCAACGCGATTTTTGCTTTGAAGCCGTTTGGATATCCAGCCTCTGCGAGCAATTGCTTCGCTTTCTCGACGTCATACGGAATGTCTTTTACATTCGGGCTGTACCCAACCATCGCTGGTGTAATCGAGGAGTGAGCTGGTGTACCCACATTGTTGTAAACACCTTCAATAATGGTTTTCTTGTCGATTGCGTGGGCAATGGCTTGGCGGACACGCACATCATCAAACGGCTTTTTCTTTGTATTCAATCCGATGTGATCGACAGAGAAACCAGGATAACGCCCCAATTGCATCGATGGAGAATTTTGTACGCGATCGATGTCCGTCACAGGCAGGTTTTCTGCCACTTGAACTTCTCCTGTCTCAACCATGGCAAGGCGAGTTGTGTCTTCTGGTACGGTTTTGAAAACGACTTTATCCAAATTTGGTTTACCGCCATAGTAGCTATCGTTTCTCACGAGAACCACTTCTTGACCCGGCGTCCATTTTTCAAATTTGTACGGGCCCGTACCGGTTGGATGCTTGCTCAATTCTTTTCCATATTGTTCAATGGCTTTCGGGCTGATAATGCTTCCCTCTGCACTCGCCAAAACAGACAAGATCGGTGCGTACGGGTAATTCAAAATAAATTGTACCGTGTACTCATCTACTACCTTCACTTCTTTGATTGCTTCAAACATGTTAATCCGACTGGAGCCAACGGCAGGGTCTTGAACGCGAGCGATCGTTGCTTTAACCGCTTCCGCATTGAAAGGTGCGCCATCATGGAACGTCACGCCTTGACGTAGCTTGAACTCCCACGTCAAGTCATCGAGCTGCTTCCACTCACTAGCGAGGGATGGTACGTATTTGCTTTCTTTATCCATGCGGACAAGCCCTTCGTATACTTTGTGATGAATGATTGCTGCTGAAGGGATTTGGGACAGGAAATGCGGGTCGAGGTTGTTCGCATCGGACAGACGTGCGATGACGAGGGTTCCTCCTGTTTTGCCAGCTTCCGTAGTACCCCCTGCTTGTCCGACGCTAGTCGCCGTATCCTGCCCTGACGAACACCCAGCCATAGCCGCAGATACCGCGATTGTCATGGCAATCAGCGTGTGATAAAAGCTCTTCTTTTTCATCTGTGTTCCCCCAATTCTTGTTGCAAATGTTTTAGCATTCAAACATGTTTTATTTTAGACAATATTCAGTCATTACTTTTTCACTTTGTTTACCTTTATTTTCAGTTTCTTTACAACTTGATAAATAAACAAAAAAAGAGAGACTCCTCAAGAATCTCTCTTTCTTCACTGGACTCTATTACAATGATCGCGTCAAAGGCTTTTTCATCATATTGATGTACTGCACCACATACAAATACTGCTGCGTTAGCAACTCCGCATCCGTTTTTACTTCCTGCAAATAGCGATTGCCCTCTACATGCAGGTCTTCGATCAATGAGCCGAGAAAGCTCATATCGTATTCGGTCGCGAGCTCTTGCAGTTTTTTCAGCTCTTGCAAATCTTGCCTGTCAAGTTTATGAATTCCTTTGAGCAACAAGCGTTCCTGCCAATCCGTCAGCTTTTCGGTAAAGGAATATAACTCCTCCATGATTTTACGTCCACTCCCTCACCGTTATAGGTCTAACTTAAAGCTCGTCAGCGATTTGCCCTGCATGATGCTGATCGGATAAAGCCCATCTCCTAGTTCTTGCACAAGCAAATACACATCGCGCAACTCTAGTAGCCGTTTGTTTTGTTCGAGATGACGTATATTGCGGGCGAATTCCCCCTGATAAGAGATGCTCAATTGGAGGGAATGACTTTGCTCGTCTTCGATCGTCAGAATCAACTGCTGCGTCTTCTGATCGAAATCGACCTGGTTGAACTTGTTCGCTTTCAATAGAAAAACCGAGTCCAACGCAGTCTCAAACATATCGCCTGCCGCGTCCTTCCAACCACTTGACCAGTCGCGAACGAGCACCTTGCCGAGATCGAGCTCTTCGATATTGTCTCTGGGAACGATGGTTAGCTGCGTCTCTTCACTGGAAGACAAGCGCTGCTCCCGATTCGTCTTCGCCTGCGTCAGGATGACCTGTGAATGAGAGAGCTCCTCCATCGAGATCAACCCGCCCCAGGGTACCTTGCCTTTATAGCTGTCCTTAAAAGAAAAGGATATGCCTTCATAATACACGGGGCGCGCTTCTGTATACGTGTAGATGCGTTGATCAGAAAGCGAGTAAAAGTAATAGGTAATCCCCTTGTACCCTGACCGCGTCTCCCATGGATTTGCTCCCAATGCATATAGACTTAACTGCGGAACCATATGGTACTTACTTTTAAAGCTGCCGAGTAGCTGCTTTTTCGCTTCGGTGTGATCGGTCTTCTCTAGAGCGAGCAAACTGAGATACACCCGGGAAAGTCGGTCGAGCAGCGCTTCCGTTGAAAACTTGACATGGCGCTGAAAAAATAAGTTCAACTCCCCATGAATGCCGCGAATGTCCTTTTCCACACGTGGAAGATTGCCGTTATGCGCAGCGATAGCAAGCAGCTCCAGTCGTGTACAAATCGTCTGGGATAGTTTTGCCAAGCCGATGCCAAGAATCTCTGCGATCAGGGCTTTTGCTTCCGTTACGACATCCGTTTCATAGCTGACATCGGTTACAGATGCTTGTAACTGCTCACGATCCTGTAGCTGGTGCATAGCCCGATAGCGCAAAATGACCTCCAGCTTGTGCAAGCAATTGCCTTTTGCCTTGCAGGTGCACATGCTCTTCCCGATCTCCGATTCACTGTCAAAAGATACGGAAATATCTTGTGTGTGCAATGTCATCGTTAAAAACGATGTTTCAACGACTTCCATCTCCTCGAAATAGTCGAGACGAAACAGCACTTCTTCCAGCTGCGCTGGGGTAAAAGCCTTACTAATGTGAGACGGCTGCAATTGCAAGAGCCAGCTAAAGTCAGGCTTGTAGGTCTCCTGCTCTTCCTCGGTCTCTGCTCCTACTTGCAAATGGTTTTGGGCATAGTAGACGATGGCGATGATGACATGCTTGCATATCTTGTCAGATGGACATGAGCAGGAAAAACGCTCAATATCTGCATGAAGTCGGCATACGCTGTCATCTGACAGCGCACACTCGACGTAATCGTCCCCGAACTCGTAGGAAACGGACATCCCTTTTTCCATTTCCTTAATGGAACGGTTGTAAATCCCTTTATTCGCGTATTTGATTAGATACTCTTCGTTGCACAGCGCGATAAACCGATGAAATTCTGATGTGAAATCTGCCATCGTTATTTTCCTGCTGCACGCATGACATCATAGACAGTTTCGCTGAAAATGCGTGTTGGAATATCCGTGAGCTTCAGCCGATCCACTGGTTTGAAGTAAAAATGCTTGTACTCGGCATCTTTATTCGGGAAGAAAGCCAACGTCTCCAGCTTCACATCCTCCATTCCTTCCCAATACGAAATGCTTGCCCCGCTGATCTTCAACTCAGCCACCATACCGTCATACAGCTTGTAGAACTCATAATAATAACCGGCATCGAGCGGCGTTCCTTTGACCCAGCCGAATTTCTCCATCATTTTCGCAAAAGCGGTTGGTGAATACGATTCAACAGGCAGACGGAGCATTTCATTTGCTTTTATTTCTTCTTCCGTAGGCAGGAACGCTTCACGACTTAACTGCTCGAACGGTTGCGTTATTTCGTAATCTTCTAGCTGCGTACGCCAGCCGTTTAACATCTCTTCGTCCAGCTCCAGTGGGTGAATCAAGCCAATGAGCTGCTCATCTGCCAACTCATATTCATCCTCATCCACGGTGTTAAATGTCCCATCATCCATATAGCGGAACGTATCTACGAGCTTTCCGTCCTCGTATACACCCCAGATGAGCCCGATTGCGAATTTTTGCATCAACACGTTTTCCACAAAGAGACGTTTCCATGCTGCCGTTGACCAATAACGCGATTTGGACAGGGACTCCTCCAGACGAAGAGATTGTACTTTCACCATATTTTTCAGGTCTTTTTTCAACTGAGCAAAAGTCAATCGCGCTTGTTCTGCCTTCTCCTGATCGTCTTTCGCGGACGGTGCAGGCAGATTTTTGACCGCTTTTCCTGTGCTGTCGTTCGTGACCTCCAGCTCCAGCTCGTTGCTAACTTTAACCGTGAAGGTGCGGTCGCCGTAGTCAAACACTTGCTTGCCGGACGCATCGAAGCCAAGCGTCGTGACCAGTCGGTCTTCCAGTTCCATCGCGGAAATGTTCTGATTTGCAGCCGCCATGGACAGCGCCTCTTCTGCTGCCGATTTGACTTGCCTGTTTTTGATCGTACGTTTAATCTGGTCGATTAGACGCAGAGCAGTTAAATCATTCGAGAACGACAGGGCACGCACGCCATCTGCAGCCAAAGCCCCGCGGGAGTGATCTGTCCACTCTTTGATCCACTGACCAATCGTATCGACAATACGTCGATCTCCAAAAGCAACGCAGAGCGGCATGACCCATTTTTCTTTGGCGACTGCTCCGTTATCGAGCCAAGTGCGCAAAACTTCTGTGGTAAAGTCAGCAACAGATGCCGCTTGCAGAGACGGTTTCAAGTCAAGCACCAGCTGGTTTGGCGCAGTCGGGAAATCGATTGAGGCGGTTAGCATGTACTCCATTACTTCTTGCCCCAGCTCGTTGCCGTCTTGGTCACGAAGGACTGGCATGCGCTCCAGTGGCATCCATTTGATCCTTGTGAGTTTTCGCTTGTCGGTCAGGTTGCCCAAATGAGTCAAGCTCGCATCTGGCCCCTGCTCCTCAGCGTCAATAAATGTTTGCAGCAGCGTTTTAAATTTGCTACTTTTTTCATTTGTCAGTAGCTCCTGGAAAATCTCCTTGTTATTGTCCAGGGAGCGAATCGCATCCAGCGCCATTTCCTTGACCTTTGCTTTTTTCTCGGTTTGATAGACGTGCAAATAAAGCTCCTTGTCTTTGGCCTGAAGAAACGCAGCACCAGCGAGGCCGCTCACTTTCTTCGAGCTGTCACCCAACCCGAGCAGAATCGCTTGGTTGCGCAATTCCTCTGATAGCGTCTCCTTTGCGGCTAATAGAGTTTGCGTCACAAAAACGCGAAGCTCCGTTTCCAGCTTGTCAAATTGAGCCAGAGTCATTTCCGGATTCGCTACGACTAACGAACGATACACCTCTTCTTTGACGTCTGTGTAATAATAGTGCGACTCCTTGATCGACAAAATCTGATAGAAAAGTGTCTGGATATCTACAGCTTCGTCCTTCCGATAATGATCGATGAAGGCGGTCAATCGATCCTGGAACGCATGAGTGAAGCACATATGGCCTACTCTGCGATTGGACTTGTCTTTGTATTGGCACATGAACGGAATCAGACGTGCAATAAACGGATGATCCACAGGCAAGAAGCTCAGGAGGATCATCTGCTGTCTGACGAGTTGTACGTCCTCCAGATGCACATGCTCGAGCACATCCTCTAGGGCAGCTTTTTCATCCAAATAGCTTGCCAGCTTTGTCGAGCCCTTCGCACGTCGCAGCGCGTCCTGAATAATCCCTTCCAAGGATGGCTGGAAATCGGAAAGATCCACGCCTTCTGCCGCCAGGGTTTTGTGTAAGAATCCCTTGACCATCGGGATCGAAGCAAGCTCAAGCGCTCGTCTTGATCTCGTTACGTCTTCCAACACCAGTTGCTTCACTTGTTCCCAATTGGTCGGAGGGGATAGCAAATGCTCGCGCAGGCCCAGCAGTAGATCGTAAGGCTCATCCATGTGTACGAGGTCAACCAGTCTCTTATCTTGGGACAGGACATCAAGCGGGCACACGCCGAAAAGGATTTGCAAAGTATCGTGCAGCTCCCGATCGATTTCCTCTTCCTTGTTCAGGAACGCACTGATCCCGCCTTTCACGTGAATGCCGTAATACAGCAAGCTGATGACCAGCTCCATATACCGATTCAAATGCTTCTGATTCAAAAGGGAGCCTTCCTTGACTTGCTCTTCTGGATAATACTTTTCTCGCAATGCAGCTTTTTTCTCTTTGACATATGAAGGGTACAACGACTCGTTGGTCAGTAAATTGTTGCTCGAAAACTGCATGGTCAAGACTTCTTTGGCAATCGTATGCAGCTCTTTTATATATTCGCGCGTATCACCTGTAATCAGGTGATAATAGATCGGCATCAGCTTTTCTTTTGCTTCTTCCAATAAGCTCGGAGAAATCGAGTACGCATACGAAATAAATAGCAAAAATTCAGCCCGATCAAATGTCGAGGAGTAATCACGGCTTATACTTGCGCGATAATCCTCCGCGGCTTTTGACAAAAATTCGGCAAACAACGTATGTCCGAAATGCTCGACCGTTTTTCTCATGGCCTCCAATGCTTTCTGATCTTTTGCTCGGATATCATCATCACTGATGTCCTTCATACCCTGAAGCTCGATCTGATCCAGGAAGCACTCATCCATCACATTTTTCTTATCGTAAAAACGGTTGCTAGCCTTGTAGATTAGCACAGCTGCTCGATAGAAGGCCAGCTCCTCGCCGCGTTTTTTCAGCTTGTCAAATTCGGATCGAACCGTATAGCTGTAAAACCGCGGGTCCTCTGCGATTGCCGGGCATTCGTCTGTGTCACCTGCAACGTAATCAGCGATTTGATCGTACAAATGCTTGTTTCGATCACTTGCACTGATAAACTCCTCCACAAATTTCTTCGTAACCGGATTCAGATCTGTCTTTCTTAATACCATTCCTTACTCCTCCTTCTCTCTATTTGATCACTTTACCAATCCACTGTGCGAGTTCATCAGGCGTGATCGCGGCAACGTTTGCTCCCATATCGCTCAATACCCTGGCAGCATGCTGGTTGTACGTAGCGTTGCCATTGAAATCCAAAGCCGTCAACACTAAAAACTTGCAGCCTGCGTCGATAATCTCTTTGCTTTGGCGATACATTTCCTTGATCGGATAACCTTCCTCCAAATCGCTGACGAGGATAAATATCGTCTTCGATGGATTTTCGAGCAGTGTTCTTCCGTATTTGAGCGCCTGTGCAATATGAGTCCCCCCACCAAGCTGCACACTCATCAGCACATCGACCGGATCATCCAGTCTATCGCTCAAATCAACGACCTTCGTATCAAAAATAACCAAATTCGTCTTCAATGCAGCGAGCTTGTAAAAAATACTTGCCATAACGGAGCTGTAAATCACAGAGTCCATCATACTGCCGCTCTCATCCACAACAATGACGATGTTCCATTTGTTGTGATGCTGGATATTGCTGTGGAAATACAGCTCATCGATGATAAAACGGCTTTTTTTGCGATCGTAGTTCTTCAAATTTTTACGAATCGTTTTATGGACATCCAGATTTTTCATCGACTTCGTATAACCGCGTTTGTGGCGATTGCGCTTGCCGACGATGCTGGTCTGCACTTCATTTTCAAGCTGACGCCGTATATCGTCTACGACCTTTCGTACAATTTCCTTTGCACTTTTTACGACCTCTCCTTTCATCCTGCCTTTAAATTGGAGGATGTTTTTTAAGAGGGTCATGTTGGGCTCCATGCTTTCCAACACTTTTTTGTCTGTCAACAGCTCTGTCATGTTATAGCGATCCAGAGCTTGCCGCTCGAGGATTTCTACCGTCTTCTTGGGAAACAGCTTGCGGATTTTGTTCAGCCAGGAGGGCACCGTCAATGCCGATTCTCCTCGGCCGCCTTCTTTTCGATAACCTTGCTCTTCTCCATATTCACGGTTGTATAAAAATTCAAGAATCGAGTCCAATTCCTGATAGGAAAACTCGGATGATTGATAGACCCCGCTGCCTTCCAATGATTCCTCGGCATGCGAGCCCAATAACAACCGCCAGCGGTTCAAGGCTTCGCGGCTCAAATCAGGTTCCATTTGGCAAACTCCTCCTTGATCGCTTGATCGAGCATGCGGGCATCACGCAAGGTACGCTCATCGATGACTGGATTCGTGACTTGTTCCACCGTCGTTTGGAAGAGAGCTGCCACTTTTTCCGAGAGCATACTAATTTCCATTGGGCTAAAATATGTAAACGCCAATCGCAGTTCAGGCACTACCTGCAAAAAGTCGTCGTAGGCCAAGGATGTTATCATCTGATGCAAATCGCGGAGGATTTCTTCTTGGTGAAAGAGATAGTCACGAGCCACGATAAAAACGCCATGTAAATACGCGGCGGTATGCAGCATTTGCTCAGGCGAGCCGAACATATAGGCACGAGCACGTCTGGAGATTTCTACGCGGTCGATCACTTCGAGATTGCACAAGATCGCGACCACTACCCCCTCTAGCTTCGCAGGGAGCTTGTCGTTACGCAGCAATTCCCGCAGTTGATCACTGAAAATCTCTCGGGAACCATCCGCCTGTCTCTTCTCACTCAGCATGTAGAGGAATTTAAGCTGATCAGCCAACTCATCCAGTTCGTTGGGGTTCGGGTTTCCCTGCTCGACGATTTTGGTCACAGCTTGGTAATATACTTCTTCCACCAAGTTCTCCAACCGTTCTGTTTCGCTAAGACCGAACAACCGTTTTTGCTCCAAAAGAATGGTGAGTGTCTTTAATGTTTTGCATAGCGAGAGAAAATGTCCATCCTGCCTAACGGACTCTACTACAGATTCAAAGAGCCTTTCCGACAGCTCTTCCAACCCCATAACGACCGCCATCAAAAGCCATTTTGCCAGCTCATAGCTCTGATGCTGCGGCAGTTCTTTTACCATATCGGCTAGCTTATGGGCAGCTGCCTCCTTCACCGTCCCACCGTAGACCGAGCTCTCGATCAGACGGGCTTCTACGAAGGAGGAATAGCTGTAGCGCCATGTTTCTCGGACGAGATTGACATTTCGGTTGTTCATCCAGTCAGGTCCGGCTTCTTTGGTGCAAAATTCTGTGCCCAAGAACTGCATGCAGTGAAAAAACTGGCTGGCTTCACGATGCGACTTCTTGGCATACAGCTCTAGCACCTTTTGATTGCGGGCTGTCGTCGTGATCGCGAGCTTTAACGATTTACATCTGTCTTTGCAATCGCGAACGATGGGCACATCCAGTGAATTAGGAGCCACTTCACCGATTCCGTCTCCGGTCAGCAGCTCTCTCAATGTCTCGATCGGCTGAGAGGTTGCTATCGAGCGCTCGCCTTTTGTAAAAGCAGAGAGAACGGAATCGAGCAACTCATAGGCACCGCCCTCAGCCTTTTCCCGCATGACAGCCAAACCGTTCATGAGGCTATATGCTTCGATCGCATCCGCTGTAGACGTCGTTTCTCCCTTGCCACGCAGTTTTTTTAGCAGTTGCGGAAGGTACGTTAACGCGCTGTTCGAGAAGGGAGCAGGCTCCTTCTTCTCCAGTGCCTTCCACACACTCTCATAATAATGGACGTACGGCATCCCGCTTGCGTGCCCATTCAACTGATCTGCTTCCTGGTACGTGTACACCATCGGATATATTTTTTCTTCCTGCACCTTTTGTATCTTATAGGATGTCTTGCGTTCCTCGATGAGTCCGTATGTATGAAAGCCCCCGGTTACCACGAGAATTCTCCCATGCTTTTTCTTTGCCTCTGCAATTTTTTGACGCATGTGCGCCTCGCGAATCAAATCGCCTTCCGCTTCCAAAGTAGCGTCATCATAGCATTTGCGTGACAGGTAGCAGTAGGCAAAGACATCCTTGACGAAATCCTTCGTCTGTTTGCGAATCCCATCAATCTCAAAAACCTTTTCCCACAGCTCATCGAAGTTTCGACATTTCATCGTCTGGCACAATCGCTGAATAAACTCCGAGCCTGCCAGCATGCGCTCATCGTGATAAGACAGTTTTTCATTCTTCTTTTTCAAATCATGGCCGTCTTCCAAGCTCTCCAGGCGGCTTCCGTAGCTTAGATCAATGAAAGCAGCGGGAATCTGCCGGCGTTTTGCTTCAACCAAGGCCACATACTCCGGCGAATACAGAAGAAACGGAAAGTAACAGACGTATTTTTGCTCCCCTGAGACGTACGCATAATAAATGCTCACAGGGGGCTTCGTCCGTTCATCCGTTAAGATCGGAATGATATGATTGCTATGATCCGGGCCTTCAATCAAAATGATTTCCGGTTGATACTCTTCGATCGTTTTTTTCAAATGAAACGCGCATGCAGGACTATGATGACGAACCGGGAAATAGACGACCTGTTTGCTGAGGTTGTAGACCTCATCTTCGACGAATGATTTTATGAAGCGGTCCTGATCTTTTATTTGATCCATTTCTTCTCGTTGTAATACGTTCCCCATAGACCCTCTTCCTTTGCCCGTTCTTTGACCACTTTGGTAAAGTAGGTTTTCAGGATATTTGCGTCCTTTTGGTTTTCCTTGACGACGGCTCCCAGCATGTTCTGCACCAGTCGATCCATGGAAATTGACCTGCCATCATAGTAATGGGACGTCATTGCACTTTGAACATAGACGGATACGGCTTCGGCTGTGCTCATCACGGATTGAGGGGAATCGATTTTGAATCCTTCCTTGGTCTCGCCCATCCGCAGTTCCATGAAGGTAGTCGCCAATATCTCAACCACATCGCGATCGATTTCGATGTTTACTCCACTTTGCTCCAGAATCACTTTTGCTTGGGATTCGATAATTTGGGCTTCCATTTTCACATGATTAATCGGCGCGATTGTCTCGAAGTTAAAACGGCGTTTGAGGGCGCTACTCATTTCATTGACGCCTTTGTCCCGCAAGTTTGCTGTTGCAATGATATTAAAACCGGGCTTGGCAAACAGGATGCCGTCTGACAGCTCGGGAATGTTCATCACCTTGTCGCTCAAAATACTAATCAACACGTCTTGAACCTCAAACGGACAACGGGTAATCTCCTCAAAACGGGTAATGATTCCCTTGCTCATTCCGGTGTATAAAGGAGAAGGAACCAGCGCTTGCAACGAAGGACCTTTGTCCAGCAGCATCGCGTAGTTCCAGGAGTATTTGATCATATCCTCTGTCGTTCCCGCGGTGCCTTGGATCGTATTCGTGCTCGTACCAGAGATAGCCGCAGACAGCAGCTCAGAGAGCATCGTTTTTGCCGTTCCAGGTTCTCCGACAAGCATTAAGCCGCGATTGCCTGCCAACGTGACGATTGCACGCTCAATAAGTACATCGTCTCCATAGAACTTCTTCGTAATCGGTATACTTTCGCCCTCATAAGAAAGGGGTTCATCCGTTCCTAAAATAAAGTCGCGCACAGCTCTGGGCGACATCAGCCAATTGGGAGGTTTTGTCCCTGTATCCTGGGATCGCAGTGCATTCAGCTGTTTCGCATATAACACTTCCATAGGTGGCTTCATTGTTTCCATCCAAATGCCCACTCCATTTCTGGTTGTACTTGAAAAATAAGGTATACTATAAAAAATGAAAACATATGTTTGTCAGGAAAAGAAGGGTATTTGTACCCATTATTAGGAAAGATATGTGAAAAGATGTGAATTGAGTACTACATGTCAAAAAGCGCCCTGGGTCCCCAAGACGCTTTTCTCGCTGTTTTTTGAAGAGTTTTTTACAACTGTGTCCGCAAGCTCCAAAGCTCCGGGAAAAAACGGTGATCGAGCGCTCTGCGTAAGTACATGACGCCTGATGACCCACCCGTTCCCGTCTTTTGGCCTATGATACGTTCGACTGTCGTCATATGGTTAAAGCGCCATTGCTGTTGCTGACTGGCGATATCCACCAGCTTTTCTGCCAACTCGTACAAATCCCAATACTGGTTCACATTTCGATACACGGTCAGCCAGGCTTGCTCTACACTCTGATTTGGTTGATATGGTTGCGACCAATCGCGATTCAAGCATTCCGGATCAATCGGCAAGCCCCGAACAGCCATCTCCCTGATCGCCGCATCATAAATGCTAGGCTGCTGCAAGGCCACACTCATCTGGGCGTGAAGCTCTGGTTGATGCGCATACACCGCAAGGACATGCTGGTTCTTATAACCTAGCGTAAATTCGATCAGTCGGTTTTGATAGGATTGAAATCCTGACGAATGACCCAGCTTGTCACGGAACTGGAGATAGTCAGCTGGCGTCAATGTAGAAAGGACATCCCACGATTTAATCAATTGCTGCTGGATACGCGAGACTCGCGCGAACATTTTGAAAGCAGACTCCAGATCATGATTGCAGATGCATTCATTTGCTGCTGACAGTTCGTGCAAAATTTGTTTCATCCATAGCTCACTCACCTGATGAATGATAATAAATAGCATTTCATCATGATGGGTAGATTGAAGCTGTTGACTCGATAAGATTTGATCGAGCTGTAAATAATCGCCGTACGTCATCTCCTTTTGGAAATCAGTATGAATCTGTGTCTCTAATGAGGTGTCGATCGGTTGATTATTTCCTTGTTCATGTGGTCTCATCGTGGCACGACCTCCTTTCCCATCTAATTCCTTTCCACCCCTCTTTCCTCCTGCTGAATATTCCGTCTTCTCACCCGATTTATTTCGCCTCTTCCAAATACTTCAAATCGATCAAGCCATCGATTTTATTACTGGAAATATATCCGGCTTCCTTGCTGATATCTGCCATTTCTTGAATGACCTTTTCATTAACCGCTGTTGTAACTTCCAAACGAGAAAAAGCTGCCTGCACTTCTTTTTTGCTCAACTCTTTGCCAGTCAGATTTTTCAAATGCTTGATGATCAAGTCTTGGCTTTCTTCGGGATTTTCCTGAATGAATTTGACTGCCTTTTTATGTGCTTGCAGGTAGGCGGTTGCCAATCCTTCTCGTTTCAAAAATTCATCGCTGGCTGCTACCACAGTATTGGTTGATTCTTTCCCCCAAGCGAATTGATCCCAGTCCAAAAGCAGTTTTCCTCCTGCCTGATTTTCCAGGACATATCCCCACGGTTCCTGCGTTGCTGCACCGTCAACAGACTTTTGCACGAATAAGGCTGCCGTATCTGCCGGAGCCGCCGCATATAGTTCCACGTCTCCACCATTCGTGGTCGGTTTCAGGCCAACTTCATTCAGTGCTTTTCTGAGCATGACATCCTGTGTGCTGCCGATTACCGGAATCGTGATTCTTTTGCCTTTTAAATCCTTTAGTTCCGTAATATTGGTTGAACCATTCATGACGAGCACAGCTCCGCCATTGACCGCACCTGAAATCAAACGATACCCGGGATGCTTGACATAAAAGTTCAACAGCGGTCCAGGTCCGACTGTCCCTACGTCAATCGCCTTTGTTGCCATTGCTTCCATAAACAATCCGCCATTGGCGACCGTTTTCGTTTGAATCTTTACATCCGCACCGAAAGCTTCCTTGAAATAGCCTTTCTCCAATGCAATGATCGTTGCGCTATGGGTCAGATTTGGGAAATATCCGATCTTGACTTCCTTCTCTGAGGATTCGGCTCCGCCTGTAGAGCACCCGCTAGCAATCCCCATTAATAATAGGGATGCGACAACGGTACTAAACATTTTTTTTAGCATGTGACGACACACTCCTTAGCCATTTTTCTTTTATGAATGGACTCCCCACTTCATCTGAACGTTGCGTTCGATCCGTGAAAAGACAACATTATCGACGATGGTTCCGATGATCGCAATAATGATCATGACAGATATCACCAAATCCATTTGTCCAAGTGAACGGCCCATCTCGAGTAATTGCCCAAGACCACCGCCACCCCCGAGCAACTCACCAGCCATGAGTGCCCGCCACGAAAACGCCCAAGCGATCCGAAGCCCAGAGATGATCTGTGGTACAGATGCGGGAAGAATGACTGTTCGTACAAAGTGAAAGCCAGTCGAACCGTAAGTCTTGGCTACCCGCTGATATAGCGGCGGGACATTTTTGAAACCGCTGGTCGCGTTTACCGTCATGGTCCAAGTCGCCCCGATCGTCACGATGAACAGGATGGAGAAGTCATTTAAGCCAAACCAGATAATCGCAAGCGGAAACCAGACAATACTTGGGATAGATTGAAGCGCAGTCACGACAAAGCCAAGCGTATCTTCTACGAGTTTGTACCTCCAAATGAAGTAACCCAATATCAGTCCGATGATAATGGCAATGAGAAAGCCCAACAGGATTCGTCCCATGCTTTTTCCAATCGCGGCGGTAATTTGCCCGCTTATCAAGCCATTTACGAGTGTTTCGAAAACCTGGGTCAAGCTGGGAAACATGAACGATGGCAGCCCCGATAATTTAGATGTGACTTCCCATATCGCCGCTATCATAGCGATGAAGATGACCCGTCTTAAAGCTGTAGTCATTGCCCATTTCCTCCTTCAGCACCTTTTCTATCTCTTCTTGCAGAATCGACAGCACCTTCTGCTCGGTACTTACTGTCACACTGTCCGGCATGACCCCATCGCGCATGGCAGGAACCACAATGATTTCCTTAATTTTTCCGGGGCGTGTGGCAAAAACGACGATCCTCTCCGCAAGCAAAACGGCCTCCCGGATATTATGGGTGACGAAAAAAATCGTGACTTTGGTCGTTCGCCAAATCTCAAGCAGCTCCTTATGAAGAACCATCCGCGTCTGTTCATCCAGCGCCGAGAACGGTTCATCCATCAGCAAAATGTCGGGTTCCATGACAAGTGCCCGAGCGATGGCTACGCGTTGCTTCATCCCTCCTGAGAGCTGATGGGGATAAGAATGAACATACTTGCTTAAATGGACCATCTTGAGCACTTCCAGCGCCTTTTCGTTGGCTTTCGCTGCTGACATTTTCTTCAACTTGAGCCCGTATGTAACATTTTCCAAAACGGTCAGCCATGGAAATAATCCCGCTTCTTGAAAAACGACAACTCTGTCAGGTCCGGGCTTATTCACTTTGTTGCCAGCAACGTGGATGTCACCGTTGTCCGGTTGATCCAATCCCGCTATCAAGTAGAGCAGCGTCGATTTTCCACAGCCAGAGGGGCCGACAATGGAAACGAAGCTGCCCTTTTCCACTTCCAGATTGATATCATCCAGCACCTTTACTTTTTGTTTCTGCTCATTCACGAAATGTTTCGTAACATTATCAATAGTCAGATACATGGCTGCACCTCTTTTTATTCCAACTTAGTCGATGGGGATTATGAATAAATAATGATTAATCCTATCGTTTTTGTCAACTATAATCATAATAAAAAAGGGAAGGCGGCGGGCACCTTCTCCTATTCAATGCAAGGGCGACACTTTAGGTGCAGCATTGTACTACGTCCATTTCATCCAATCGGTTGACCCATATGGAACTGTCTGGTTTTATAAGAAAGTCGATGTTATTTTTCTTTAATGCTTCGATTTGTTCGGGAGAGGCGCCTTCCGAAAACTTATAATAGTCGTTACTGGTTTGAAAAAATAAAAATGTGATAACAGCAATAGATGCAATCACTGTTGAAATCAGAGAAATAGCGATCTTCCTTTTCATAAAGCTCACCTCGAATAATTAGGCTGGAGTTTTTCATCTTACCGTTCAAAATACCACTTCTCCACAAGGCGTCACAAACCCTGGTCTATTCCTGAGTAAAACTGGAAGAAGCGTTACTGAGAGTACACCCAGTATCGCTTCTATAAATACGAGAATTAGACCTCATTCAATTACTTACCCTAGCTTCGTCGGGTCAAACCTTCTCTCATCCAAATAAGCTCGCGCATGCCCCCAGAAATACTTGCTTGGCTGCATGTAGATTTCCAGACCTGCCCGCTCAATTGTGCGATTCGCCTCTTCATTCGCTTCCTTGAGGATTTGCTTTTCATCCACAGTCAAAACACGGCGCTCGTCCATAATCAGCTCACCGTCGACAATGACGTGGTTCACATCTCCACCGACTGCCTGATAGACGACACGATGGACGTGCATGTTCTCTGGATTCAAGTGGGCCTGATACATATTTACGGTAATGATGTCCGCTTTTTTACCAGCCTCAAGAGACCCCAGCTCGTCATCCCAGCCGACACAGCGCGCCGCATCAATTGTTACCATTTCCAGCAGCTTGCCCGGCGGGAGGTAATAGTAATCACGTAGCGCAGCTTGTTGCAGCAGCTGCATTCTGCGCATGGCCTGAAACATGTCAAAAGGAGTCATCGGTGAAGTACCGTCTGTCGTGATTGCAACAGTCGCTCCCATCTCCAGCAATTCCGTAATCGGGGTACGTGCGTTGATTTGACCAAAACCAGGAGAAGCGCTCACATTCGTTCCTGTTTCGGCCAAAATTTTCGCCTCGTCAAACGAAATCCCCCGACAATGCTGTAAGTGTACGTCTGGACCGAGCAGCGCGTACTCTTTGTCTTGGATCGCGAGGTGAATCATGCCTCCAAAAGCATCGGAGTGGATGCGCGTGTCGTACCTTTTCGCAATCTCCCTGATTTTTCGCGCTTGGTACCGGTCGAAATCGGTTAAGCCAAACAATTGGTCAGCTGGTGTCGGATAGGACGGATTGACAGAGGTCACGATGACAAATGGCGTTATGTATGCTCTGGTTTTATCGTTATTCGCGTGATTCAGGGCTTCGATCACTGCTTCTGCTCCAGCGAGAACCTGCTCATAAGTGACCTCCTTCGTTACTTTTTGTCCATCGACCCAGCGGCTAAAGGGATGTGGCCACGGTGGGTTGCATGGACCTGTCGCTACGATTTCGCGGACGCCAACCTCGTTGTACGCTTTGGCGTGATTCAAGGCAAAGATCGGATCATCAGAGCGGGGCATCGAGCCCAGGACGCTAACACCTGTCGTAATCCCGGCTTTAAGCCGCTCCAGTGCGGACAGCTTTCCCTCGTAGTACCAGAAATCGTCTGTGACGTAGTGCTTGTAAGTGTTAGTCATGATTGGCATCCAGTCGTTGATATTGTCCGTTGCAATCGTTTTGAACAAGGAATGTCCGCCATGACCATGTGCATCAATGAAGCCTGGCAGTATACAATGATGCTTGCAGTCGACTACCTTTTGCGCGGGATACTTGTCTTTTAGAAGTGGAGTGTCGCCTACCTCCAAAATTCTTCCTTTGTCAATGGCGATTGCCCCGTCCTGTAGTACCCGACGGTCTTTGTCCATGGTAATGACTACGCCGTTTACGAGTAGCAAATCGATCAAGTTGCATCTCTCCCAGCCTCAAGAATGAGGGCGGTGCCCATGTCACCTACTCCCCCTCCCTACACCTTAGCGCAATTACGGCGCTTTGTATTTGCAAGAAAATTACGACTTTTTATAATATGTTTACCTCTTGGTTCCAAATGGAAAAACCACCTTCCCTCGAAGGAAAGATGGTTTTTCGGTTTTAGGCGTCCACTTTTCGTTTGCGGAGGAATAAGATGAGAAACACGATCCCCGCAAAGGCGAGTACAACATAAACGACATTGGAATAGAGATCAAAGTAGTACAGAATGTCTTCCCATGACTCTCCCAATAAGTGACCAGCCATCACGAGGATGATGTTCCAAATAAACGTACCAAGTGTTGTAAACAACAAGAACAGCGGGAAATTCATTTTGGTCATACCAGCTGGAATGGAAATCAGGCTTCTGATTAATGGGACCATGCGGCAAAAAAAGACCGTCCAGTACCCGTATCGGTCAAACCATTTATTCGCTTTATGGATATCTGCCGTTTTAATGCGCAGAAGATATCCCCATCTCTCTACGATCTTCTCTATTTTTTTGACGTCCAGATAATAACCGATTCCATAGAGAATGATTGCCCCGATCACCGAACCGATTGTAGCTGACAAGATTACGCCAAAAACCGTTAAGGAGGATTGCGACGTCATAAATCCACCGAACGTCAAGATCACCTCTGAAGGTATGGGTGGGAAGATGTTTTCCAGTGCCATCATCAGTAAGATGCCAAAGTAACTATATTGTTCAATAATTTGGGTCATCCAGTTCTGCATGCTATCCCTCACAATTATTTACCAATGCTTATCTCTCCAGTATAGAGACACGCGTTGCATAGTTCAATGAAAAGCGATCATCTTTTCCTTCCTTTCAATACGAAAGAAGGAAGTCTGGGGTTACCTTTCCTTTGAAAATTTTCATAGAAAATTTTCCGGAACAAAAAACATTGCAAGGATAGTTAATATATGGAATATTGAGAGGGTGCCTCCATGCACATTTTTCAAAAACGAAACGTGAGGAGGTGAACTGTGTGTTTCGCAAGATTGTCCATTCACTCGTATGTCTTTTACTAGTTATGACGGCTGGCGCCGTGAACGTAAACGCGGCCCAAGCACAAGGAACCGGCATGTTTTTCATTGACAAACCATTCAAGAAAGAAGGACTTCGGTTTCAAGTGACCGTTACCGAAATCGACAATCCAAAATACGACTCACCAATGTACCACGTAAATACAATTGTCACGAATACTTCGCGGAAACCAATCACATACACGACTGGTCATTGCTATGGTGTAACAAATCGACTAGAAGCGTTTTCCTCTGGAGACGCTTGGGAGCTTCCCTACCCAGAAGACGAACCTGCCTGTACCCCGGACATCAAGGAAAAAAACGTAAAGCCCGGGAGAACGATTGAGCAAGAAGAATATTTCCGAACAGACGAACTGCCAAGTGATCTAACGCCAGACTATTTTCAGTTAAACTCTTACGTACACATCCTCGTTGGACCTGAAGATAAGGAACGCAAAAAGGAAATCGTAAAGATGCAGACGAAATTTCTTCCAAGGCTGGTCCTCAACCCAGATGAGATTGAGATCCAGTCTGAATCGAGCAAGCTCCCTATATCGATGGCACGAAGCATACCTACTACGTTCCCATAGAAAATTCCAGCAATTGATGTTCTCCATGAAAAAAAGGACTGCCATGTGTGCGTCCTTTTTCGTGTAAAACTCTGATTCTGTTCTAGCGTACTATTCTTTCTGCCTAGACCAGTAAATCATCGTGTCGTCCCTCTTTATTTCTGTAAAGCCCATTTTGACTAATAATTTTGCGGAATCTATGTTATCTAGCAGGCATTTCGCCGTAATCTTTTTCACATCTGGCTGCAATAACGCCCAATTCGCTAAACCTTCTGCTGCCTCATACGCGTAGCCTTTTTTTCGCTCGGCTTCAATAATTCCATAGCCGATGTCCACTTCTCCCTGCGCATTCGGGACTCCTTTGAATCCTACATCACCGATGATCTTCATGTATTCTTTTGTAAGGATCATCCACGATTCAAATCCTGTCGGTCCCCCTGTGCGTTCGAGTGCTTGGATGATTTTGGGGATCGTTTCCATCGCATCCTCATCTGGCCAGCCTTTGCCTAATGTAAGCCCCATATCCAATAACTCTTCGTAATTTTCTTGCAAAATATTCGTTGCTATTCTATATGTAAATGGAATCAATTTGAGCCGTTGTGTATGAATGCTTTTTTCATTCATGGAACAAGTACCCCTTTCTCTTTCCTATATTGTCCGTGGCGATATTTACGTTGGATTTACACTCCAGATGTTTTTCAGAAAGGGTCTATTCCTACACCTCAGCTACTCTTTCCATACTCCGATAATAAGAATCACTCGGGCACCACCATTATAGCATGATTTTCCATCTAGTTGATAAGGAGTGAGAGAATGTCCACACCGCTAAACACTGAGCTTGTCCGCATTCAACCCTGGGCGGATGACGATCTTTCTTTGCTACGCCTTTTGAATGCACCAGTCATGATGGAGCAGCTCGGAGGCCCGGAGACGGAAGAGCAGCTCCTAGCTCGACACGAGCGATACGTCAATAAGGGGAGACAGCTAACGAGCAGGATGTTCAGCATCGTACTTCTCCCAAATCACACCCCGGTCGGAAGCATCGGCTATTGGGACCGCATTTGGCAAGGAGAAAACGTATACGAAGTAGGCTGGAGCGTCCTCCCACCCTTTCAAGGGAAAGGAATCGCCTCTGCAGCTTTAGCTTTACTGATTACCCGCATCAAACAAGAACGAAGACACAAGTTTATTCATGCCTATCCCTCTGTGGACAACCCTGCCTCCAATGCCATTTGCCGTAAGCTCGGTTTCACTCTGCAATCAGAATGCGTCTTTGAATACCCTCCAGGAAGTTTTATGCGCTCGAATGATTGGCGATTAGAAGTCGCATCTGTACATTTCCCCATCGAAAAAGCCCGGGAGCAATTCCCAATGTAGGCCTGTGGCTGACTGTTGCTGCTGATCGTGGAATGACCGTTCGATAGTTGAAGGTGGATAAAGAGACTCTTACGTTACAACGAGATGAGCTCGATACCCTCTCTACTTCCAGGACAAGACCCGGGTCGTCGCGACTCGGGTCTTCCACTTTTTTATCCATGAAGTCCAGTTTGAAATCTGGCGCGGGGGCGATAGTACCCGACCGGAATTTGAATCAAGCAGGTTTTCTCTTCGGACGCTAGGTTGTAAAGATCATCGCAATTTTCCACGTCAAATCCGAGTAATGGATGACCGCCCATTCCACACGTGAACGCTGCTAAAAGCAAGTGATGCACGACGATTCCTGCCTCCATCTGTTGGATGCGATACCCTCTAAACCCTAGTTGATTCATCAGATGATCACGTTTTCCTACTACATGAAAGCAGAGCGGCACTTGATACAGATTCACGTTGTCCAGGGTCATTCCCTCTTGTAGACGTGCTCGTAAATCTCCATAGACAATTGGATAAAGAGCGTGCTCCAGTGGTTCGTAAGCGTATGCCCCATCTTTCATCCCTTCTACCTGATGAATGCTGACAAAGAGTGAAAGCCTTCTCCACGCTGCTTCTTGATTTGCCCCCAAATCATTGCCATACGATAGCGCACTCATCGTCATTTCCATGATACGCGCTACCTGATTCTGGTCTGTTTTCCTCCTGATAAAGTCCATTTCCGGTGAAAAACGCTCCCTGCAATATTCCGCCAGATCATAACTTGGTTTCTGCAAACGCGGGAGAAGGATTCGCTCATCGGACCGACGAGGCCGTTTGCTTTCCGCCTGATCCGAATATCGTCGAAATGCATGGGTAGATGCCTGCATAGCAGCTTCATTCATTTGCAGGAGTGCAGGATATTGTCTCATTCTTTTTGAGCGTATCACTTGCACATGCTTTTGCTCAGGAAGTTCTCTGGTTAGCTCGCTTGCCAGCACCCCCTTTTCTCGTTCTGTCCATTGTGCCAGCGAATTCGAATGCCTCCCCTCTTCTGTTTGGAGTGATAAAGGGAGTACCGCGTAAACACTCTCTTGATCGGCAGACAATCCTAGCAGTGCATTCATCGCTTTATCCAGGAACTGGTAGTGTACCGCAGTCGTAACACCGAGCTGGTTTGCCATTTCCTGCAATTGTCCAAGCAGTACACCAGCATCGAGGCCCTGCAATCGATAGGAAAACTCATCATACTTAAAAAAGTTTTTCCAAAAATAGATGGAGACGAACGCTACTCCAAAGCATGCATGTACTGGACAACTGCCACCAAGTGCTCGGTTAAGGACATGATCAAAATTCCCTTCGCGCAATTGTACGAGTCTGTGATGAGCCACATCGTAGTGGTATAGACCTGGAGGAATACTCGACAGCTTCAAATATACGTACAGCTCACTTGGATAGAGCCCTCCTCCAGACGGAACCGGCCTTCGCTTCATTACAAGCGGCAAAAACGACTCAGATTCTGCATCTGCCGAAGTCGTGGTTACCAACAACGATTGGCTGATTTGTATCAGTCCGTAGCTATACCATAACCATGCACCCAATTGGGAAAGAGTCATCTCTTGTGAAACCGTTTGATCTATGAGCGATAGAGACACATCTTCTGGCAGCGAAATGACAGGTTGCCCCCTGTACAGCTTGTATGGCAGTGGCGCATCCCCCCAATCCACTTCGAGATCACTTGGTCTGGCGTTTTCTGTATCAAAATGAAGGCGGTACAAGAAATTTTCGAGATTCATCCGGCTCACTCCCAGATGCATGTTATGGAAACGGATGGGGAAAAGGATTCAACTCGTCTACACGCAGCGGTTGTTTCACATACCCCAGCTTCACAGGGACCTCCAATACTCGTTTCAATCCTGTTATTCGCGTAAGATGCTGGCCAAAAGTCATCGGGAGCATGCCAGGAATCAATACACGCACGCAAGATAAGCCATGGCGCCCTACCTCTGGTGTCGTTTGATCTACCACAATGACATCGAGATCTAACTTTTGGAACACACCGAGCAACTCCCGCAAATCGTCTGTTAGATCATGATTTTGGTTTCTTCCAGGAAAGCGTTCAGCGAAAGAGACCATCGGACGTGAATCATCCATGAGAAAGGATAAGCGCTCCGCTGCTTCTGGCAAGCTGTAAAGCATTGCATGATCGTCCATCTTTTTCACGAGGGACGAATCTTGAAGCATACGCAAGTATTTGTCACGATTCGCTTCGTACTTGTCTGTCAAAGTCATGAGCATGGCTGCCGTTTCGTAAATGGAGCTTTTCACAGCGCGGATAGGGTCTGGATGCGCACCTGCTGCACAAACGAGATGCAGGCCTTCCGCTCCGCGGTTTTTCGCAATCGTCCATACAGCGGGAATCCCATTTTCCATAGTCGCATCGAACAAGTACAAATCGTAATTGGTAACAGTCTGCATCCGATCAATGAGAAGAAGCAATTCCCGATCATTGACCGTAGCTGGATCGAGGCGCGGCAATGGCAATTGGGCATACCAGGTCAACAAGAAAGCATCTCGCTCCACCACTTCGAGGATGCCGTAGAAGATCGCCTCCTCCAAACTGCCACCTAACGCACAGCCATTGGAGGTCTCAAATACAACACCCTCCCCAAATCCCATACTGTAGTAGGCCATGAGCTCAGGTACAAGAATGGGTCGCTCTTCTTTAAAGGAATAACCCCATACCCAGTTCATCTCTCGCTTCGGATCAAATGGCTGAAACGGAAAATTTGGCAGAGCATACTGCTCTTCTGAATGGGTCCCCGCTGTTGTCGGGTCAAGGGCATGCGGCGCTAGGTTTGCATAGCAGTCACGCACCATCGTCTTCTTGCCACGCGGCATAAGCCCGCAATATCTTTCCATTCCTTCTAAAATCGCCGTTATCTCACTATCCGCATATGAAACAGACCTGCCAGCCGTACCCTCGTCATGTGAAAATAACGGCAGATTGACACTTACATCTGCGAACACCGAGACAAGATCTCGTACTTTTCCATTCAAAAACCCAGTACGGGAATCCAAATATTCGGTGGAGAGAGCTTTTTTCAAAGAGGCTATAGATTTTGTCCGGTAGCTGTCCGGACTTTGCTTTACAATAGGCTTCAAGCGTATTTTCGCCCGTTCTTCAGAATCCTCAGGCAGCCGACTGCATACCGGACATACAGGATTGGGCAAGAAGAAGTGGCGCGTGCTGGTCAATGTTTGCAAATCAATAAACTGGATATGCTCAGATAACTGGGCTTGCCTGCCCTCAACTATACGTTCAACCTCCGCACTGACATGGTATGCCACTTGTAACAATCCCGAACGAGATGACCATGGATCACGGGGTATGCCGCCTTTCTCCCTCAGCATATTTTGTACCTTCCACATCTCTTTGCGATCGCGTCCCGCCATCAATCGACGCATATCTGCACACTGGGAGCACCCTGTTTGATCTGGATGAACCAACGGACCTACAATGGCCTCCCCGAATGAAACAAACCCACGCAGCCATGGGATATTTGTTTGGCGAAAAAGTTTTTCTGCCTGTACATGCAAAGCAGGATGATACGTATCGTGCAACAGGAGAGCCAAATCTGCTCCACTAGTCACAGACGCCATGTTTTCACTGTTCCAGACCCGATAGTCGTTCTTTAAATGTTCTGAAACCAGCTCTGCCAGTATTCCGTCTCCAATGACAAGAATGTCAGCACTCATCGGAGCACCTCCTCGAGAGCAGCAAGGCAAATACGCCACCAAGGTCTTCTTCCAGGAATGGCTCTATCGCGGCATTCATGATTCGAGGAGAAAGTTGATGAAGAGCCAGTACCTCGACAGCTTGTTTCCAGACCTCTTTTTCCGATTCTTCCTGAACGCTACTGCGTGCAAGTTCGATGGCTTCACCCGTCAAGCCGACAGATTGCGCGGTCAGAACATACTTGGACACTTGATTGGTTGGCGTTTGAATCTGTTGCAAGGCATACATCAGTGCTTTTCGCAATGCTTCTCGCTCTAACAAGCCAATACTCCCGTACCATCCCTTGCGCGTTTCCACCCAATAAACCGGAAATCCGCATACCTCATGACCTTTTGCAACCCTCAGTTTCTCACCTAATGTAGTGAAAGACCGTACATAAAACTGGGACTGTTCATCCACAATCGAGTCAACATGCACAGGTCTAGCCGTAGGTTGTCGTCCTTTCATTTCTGACACATACGTGAGTGTCAAACAATGCTGTAACGCCCGACATAAACCTTCTGCTGCCGTTTCTCCTGCTCCAATTCCGATATTGCTCTCCAGATCGGCTTGATAAGCTGAATTTTGAGCGATTAGGTGGTTCACCATTCTTCCCACATACATCTCGGCCCCAACCAATCCTGCTTCTCTACGCGCCTCGTCATGGGTATATCCTGCGCATACAACAGTTGACAATAGCTCCGCAGGACCATCTGCCACAGGGTCGACTGCTGTCACCCTACACTGTGTCAATGGTAGCTGCGTAAGCTCCCCCTCTTCCCAGCTGTGAAAAATCCCGTTATCTGGGGAGGTCCATGACGGAAACAGAGACAATAGACTTTCTTTCTGTTCTGCCTCTTTGGATATCCGCAATTCAAGCTCTCTCTCAACTAATACCTCCATGCTCATCTCTTCTTTTTGCATGGGGTGAGGCATGTAGGACTGCCAGCTTCCCTCCATCGTCTCCAGATTTAACAAATAAATTTTAGTTGCTTCCTCTGCTTCATTGACACCTGAAACGTATTTAAACCAATCAAAAACAGCGATGTTCGCCAGCATAGCTGCTGCTGTCATTGAATATGGATGTTGTTCGGGGTCCGCACACAAAGCCTGCCGATGTAAACGACGCAAAGCCGATTCAAAGCAAGCCTCTGACTGTGGATGAATCAGCGGCCCTACCATTCCTTTTTGCTGGACAAATAACGCCGGAACAAACACCTTCTCCCGCTCTCTGCACGCGAGCTGGATCATACTCACTTCGCCCTTGTTTACGGTTGCTGACGTGTACAAAATACCAGTGAAAGGCTCGATGGTCGCTGACCAGTCGGCCCCCTCCCACGACGTCAGCTTGAGTTCATCCAGCTTCACGTGTGGGTCCTTCCTACGCGAATGTTCTATAATCGCCTCTAGACGCTCACGATTGGTCGCAGTCTCATTCGTGATGGCGTAATGGAATTGAACGCATCCCGATTCCAGCAATGCATGGATGGCAGAAAGGAGAAAGGAGCCTGCCCCGATCACCAATACTTTTTCTGTTCGATATTTTTGAAACCGATACCCTCCTGATCCGCCTAACTGATCCAAATATTCAATCTGCGCGGCATACCTCGACATGACCTCTGGTGATAATTCATGTGGTTTCTCGAGGCTTACATCTTGAAGGAATCCATTTTCTAAAAGTGTACCGGCCACTTGAAAAATTTGTTGCTGATATTCTTCCGGCAAATCGTCGGTCAATTGCTCCAACGTATGCACACCATTAAACATGGGAAACAACTGATCTACCCACCGGTCGATCATGTCGCCCTTCATGCGGAAAGTCCCGATGTTATTGCGAAAATACACACTTCCGTCTGAATCGGGTATATACACTGTATCCCGCTTCACTTTTATGCGCATCGAAGGATTCAGCTTATCCATTCTCCTCCCCCTAACGTTGTGAAATAAACCAATTTGCGACAAGACATGTCACAACTATTTTATGTATCACTCTTTGTCTCACATTCCAGTTGGAATAACAAAGCCCCTGCCAAGTCACAATTTGGGGCAGGAGCTTCATTTACGTATGGATTAGAAATCGTCAATCACGATAAAGCATGGGAAGAAGCAAGTGCAACTGCAAGTGCAGGAGCAGGAGCAAGAACAGGAGCAGGAGCAGGAACAGCTACAGGAGCAAGAGCAACGACCGCAACGACCACAACTACATCTGTGGCATCTGCCACATCCACCACACCTGCTTCGAACTAGCGTCGCGTCATTCATCTTTTCTTTGTCCCAACGCTGCATTCGATCTCCTTTTATTTCAGAAGCCTTCAATTTTTTTAGCTCTTTTTTGAACTCATCCATTCGTTTTCACCTCCGCCACTTCATGGAACTACTCTAGATTTATGAAGTGACGTTGGGTATTCGTGCAAAGATCATGCGCCCATTTTTGGTTGAACATGAGAAGAAACCGCTATCCGTCAAGGTTTTTTGACAAAAAAGAAGCCGCCCTCAAAGTGAAGGCAGCTTGGATGATCACGGATTTACAGTTTGAAAATAATCCCCATCAGCGAGTAAATAATCACTGTCGAGAACAGCACCGTCATATGAATCAGCGAATAAATAAACATCGTTTTCGACCATTTCTGTGAATCCATTTTCCGGTATCCAAAAACACTCAGAACCAGCCATAAAACATTCAGGAGCAGAGCCATAAACGTAAGACCAGCGCTTAATGACCAAAATAGAAAGCTGCTTGCAATTAAAATGACTAAATACACATTTGTCTGAATGTAGGTACGTCTTGCACCTTTGACCACAGGTAACATCGGAACCCCAGCCGCCTTGTACTCATCATGCTTGCGAATCGCGATCGCATAGAAGTGAGGCATTTGCCAAATGACCATGATGATAAAGAGACCAAGGATAGCAGGATGCGTTACATCTGGGTGAATGGCGGCCCAACCGATGAGCGGCGGCATTGCACCAGAAATACTCCCTACCTCCGTATTGTAAATCGTTCTTCTTTTCGTCCACATCGTATAAGGCACGACATAAAAAAACAGTCCGAGAAAACCCATAATAGCAGCCAATGGTGATGCAAGGACGAGAGCCACCAAGCCAAAAATCGTCATCAGAGAGGCAAGCCATAAAACCGTCTTTGTCGATATATCCCCTGTCACCGTAGGTCTGTTTTTCGTCCGCTCCATGACAGAATCGATATCGCGATCATACACGTTATTAAAAGCACCCGCTGCTGCCATGATTAAAATAGAGCCGATTGTAGCAAATAAGATTTCTGGAAGCTTATCCATTAGACTGAAGTGATACGTATATAGTGCCAATGTTAATCCGGCAAACATCGGAATCAGATTCGATTTGATAATTCCCGTCTTAACCGTTTGCGCCAAGATATTGGACATAGGCCGATTCCGCGTTGCAACGCTTTCTTCCCTCTGCATTCGTACACTGTCCCCTCTTACTAGATGATCTATATATCTATCGTACTCCAAAATAGCATGACATAGTAGACGGTTAAATCCTACAAAACTGCCATTTGTATCTTACATACCAGCAAGGATTTAAATACTATATGGAATGTTAATTCTATATGGTATGATTGTCAAGAGAAGGAGTGTGGACGAATGAACAGACGCAGATTAACCCAAGCTGAGCGTAAACAGGAAACACGGCAATTGCTCATTGACGCAGCCATTGAGACCTTTGCTCGGTTAGGCTTCCACGGGGCTTCCGTTGATAAAATCGCAGACCATGCTGGATTTACCAAAGGAGCTGTTTATGCTCATTTTCAGTCCAAAGAAGATCTCTTTCTCGCTATTTTGGAAGGTCAGATGCAATTACATGTGTCGAATATCCATCACGTAATTGATCACCAGCCATCATTATCGCATTTTATAGAAGCCATGAACGCTTATTTTATGTCCGTTCAGCAACAAAATCGCACGTGGAACATGCTGAACCTGGAATTTTTGCTGTATGCCATGCGTGAAGAGTCTGTTCGAGAGCGATGGTCGAACATGATCATCGAGTCGGTACAGCATCTTTCCAAGGCCATACAGACCTTGATACCAAAAGAAAGTGACTCTACTCTATCCGCGGATGAAATGGCATGGATGATTCTTGCTCTAGAGAATGGCATGTCGACCTTTTATTACATCAGCGGCGACCAGATGCCCCTGTCTTTATACGGAAAAGCATTGCAAAACATGCTGTCGTCTAAATAGCGATTGCCAAAATGCTAGATCGTTTCTGATCGGGCAGCCTGTTGTTTTGTGATTCGATTGACTCTCTCAGAACCATATAGCATGAACGCAATGTAGAAGGCTGTAAAAAACGGTAAAATAGAAATGGTCGTCTGTGTAGCAAGCCATCCTAGCAACGGAGGCAAAAATGTGGCACCCGTGTACGCAACCGCCATCTGATAGCCCATCAGCTTTTTCGTTTGCTCTTTTCCAAAGCGTTCTGGGGTATCATGCAGCATACAGGGGTAAATCGGCGCGAAGCCCAACCCGAGCAAGAGGAAACCGATTAGCGAGCAAAAGGTCGGTAATGGAAACATCAACAGCGCTGCCCCGGCGAATGATACGAGAAGTCCACTGCGAATCAGGACGCGGTTGCTCACTTTAAAAGTAACAAAGCCCGTGATAAATCGCCCCACGGTAATGCCACCGTAATACATGGCTACCCACATCGCCGCAACAGACGAAGGTAGCTCTTTTTCATTTACCAAAAAGCTGCTCCCCCATAATCCTACCGATGCTTCAGCCCCACAATAGAAGAGAAAAGTGAGCAAAGTAAGCTTAACGCCCTTTGTCCGTAACGGCTGTTCGCTCTGCCCACGAGACGGCTGGACCTGTGACTCTTTTACAGCATGCTTCTGTATGTTTTCGATCCGTTTCCACAAAGGAAGTGTGAACGCTAGAAGTATGACTAACGCAAATTGTATAAGAGAAATAGTCAAGTAGCCATTCCGCCATAAATCATGATCGCGCATAAAGCCAGACATAATAATGGGGCCAAGCGTAGCACCCACACCCCAGAAGCAATGCAGCCAGCTCATATGATGGGCTTCATAATGCGTGGCGACATAATGATTCAATGCGGTATCTACACAGCCAGCTCCTAGTCCCAGCGGCAATGCCAATACCATCAACCATATTATTGATGGGGCAAAAGAAAATCCGAGCAAGGCTGCCGCCGTGATTAAACAGCTAATCAGTGTGATCTGTCCTGTCCCCAGTCGTTTTAGTAATGCACCGCTCATCAAGCTAGATACGATCGTACCAGACGCAATTACAATGTTGATCAACCCAGCCATACCAAATGCCGCCCCATATTCTGCTTTCATGACCGGCCAAGCTGCCCCCAGTACCGAATCGGGAAGACCCAAGCTGATAAACGACAAGTAAATCATGATCAAAAAGAAGGTTGCCACGATCCTCCGCCCCCTGCTTGGTTTTTACATTCTTATCGAGAGTCTATCCAGCAATTTCTCTCCCTCTGATTTGAACCGCTTATTCTTTTCGAGAAACTCGTTCACTTCATGTAATTCGGCTGGTCGGTAGCCAGGACCATCGAGCCACAGGAATGATAGGCAAACCCATGCTGATAGAGGATTTCAACCTTTTTCCACTGCTTTACATCCGTTTGCTTGGGAGCCTTGAAATCATGCCCCATCTCTTTCATTCCCTCACCACATTGCGGACAGCTATGCTTGATCTTGTTCCATTCTTCTTCCGACAATTCATACTTGGAGGTTTGCTTGAACACTTTTCGGCACGTGAAACACGCGTATATTTGTTTGTATGGACCATACATCCCATATCGACACATGATGATCAACCCCTATCCCATTCATCTGCAAGTTTCTCTTTTAATTGCATGGCGAGCATTCTCCAGCGTTTTTGTTCCTCCGATTCCCGACGTACCGCGCCTTTCGTTTCGAGCAGCAGGTCTGCAATCGTTTTGTCGCTTCTGGCTTCATTCGGTTTATGATAAAAAGCATCAGCGGTGTTCGCCCGCGTTGATCCCGTTCGTTGATATCTAATTGATCCACTGCTGCTCGCACGATCTCTAGATCCTTTGTCTTACTGACGTTTGTCCATTCCATCCGACTTCTTCTCCTTTGCTTATTTAGAAAATTCCCGTTCCGGTATTGCTATGTATCCCCTTTTTTGACGAGCATGCTTCCGATAAAGTCAAAGCTCAAAGGCGTCCCTTTTTTGTCAGGCTGCCACCCCAGCTTGATCGCCTCTTCAATGATAGCTGCGACGTCAGCTGGCTTTATTACTCTCATATCCAAATGCTGCACAAGTGGGTACTCCGCCCAAAAGTCATTCACATCTGATTTTACATACACGCGAATCAACTGACCTATCCCTTCATTGTGTTGGATGGTCAACGCGAGCAGACCCTTCGCTGCTGGGGTAATGACCCAACGATATCGCTGTTCTCCTACCGTTATACCCCTCGTACCTTTTTTGGGTAATGCCATGGCTACCTCCTCATTGTGAGTAAATGTTCATCATTTCTGCCAAATGCGCTTTTATTCCGTCTATTATTTCCGATGAATGCTGTACAGTCACTTCTTTCCCCAATCCAATCAAAAACTTCGCAAAAAATAAGATGTCACTTCTCGCTACATTTCCTTCCAACCAACCACTTCCATCCTGCCGCACATGCAGCATAGTTGCAAGCCAAAGTTCAGACTCACAAACCTGCACACCTTCAATCGTCAATTCCGCAAATAAGTGGATCGTGTCCTGATCCTCCACCGTTTTGATCTGCCGATTCTCCAGGTGAATGTCTCGAAGATCCAACGACTTCGATGCCGATTGTTCGGCGGAAAGGATACGGTCACAACGGAACACGCGAATATCTTGATGTTGATAACAATAAGCAGGGCTGTACCATAAACCGTTTTTTGTATAAATTCCAATCGGCTGCATCTCCCGCTTAGATTGTTGTCCACGCGTTTCATAAGTGATAAGGAGTACTTTTTGTTGGATAGCAGCATCCAATAACATCGATAAATGTGGAGAACTTGCTTGCCGCTTCGGTGTCACGAAATCAACACGGCGTTTCATCTGATCAATGCGATCTCTAATATCCGGTGGCATGAACTGATAAAATTTGTTCAGCGTCGAGCCGGATTCTGTCTCAAATGGTAGAGAGGAATGGTGTCGAAGAGCATGGATCGCGAAAAAGATTGCGACCGCTTCCTCCTCTGAGAAAGCAATAGGCGGCAAAATCCTTTCCTTCAAAACATGATATCCGCCATGCGGTCCCACCTCAGAGTACAAAGGCACCCCTAACTCACTCAGTTCTTGCAGGTCCCGGAGTATTGTTCGCCTTGAAACGCCAAATTCGTCAGCAAGCTCACCCACAGTAAACTTGCGCTTCCGGTTGACAGTCATTATCATTTCCAGCAGTCTTTTTGATTTTGGCATGACATAACTCTCCAAATGTTTTTATTATGACATTTCCTGTCACTATTATCTGTTAACGTGAAGGAGAAGTCGAGTTGGACATGATGCTGTTTATCCATTAGGAGGGATTACTGTATGCTTCATCCAGAAGAAAAAGGAACAATGACGAGAAAATTTTTCCAATCAGGTAACATAAAACTATCTTACCTCGATTTTGGAGGAGACAATCAAAGAGTCTTGCTCCTGCTGCATGGTCATATGAATGATGCACGAACATTTTCAGAGTTTGCTTCCAGATTTACAGATTGGCGCGTGATTGGATTGGATCAACGAGGTCACGGCTGGAGTGAGTATGCCCCAGATAAGGATTATTCCCGTGAAGGCTACGTCAACGACATTCTCGCCTTTGTTCAAACCGTTTTGGATGGAGCTCCTGTTACGATCGTTGGGCATTCTTTAGGAGGTGTCAACGCTTATCAATTTGCTACTCGTTATCCTGAGCTTGTGAACGCCGTCATCGTAGAAGATATCGGGGTAGAAATTAAGGCCGACTTATCCTTTGCAGAAAAACTCCCACACCGCTCCCCTTCTTTACACGATCTAAGGAAATCGCTCGAGGAAGTCGGCGTTCGAGCGGTCGATTATTTTTCGGAAAGCGTGTTTGAGGATGAACAAGGCTGGGGATTCCGTTCTGATTTAAAGGGCATGCCTATCTCTCAGCGACACATTAACGGGGAATGGTGGAACGATTGGCTAGCGTCTTCTTGCCCGATCTTGCTGATCCACGGTAAAAAAAGCTTTGTACTGGATGAAAATCAGGCCGAGCGCATGGTGAGCCAAAGGCCAAACACAAAGCTTGCCAGTTTTGCAGCGTGCGGGCATGATATCCATTCTACTGACCCTGATGGATATTATCAGGCTGTAAGAAGCTTTCTTGATGAGTTGACAGAATAGAATAAAAGCCCATCCATAACAAACAGCCAACCCTCTAAGGGTTGGCTGTCATTTATAATAGCTTTTTGTGCTCAATTCTCTTTTTGGTTGATAACGAGATTCGTCCTCGAACTTGAAGCCACTGTCTTCTTTTTTTGCAAAGACTAGGATGAGAATAAATGTCACCCGTTATAGGTATTCCCTGTAAGGGGTGATAATGCGTACATAGTCACTCCCATATTTCTCTTCCAGCACTTGGCTGAAATCCTTCTCGATCTGACCCATGATGATGTCATGGTAGAAGGCGTTTTGCAGCAACTCAATGAGAGACGGGTGGTCCGTCTCCAGTATAGTGGGTTTGATCCCACGCCCAAAACTGCCCAGCAATGCCGAATGCGCATCGCAAAGAATAGAGAACTTTCTGGATTGCACTTGATGCCATTCCGCACTCCTTTTATGTACGACAACATTTTTTAGCTTTGCATGGCATTCACCAATGGATATGAGCGTGACAGCAACCCCTTGTTTTTCTGCTTCTACCAATGGTTCCTCTACCCAATGAACATCTTCGGACCAAATATCGACAACAATGCTTTTGTTTGCATTTGAGATGATTCGTTTTATGGCTGTTTCAATCGCTTTGTCACCTTGCCAATTATAAAAGGAAGGAGACGTTCGGGGGGTAGATTTCAACTGTTCTTGAAGGACACGGGTTGTTTGATCAAATTCCGATTGTAACAAACGAATCAGCTGCTCGATCGGTACCGCATCATAGAGAACAGGCTCCGATTCGATCATGCGGCACATGCCCTTTTCCGTCAATGCTCGAAGGGCTGCGTATACATTCGTCCGCGAGACGGAAACTTTCTTGGCCACTTCATATCCAGATATTTTCGGTTCCTCGTGAAGCACCAAATAACATCTGGCTTCCAGGTCTGACAATCCGATTTTTCGAAGCTCATCAATCAAGGTGTTACCTCCTTTCTTTTTAGTAGTATAAATGAATACTGCTATAAATGAAAAAAGAACTGTGACAGAAATCCCTCTCTGTTACAGTTCTTTCATGCTCGTTACAAATCCAGCGTATTTTTTTCCAGAAAATTCGTAGCGAAATTCCCTGCGACAAAGTCAGGGTGCTCCAGTAGCTTCTCATGGAAGGGAACCGTCGTATGTACGCCTTCGATGACAAACTCACCTAGCGCCCGCTTCATACGAGCCAATGCTTCGTTGCGATCTGTTCCCCAAACGATCAGCTTGGCGACCATTGAATCATAGAAAGGAGAGATTTCGTAGCCAGGATAAACCGCACTGTCCACGCGCACACCGTAACCCCCTGGCGGCAAGTAGTTGACGACCTTCCCTGGTGATGGCATAAAGTTTTTCGCAGGATTCTCCGCGTTGATTCGGCACTCGATTGCCCATCCGTTGATTTTCACGTCTTCTTGTGAGAAGGATAACGGATTGCCTACTGCCACAGATATTTGTTCTTTGATCAAGTCAATCCCTGTAATCATCTCTGTTACGGGATGTTCTACCTGAATCCGCGTATTCATTTCCATGAAGTAAAATTGGCCGTGCTTGTCTAGCAAAAATTCAACAGTACCCGCTCCGTGGTACGAAACCGCCTTGGCTGCCGCCACCGCAGCTTGCCCCATTTGCTCGCGCAGCGTTTGGTCCAGCGCCGGAGATGGCGCTTCTTCTACCAGCTTTTGATGACGACGCTGAATGGAGCAATCCCGCTCTCCCAAGTACACGGCGTTGCCATGCTTATCCCCCATGATTTGAATCTCCACATGCCGCGGCTCTTCTACATATTTTTCCAAGTACACGCCAGCGTTGCCGAATGCCGTCTCCGCTTCTTTCTGGGCCTGACGAATCGCCTTGGACAACTCATCGGCGTCAAAAGCGACACGCATTCCTCTGCCGCCGCCGCCAGCCGTTGCTTTTACAATGACAGGATAGCCGATTTTCTCCGCCACCTGCAATGCCTCATCGATGTCATCAATCAAACCGTCTGTTCCCGGAACTAGTGGAACATTCGCTTGACTCATCGTTGCTTTTGCTACGGATTTATCCCCCATTTTGGTGATCGCTTCGGGATCGGGACCGATAAAGGTTATCGAGCAATCCTGGCAAAGCTGGGCAAACGAAGCGTTTTCCGCCAAGAAGCCATAGCCCGGATGGATAGCGTCTGCCTTTGTGTAAAGTGCGACTGTCATAATCCGTGCCATGTTCAAATAACTGTCCTTGGACGCCGTAGGTCCGATACAATACGCTTCATCCGCCAATTCTACGTGCAATGCTTCCCGATCCGCCTCAGAAAAGACAGCGACTGTACGTATCCCTAGTTCCTGACAAGCGCGGATAACGCGGACAGCGATTTCTCCACGATTGGCAATCAATACTTTCGTAAACATGTGCGCACTCCTTCCTACTGAGTTTTGACAACGAGCAAAGCTTTTCCGTAATCGACAAACTGACCATCCGCGACGAGAATTTCCGTGATGATGCCGCTAACAGGCGTCGTAATATCCGCAGATAGCTGAAGAGCATCAGCCGTGCAGCGTCCAACCTTTTCGCCAGCTTGAACAGTCTGCCCTACTGTCACTTCCGCATAGAACAGTCCTACTCCCAAAGACATGACTTGGTGTGTCACTTCCTTAGGTGCCTCAGCCTCAGCAACGACATCAACTGACTCAGCAGTAGCGGCTGCCTCCTGATAACCATGCTCCACTTCGCCCACCTGTACAGGCGCATGGACAGCCACGCCTTCGATTGGTGCACTTTTCTTGATCACGATTCGTGTCTTACCCTTCTCCCATTCCAGCTCCTCAATGGAAGACTGATTCACCAGCTTGATGAATTCACGCAGTTCATGCAGCTTCATAGCACGATCAGAGCTCCTTTCTAAAGTGGGATGTTCCCGTGCTTTTTGTACGGACGATCTTCCTGCTTGTTTCTGAGCATTTCCAAGGCTTGCGCGACCTTTTGACGGGTTTCACGCGGGTCGATGACATCATCCACCATGCCGAGACTAGCCGCGACATATGGATTGGCGAACTTCTCTCTGTAGAGGGCAATTTTCTCTGCGCGAGTCGCAGCCGGGTCCTCACTTTGTTCGATTTCCTTTGCAAAAATGACGTTAGCTGCCCCCTCGGGACCCATGACAGCAATCTCTGCATTCGGCCATGCATACACAACATCTGCTCCAATGGATTTGGAGTTGAGCGCCACATAAGCGCCTCCATAAGCTTTGCGCAGAATCACGGTGATTTTGGGAACCGTTGCTTCTGAGTATGCATACAAGATTTTCGCCCCGTGACGGATAATCCCTCCATGCTCCTGATTGATTCCCGGGAAAAAGCCAGAGACATCTTCAAAGGTCAAGAGCGGAATGTTGAAGCAGTCACAAAAACGGATGAAACGAGCCAGCTTATCCGATGAATGAATGTCCAGTCCGCCTGCCATGACCTTCGGCTGGTTGGCGATAATGCCGACACTGTGTCCATCGATACGCGCCAGACCGATCACGATATTGCGGGCAAAGTTCGGCTGTACTTCCATGAAATCACCGTGATCCACGATTTTTTCGATGACCTTGCGCACATCGTATACTTTCGTGCTTTCTGCAGGTACCAGCTCCAAGAGCTCCTCTTGCCAACCATTATTTTCCTCTGCTTCTATCACTGGTGCGCGATCACGATTGTTTTGTGGCAGGAAGCTGAGCAGCCTGCGTACCCCTTTCAATACTTCCTGTTCGGTTTCTCCTGTAAAATGGGCATTGCCGCTCACCGTCGAATGGACTTTGGCTCCGCCTAGGTCCTCCGCGGATATTTTTTCACCTGTAACGGTCTCGATCACTTTTGGACCTGTGATAAACATTTGGCTCGTCTTCTCTACCATGAACACGAAATCCGTAATCGCCGGAGAGTAAACGGCTCCTCCCGCACACGGACCGAGGATGACAGAGATTTGCGGAATCACACCGGAGTAAATGGCATTACGGTAAAAAATCGTGCCATAGCCATCCAGTGAGCTTACCCCTTCTTGAATACGTGCGCCGCCAGAATCGTTCAGACCGATAAAGGGAGCGCCGTTTTTCGCGGCCAAATCCATCACCTTGGCGATTTTCATTGCGTGCATCTCACCCAGAGCACCGCCAAACACCGTGAAATCCTGCGCGAACAAATAGACAGGCCGACCGTTGATTTTTCCGTAGCCCGTTACGACACCTTCGCCTGGTGCCTCCATCTGGTCGAGACCAAAATGCGTAGCACGGTGCTCAACAAACGGGTTCAGCTCCATAAAGGTGTCTGGGTCAAGCAGGAGCTCGATTCGCTCACGCGCGGTCAACTTGCCGCGGTTATGCTGGGCATCGATGCGAGCATCTCCGCCGCCAAGCTGGATTTTATATTTGCGTTCCATCAATTCATCAATTTTTTCGTACATATTGCTACTCATAAGGGCCACCATCTCTCTATTCCTTTTTCATGATCGCATTCTCATAGATCGCCACTAATTGCTGTACGGCGCTCGTCGGTGAAATCTCGCCACTCGCAACGGCTCCTTCAATCAAGGGAAGCAGCTCGGCTACTTGCTGGTTGCCGAAAAAGGTCGCACGCAGGTAGTCCTGAGCCATACTGTGCATCCAATCGAGTAGCTGCGCTTTACGTCTTGCCTCAAACCCGCCTGATTGGATGGTGCTTTCACGAAATTGACCGATGACCTCCCAAATATCTTCAATGCCTTCCCCTGTCAGCGAAGAACACATGTATGCTTTCGTTTCCCAGCCAGTGGTTGCCGGCTGCAAGTAATGCAGAACACGGTTGTATTCACCTTTGGCGATCAAGGCACGCGTCCGGTTTTCCCCATCGGCTTTATTGATCAGAAGCGCATCTGCAATTTCCATAATGCCTTTTTTAATTCCTTGCAGTTCATCGCCAGCCCCTGTCAGCATCAGGAGTAGAAAGAAATCGACCATAGATCTGACTGTCGTCTCGCTCTGTCCGACCCCGACGGTCTCGACCAAAATCACATCATAGCCTGCTGCTTCACAGATTAGCATCGTTTCCCGCGTTTTCCGATTGACTCCGCCTAGGGTGCCGCCCGTGGCAGAAGGTCTGATGAACGCCTGTGAATTGCGTGACAAGAGCTCCATCCGCGTCTTGTCGCCGAGAATGCTCCCACGAGTAACCGTACTGCTCGGATCAACGGCCAAAACAGCGACACGATGACCTTTTTCACAAAGCATACTGCCAAATGCTTCAATGAACGTGCTCTTTCCCGCACCTGGCACACCGGATATCCCTATGCGTATGGATTGACCTGTATGAGGAAGTAGTTGCTTGATCACCTCTTGGGCCATATCCATATGAGCAGGAGCATTGCTCTCGACCAACGTGATTGCCTGCGCCAAAACCGTTCGGTTGTTCTCTCGTACGCCTGTGACGTATTGATCCACTGATAACCGTGGGAGACGTGCCTTGGAGGAAACGTTCAAGAAATTCTTGTCTGCCCTGCCCCCAGTCATTGTCCAGCAGCCTCCAGGCGATACACGATCTCTTGCAGAACGTGCTGGGCTGCTACAGGAATGACTGTTCCTGGCCCAAAGATAGCTGCGGCACCATGCTCTCGCAAAAAGGCGTAATCCTGCGCCGGTATCACACCACCTATGACGACGACAATATCTTCGCGTCCCAGCTTTTTGAGCTCTTCCACCAGTTGTGGTAGCAATGTTTTATGACCTGCCGCAAGCGAGCTGAAGCCGATCACGTGTACGTCATTTTCTATCGCCTGCTTCGCTGTTTCCTCAGGTGTTTGGAACAACGGACCGATGTCGACATCAAAGCCCAAATCGGCAAAAGCGGTGGCAATCACTTTCGCGCCCCTGTCATGTCCGTCTTGACCCATTTTCGCGATCATAATACGGGGACGTCTGCCTTCCCACTGCTCGAATTCATCTGCCATCTTGCGCACGGCCGCTACCTCATCAGCATCAGCGTATTCGGAACTGTAGACGCCGCTAATGGAACGAATGACCGCCTTGTGTCTACCCACGACCTTTTCATAGGCATCCGATATTTCGCCCAAAGAAGCTCTTGCTCGTGCCGCTTCAATAGCCAGCTCCAACAGATTGCCTTCGCCCGTTTTCGCGCATTCCGTAATGGCCTGTAGAGTTGCTTGCACTCTCGCCTCATCCCGGTTACTGCGCAGCTCCTGCAAACGTCTGATTTGCGCTTCCCGAACCGCTGTGTTGTCAACTTCGAGAATTTCCAGCGGGTCTTCTTTGTCCAGACGGTATTTGTTCACGCCAATAATGGCTTCCTTCGCTGAATCAATATGTGCCTGACGGCGTGCAGCCGCTTCCTCGATTTTCATTTTCGGCAATCCGGTCTCAATTGCTTTTGCCATACCGCCAAGTGCTTCGATCTCCTCGATATGCGCCCACGCCTTTTCCACGAGCTGCGCCGTCAAGGACTCCACGTAGTAGGAGCCTGCCCACGGATCGACGACCTTGGTTATCTCGGTTTCGTCCTGCAAAAACAACTGCGTATTCCGCGCTATTCGAGCCGAAAAATCAGTCGGTAACGCAATTGCTTCATCCAGTGCGTTCGTATGCAGAGATTGGGTATGACCCAGAGCAGCGGCCATGGCTTCGATGCACGTCCGCACTACGTTGTTATACGGGTCCTGCTCCGTCAAACTCCACCCGGACGTTTGTGAGTGTGTCCGCAGTGCCATCGACTTTTCGTTTTTCGGATGGAACTGTTTGATCAGATTGGCCCAAATCAATCGGCCTGCACGCATTTTGGCCACTTCCATGAAGTAGTTCATGCCAATCGCCCAGAAAAATGACAGCCGTGGCGCAAACGCATCGATGTCGATACCTGCTGCAAGACCAGTACGAACGTATTCCAAGCCATCTGCCAGCGTGTAGGCCAACTCAATATCCGCAGTCGCACCCGCTTCCTGCAGGTGGTAGCCTGAAATACTGATGCTGTTAAATTTAGGCATGTGCTTGGAGGTGTAAGCAAAAATATCGGAAATAATCTTCATCGACGCTTCTGGCGGATAAATATAAGTATTCCGAACCATATATTCCTTCAAAATGTCATTTTGGATCGTTCCGGTAAGCTCCGCCTGCGATACCCCTTGCTCTTCTGCTGCCACGATATAGAACGCCATAATCGGCAAAACCGCTCCGTTCATCGTCATGGAGACGGACATTTTATCGAGGGGGATGCCGTCAAACAAGATTTTCATATCGAGAATGGAGTCAACTGCCACGCCTGCTTTCCCGACATCACCGACTACTCGGGGATGATCGGAGTCATAGCCGCGATGCGTCGCGAGGTCGAAGGCAATCGATAGCCCTTTCTGTCCCGCTGCCAAATTCCGTCGGTAAAAAGCGTTGCTCTCTTCCGCTGTAGAAAAGCCGGCATATTGACGAACCGTCCATGGTTGAGTCACGTACATCGTCGGATACGGTCCGCGTGTATATGGTGGCAAACCAGGCATGTAGCCGAGGTGATCCATTCCCTCCACATCTGCCATTGTGTACAGTGGTTTTACAGGGATCTGCTCTAGCGTCTGCCACATTTGCTCCATTCCTTGTGGATTCGCACCCAGTTGGGGAAACAAATCAGACACATCACGTTTGGACTGATAAGCCATTTGTGAAAAATCAGGTCGCTTCATCATGAGCCCACTCCTATCCGCTCCTGAAGTTCTCGCAGCATCTCGTAGCAATTGGAACGCATGTGGATGCAATCATCTACACCGGCCGCCTTGAAGGCAGCCAGCTGCTCCGCCTCTGGCAAGCCAGCCACCAGAACCGTCATCTGAGGTACACGTTGCTTGATTGCATAAGCCAATGGTGGAACCTGCTCCGGATAACTCGCATCGTCCGAGCAAATGACCGTGACCATCGCACCTGATGCCACCGCAGCCTCAGCCGCCTCTACAGTGGTAGAGAATGCTTGCTCGCGCAAAACGTCAAAGCCGCCAACCGCAAAAAACTCCGCTGCGAAGTCTGCCCGGGCCTTATGCTTTGACACAGGACCCATCGTCGCCAAGAACACGGTCGGTCTTTTGCCTGTTGTTTTCAAGAAATCATCTGCCTGCATCCGCAAGGCTTCAAAGCGTTCGGATGCCCGGTGAATACGAAGTGGCTGAATGATTGTCTCCACGGAATCTTCACGTCTCATGGCTTTGGCGATATCGCCCACAGTCGCTCCATGAAGCACTGCTTTTACTGCATGTGCCACGAGCTCATCGTTAGGTTCCCCCAACCCATCGAGCGCTGCGGAGACGAGAGTCGCATTCTGTTTCAGCCGATGGGATCTTGCTTCCTCCGCTCGTTCTTCGTGCATGCTCAGATGACTCTCGGCCTTCAGTGGCTGCTCAGCTGTATTGGCATACATGTTGGTTCCAACCAAACGCTTTTTACGCGTATCGATGCTCGCTGCTTTTTGATCCGCGCTCTGAGCGATCAAGCCTTGTGGGAAGCCTGCTTCTAACGCGCTCAGCATACCACCCTGCGCTTCTACCTGCTGGAACAGCTCCCATGCCTTTTTCGCTAATGCGTCTGTGAGCCATTCTACGTACCAAGAACCTCCCGCAGGGTCGATCACTTTTGCCAGATGCGCTTCTTCCTGCAAAATGATTTGCGTGTTTCTGGCGATCCTTCTCGAAAACTCATTGGCTGGGCGGATCGCTTCGTCAAATGCGGATACATGCAGACTGTCTGCTCCGCCAATAACGGCTGAGAACGCTTCTGTCGTGGAACGCAGCATGTTGACATACGGATCGTAAATCGTCTTCGTCCAAGCAGAGGTTCTGGCGTGAATTGTCATCTTTTGCGCTTCCGTTGATCCGCCGTAGGCCGCCACGATGTTTGACCAGAGCATTCTTGCCGCACGCAGCTTCGCGATTTCCATGAAGACGTCTGAGCCGATCGAATATGAGAACTGCATCCGTGCTGCGCTATCCTCTATGGATAGCCCTCGCTCAAGCATCGCTTGCAAATAGTCCACCCCTGTGGCCAGTGAAAAAGCCAGTTCGGTTACTGCGTTTCCGCCGCCGTCCTGATAAGGATTGCTTTGAACCAAGATCGTTTTCAGCGCGGGCGCTTGATCTTTTGCCCATTTCGTTACGCTTGCCATCGTGTTATAAGCTGTCTGCAAGGAACAAGGGAGCTTGCCCTCTGTGAGCAGAACGGCTACAGGGTCTTGCCCGATGCATCCGCGAAGTTCAGAAACTTGTTGGCCTGTCGCTTCAACATGTGCCAAAATGAGCGATAAAACCGGCAAGCCAAGCGCCCCTGTGTTCATGTAAAGAGGAACCTCTGAAAGCTTCACCCCTTGAAATGCCTGCTCGAAATCCTCCCGGCAAAAAACAGATACGCCTTTGTGACCAATCGTATCTGGCAATGCTTCGTCAGGATCAAGTCCAGCCAAAGTCGCTTGATCCACTATCAGATGCAGCATCGTTTGTCCGCGCGCTAAGTCGTCTGCGGCTGCCTGATTAAATGTTTTGGCACTCGTTGCGCTGATTTCTTGACAGACCTGCCATTTGTGTTCCTTATGCTCGCCAGGCTGCTGATTTCCTCTATGAAAAGGCGCCTCTCCTGGCAGCGCTTCCAGATGCGGCAATGTTTTGACATCTTCGTACCGATAGATGGGCTGGCGAACAATTCCCTCATGCGACTTAGTCAGTAGCTTTGCATCAAAAGATGCGCCCTTTAGCGATTTCTCTGCTGCTTCCCGCCATTGGTCGTACGTGGGAACGGTGAATTCCTTGAACCATGTATGTTTGCTCACTCTTCTAGTCCTCCCCTTAAAAGCTGCACCATTACGCTTGCTTCACCAGGAACAACGGCTGTCCATGCTCGACCAACTGACCGTTTTCCACCAAGACTTGGACAATCTCTCCTTTTACTTCTGCTTCAATCTCGTTAAACAGCTTCATGGCTTCGACAATACAGACAATAGTCGTTGGCTCTACTCGATCATTTACGGATACGTATGGTGCGGCGTCAACGGCAGGTGCAGCATAAAAGGTTCCGACCATAGGTGAAGTGATTTTGTACAAGTTTTCTGTCACTTCTGCCGATTTCTGAGGTGTTTCCACTGGGCTTGTTATGACCGGGCGCTCAATCGCTTCTTTTTTAGGCAAAAGGACAGCGGGTGCCGCCGTCACGATTGGCGCACTTTTGGTTTGTACGGGGGGCTGATGCACAACTGTGACTGGATTCCCATTTCTTCGTTTGATACGCAACGAAGAATCTTCTTCATTTACCTCAAAAGATTCTATGTCTGTCTGCTCTAATAGCTTCACAAGTTCTCGTAATTCGTAAATGGTAAGCACGACTATTCCTCCCCTATTCCGAATCTGACTGGAACAACCTCACGAACCGACTATGATGATTGCGAAAGACCGACCAGTTGGTCTTGTCGATATTATAGCAAATGTCAGAATACTAGTACAGACCAACTAGTTGGTCTGATCGAAGGATTTTATAAGGGACCATCAAGCGACTATGCCCCTGTCTCCTATCGAAAAGCTCGAGTGTAGCCGCATGATCCTTGTTAGCACCCCTATTATGGATGGAAGGGATTTTCTTGAGATTGCAGGAAAAAACGTTGAAAGGCCGGGTTTTCCATTGATTCTGATTTCAAAACAGAATGAAGAACCATATCTGCATAAATATCCGCGATTTGCTCGATCGAGTACGTCCCTGACTTTTGATACCATTTGTAAATCCAGTTCACCATGCCAAAAATAGCCATGGACACAATCGGCACTGGCAGCTCCGGGCGGAACTCTCCTGATTCGATCCCGTCCGAAATGACGGTGAACATGATTTGTTTATAGCGATCCCGTTTCGTTTCAATATCTGTGTAGTACTCTGGAGCTAAAAACAAGCTTTCCTGATAAAAAATCGTAACCTGCGAGCGGTAGAGATCAATCATCATGACGAAGGATTTTACGATGGCTTGCAGACGTTCTGTTGGGGTATCCCACTTCTCGTAAGCTTCCTCCGCTTTTTCCAGCACATACGTAATAAATTGATCATGAATGATGTAGAGGAGTTCATCTTTTGATTTGAAGTTGTGATAAAATCCTCCCTTTGACGTGCCGCTTTCTTTCACAATTTGATCCACAGTCACTTTGTGGTAGCCATTTGCTTCAAACAAGCGCATGGATGTTTCAATAATACGTTCTCTGATTGATTTTTCGACCATTATCTTCACCCGAGAACATTATAGCATAACTACATAGCAAAAACGCCGATTCTCTTCGGTACGAGATCGGCGTTGCTTCTTTAATTCGATGGTGTGGAAACAGGTACGGCACCTGAATATTCTTCGAGCGTAATTCCTTTTTCTCTGATTTCTTGCGCGATCTCGCCACCTACATAACGCAAATGCCACGGCTCATAAATATAGCCCGTAATCGCGTCTTTTCCCTCTGGGTAGCGAATGATAAATCCAAACTTCTCGACGTTTTCATCCAGCCACTTCGCTTCCTTGGTTCCGGCAAAGCAGCTCGTTGCCGCACATTTGCCATCCTTACCAGAGACGTCAATCGCGAGTCCCGTCTCGTGCTCACTCGTCCCAGGAACGGCACTGTAAGTCCGTGCTTTCTCCACGCCGTCTTTTTTTACATAGCGATTAAACAGCGCTTTCTGGTAGGCGTGGGAGCGATAGGCAGATACGCCAGCCAACTGGACACCGTCAGCCTGGGCTGCCGCAAATAACTGCTCAAGCGCACCCGCCGCTTCTTTGCGCATTTTGCGTTTCTCGCTCTTTTCCGGGAGCAAGTAAGGAACATTTGGAAACACTAAATCATTTGGCTGATAGTTCTCTGGAAGCTTGCGTTGTTTGTTCACCAGTACAGCAACACTCTCTGGCTCACCCACAACCTCTATGTCCGGAAACGACAGCTCAGGCGGCTGACCAGCTGACGGCTTTTCTGCTGGCTTCGTTTCGGTTGGCTTCGCTTTCTGGGGTTGCTCCGGTTGTTCTTGCTTTGGTGTTTCAGCAGATGGAGGTGTGGTCTCCTCCTTTGGCTTCTCTGCTTCTTTCTTTGGAGGAGTTGGCGACTCCGTGGATGGTGGTGTCTGTGGTTCTTGTGGAGCAGCTGTACTATTACATCCAGACAACACAAATGTCAATGCCGTTACGAGTACAAGCGGATGCAAAAGTCGGTGTCGAAAACTTCTCATTGTAACGTTCCTTTCGTTTTGGAGCGGATCCAATTATGTAGGTAAAAAAGTACGTACCTATTATGACATAATTGATGGGCTTTTCGTTACATGTTTTATTGAGAAATCACGACCTGATCGAGATTCAAGTAACCCGCTGGACTGATGGAGAAGCCCTGAATATGGTTACTAATCACAGCCAAATTCTCCAGATTGCGAATCGGAACAACCAAAGCATCTTGCAGCTCCACTTCTTGTGCTTTTGCGTAGATGGCGAGTCTTTTTCCAGGATCAGTTTCGACACGGCCAGCCTCGATGAGACGATCCAGCTCGGGATTGCGGTATTGAAAACTGTTGCCCGCCCCGCCACCTGATGTATGAAACAAATTGTACTGATTATAGTCAGCATCCCCGGTTGCATTTCCCCAGCCACTGACAAAAATCTCATGCTCCTTCGTTTGCTCGATGGTTCGAACAAAGTCATCGTAGCTGACGACTTTTAGCTCCGCGTCGACGCCGATTCCTTTTAATTGCGACCGTATCACTTGGGCAACCAAGATTCGATCCCGTCTGTTGTAGGTAATCATGTGAATGGGAAAACCATCTGGATAGCCCGCCTCTGCGAGCAACCGACGCGCTTGGTTGATGTCGTACGGGTAGCTTTTCACTGTTGGACTGTAACCGAACACTTGCGGGCCAATCGGTGAATTCGCCTTTGTTCCCACATTGTTATACACCCCTTTAATGATCGCTCCCGTCTCGATCGCCATACTGATGGCCTTCCTCACACGGATATCATTCAATGGTGGACGTGCTACATTAAATCCGATAAACTCCGTCCCGAGTGCATCGCTGCGGTACACACGCATCTGGTTCGATGCTTGAATTCGATCCAGCTCCATGACAGGGATAGACTCTGCAATATGTGCTTCACCATTCTCCACCATCGCGATGCGAGCCGCATCATCCGGAACAACCTTGAAGACGACATGATCAAGCGTAGCAGCTTCGCCCCAGTAGAACTGATTTTTGCTCAACGTGATTTGACTGCCATGCTCCCATGATTGAAACCGATAAGGGCCAGTACCAACCGGATGCTGCGATAATTCCCGCCCGTATTTATCGATTGCTGTAGGGCTGATGATGCTCCCCTCGTGATTAGCCAAAATAGAGAGCAATGGTGCAAATGGTTTGTGAAGAATGATTTGCACTTTGTACGGATTGATGACTCTTACCTGCTTTATTTTGTCGAACATGGCTGCTCGAGGAGAAGCCACGGCCGGATCTAATACACGATCAAATGTTTTCTTAACCGCCTGTGCTTGAAAGGGAGTCCCATCGTGAAAAACAACGCCTTGTCGGAGAGTAAACTCCCAAGTAAGATCGTCGATTTGCTTCCATACCGTTGCTAGCTGTGGCTGAATGTTCATGTTCCGATCTCGTTTGACGAGCCCTTCATACACTTTTCCTTGGATAACACTCGCCTCATTGATCGTCAAGATAAAATGAGGATCGAGATTTGTGGCATCCGACATACGTACAATGATTAACGTCCCACCCTCGGCAACGTTTTGGGGAGTCGGTGCGATTTGATTGTTGTGCGGCGGCTCCTGACCGAAAGAACAGCCTGCTAAGACCATGATTGCTGCGAGTAACAGTCCAATTCGTCTGTGTAAGGATGTCTGTGTATACATTGGACCCTCCCTGCATGCTCGTATGTTTCCCTCGTTGTATGTGTAGCAAAAAGACCGCCCTTCTCCCAAGTTTCCCAGAGAGTGGCGGTCCACACTCTATTCTTTTTCGAATAATCGCTTAAACTCCCCGAAGCCTTCTTCCTCCAAGCGATCCTTCGGAATGAAGCGCAATGCTGCTGAATTGATGCAGTAGCGCAATCCATTTTCTCCAGGACCGTCCTCGAAAACGTGGCCGAGATGAGAATCTGCCTCTTTGCTGCGAACCTCTGTCCGAATCATATTATGTGTCAAATCCACATGTTCGGTTACGTTTTCCTCTTGCATGGGCTTGGTAAAGGATGGCCACCCGCAGCCGGAATCGAACTTGTCCAAGGAACTGAACAAAGGCTCGTTGGAGACGATGTCTACGTAGATGCCCTCTTCCTTGTGGTCCCAGAATTCATTCGTAAACGGACGTTCTGTCCCGTTATTTTGCGTCACCTCGTACTGAAGCGGGGTCAAGATTTTTTTCAATTCTTCCTGCTTCGCACGGTCGCGCCATGCTTCCTTGGTGAATTTCGCTCTGCCTGATGCCGCCCGATAGTATTGGTAGCGGACCGGATTTTTCTTATAGTACTCCTGGTGATAATCCTCCGCCGCATAGAACGGCTTAGCTGGCAAAATTAGCGTTGCAATGGGCTTTTGGAAACGACCACTTGCATCTAACTCTTGCTTGGATTTTTGCGCAAGCCTTTCTTGGTCTTCATTATGATAGAAGATCGCTGGCGCATACGATTGACCCCGGTCACCGAATTGACCACCAGCGTCAGTCGGATCGATTTGTCTCCAAAACATTTGCAGCAATTCCTCGTAGGAGATGAGCGACGGATCATAGGTGATTTGGACCGCTTCATAGTGTCCCGTCGTATCAGAGCATACCTCTTCATAGGTTGGGTTTTCGACATGACCGCCTGTATAGCCGGAGACGACTTTTTGAATGCCTGGCATCTTGTCAAACGGACTGACCATGCACCAAAAGCATCCGCCTGCAAAGGTTGCGATTTCGAATGGATGTGTATCGCTGTTCACGCATTTCGCCTCCTGTAGATATATGTACACTTTCCTTTACGATTGTACATGGTTTACAAAAGCAAAGTCCACTCTGGAAGTGCTACAAGGGGGGCCAAATTGAAAAGGAGACCTTTTTACAAGAAAGGTCCCCTTTTCGCTATTTGGTTGCTACTTAGACAGCGCTTTGGCAAATCCAGAGAGCATGACAACCATATGGGCAATTCCTTCCTCGAAGTCCTTCAAACGGATGGATTCGTTCGGCGCATGTACTTTGCAGCCAACCCAACCTACCCCTGTACTGACAACCGGAAGCTTCAGCTGTTCACCGAAAATATACATCGGACCTGTGCCTGCGGCGTTTGGCGAAAGCACTGGCTCATGATCGTAAATGACGCGAGCCGTATCCAGTACGTGAGCAACAAATGGATGATGGAAATCGGAGCGATACGCTTTTTGTCCGTTGATCATGGTGACGGTAATATCCGTAAAACCATGCTTCTCCAAATGATGCTCGATGCAATTCATGATGTGCTGTGGATCTTGCCCTGGGACAAGGCGGCAATCCAGCTTGGCCTTCGCGCTTTTCGGCAGTACTGTCTTCGCGCCCTCTCCTGTATAGCCGCTATCCAGACCGCAAATGGTCATGGTCGGGTGAAAAACCATGGCTTCGCGTGGGTCCACATGGTTTGCTTTGGTAATGAGTGGGCGTTTCAAACCGTATAGCGCTGCTGTCGCCTCTTCACTGAACGGCAATTCGGAAACGACTTTCTTTTCATCCGCTGTCGGTTCCTCGATCCCTTCGAAGAAGCCTTCGACCAAAATCTCGTTTTGCTGATTTTTCATCGTCGCCAATGCCTGTACGAGGCGCCATGCTGCATTGTCTACATACGCACCGACAGAGGAGTGCATGTCGATCTCTGCCCCAACGCAGGTCAGCTCTAGGTACGCCATTCCTTTGATCCCGGCAACCATGCTGATTCGCTCATTTTCGTCTTTTCCACCAAATTCCCAAATGCAGGCATCCGCCTGGAAAAGCTCCTTGTACGCTTGGAGATATGGCTCCAGATTCGGGCTGCCGATCTCTTCTTCTCCTTCGATCAGGAACTTGATGTTGCAAGGCAAACCGCCTGCCTGCTGCTGCAAAATCTGAATCGCCGTCAGACGCGCAACGAGGTCACCTTTATTATCGGCAGCACCACGCGCATACAGCTTTCCATCGATGATCGTCGGGTCGAACGGCTCCGTGTTCCACTCATGAAACGGTTCTGGTGGTTGAACATCGTAGTGATCGTAAAAGAGGAGGGTTTTGCTGGCGTCTCCCTCACTGCCTGCTGCAAAAAACGCATACACGACTGGATTGCCGCCAAGATTGTCGAGTACCTTTGTCTCACCGCCAACCTCATGAATCATTTTGACCACGTATTCAACCGTCTCTGGGATGGCCTGATGCTGTGCGGATACGGTAGGAAAACGCAAATAATGCTTCAGCTTCTCGATTGCATGCGGCAAATTTTCTTGCACGATACTTATCACTTGTTCTTTGTTCACAAACGGGCACCTCCTATTGGCATTTCATGGCTTTTCGACTTTCTCTTTTTGGTGTGCAACCAAATAGCTGTCAAACCAATCTGTCGTATATTGCAGTCTTAACACGCGTTGCTCGGGATCACCACTGCGGGAAAGCTCATGACTGGCACCCGGGAAACGAACAAACGATACCGGAGCCTTGCCTTGATGCTTCAATGTTACATAGAGCTGCTCGGCCTGTTCGATTGGGCACCGGTAGTCATGTTCGCCGTGCATGATCAGCAGAGGCGTCTCGATGTTCTCCACCAAGCGGATCGGAGAATGCTGCCACATTTTTTCCGGATTCGTGAATGGATTTGCCTGAATCTCCTCCGCAGTGAAGAAATAACCGATATCACTGACACCGTAAAAGCTAACCCAGTTGCAAATACTCCGATCGGTTACGCCCGCTTTGAATCGATTGGTTTTACCGACGATCCAGTTCGTCATGAAGCCACCGTAGCTACCGCCTGCGACACCCAATCGGTCCTCATCGACAAAATCGAAATGATCGCATGCAAATTGCACGGCCGTCATCAAATCGCGGTAATCGTTCCCTCCATAGTCACCGCAGCATGCCTGAACAAAATGCTCTCCGTAGCCAAAGCTCCCTCTCGGATTCGTATAGAGTACGGCGTAGCCTTTTGCAGCGAGCAGCTGGAACTCGTGGAAAAACGTATTTCCATACATGGAGTGAGGTCCGCCATGAATTTGCAGAACCATCGGGTATTTTTTTCCTTTTTCAAAACCGACAGGCTTGAGCATCCAACCGTGCAGCTTCCAGCCATCCTTTGCGACAAACTCTATTTCTTCTGGAACAGGGAGCTCCATGCCCGCAAATAGCTCTTCGTTCAGCGCTGTTAGACGTTTTTCTTCTCCGTCCTTCAAACTTACTTGATACAGGTCCCCTGGCGTAGACGGATCACTGATGGCAGCAACTACCGTTTGTTCGTTTTCATGCAGCGAAAAGCCGTAAATATTCCGATTCCCCGTTACAACAGTCGTGACTTGACCGTCCAGCGTAACGTGATAAATGCCAGAATTTCCTCGTTCGCTGGCGATGAAATACATGCCTCTTCCGTCTGCTGTCCACACAGCACCTGGATTCGGGTGACCTGGCGAGCGCATGTCTCCGATGGTGGAATCGCCAACCTGAACGTCCCAATCCGCCGTGATGCAAGAATAGTCGCCCTTTTCAAAATCATATATCCAGATGCGCTTCTGTGCTGCGTACAAATGCGTGTCCGATTCACTTCCGATATATGCTAGCTTCTTACCGTCAGGTGACCAGGTCGGATAGGCAAAAATCCCTTTGCTGTTGGTCAGCTTTTTCCATTCTCCCCCTTCAGAAGGAATGATAAAAACGTCAACACCGTGCTGAAAATCAGGGTCTTCTGAACGATTCGCCGTAACGGCGAGCCATTTTCCATCCGGCGACCAGGAGCCAATTGCATGATTGTACGGGCCATCGCTGAGTGGAGTAACCTCGCCTGTTTCTACATGAACAATAGCCAGCTGTTTGTTTTTCTCGTAAATGAAACCAAGATCATCGGATTTGTATTTCATTCTCCCGACATGAATGGCTTTGGCCTTTTCTTTCTCCTCAGCTCCTTCCAGGTCTGCGAACGTTTCTCCCTCATCCAGGATCGACGAGAAGACAATATATTTGCCGTCAGGTGACCAAGTCGGATTGCTGACGCCGTTTTTGCAACGCGTGAGCTGCCTAGCCTCTCCTCCGTTTGCATCGATCAGCCAAATCTGTGGTTTTCCTGATCGATTCGAGACAAAGCTGATCTTTGAACCATCAGGCGACCAACGCGGGTAGGTATCGCGGGAGCCAGACGTCAAGGGCAGTGGATCATCTACATCCAATTTTCGTAAATACAAGTGATTTTGATAAGCGTGGGACTCATCGATTTGATTTTCTACATAGGCAAGCGTTTTTCCGTCTGGTGATAGCTGCGGATCACTCGCGTACCGCATTTGATACAAATCTTCAGCCGTTATGCCTCTTTTTGCTTGCGTCATGCTTATCACTCCTCGATTTTATTGGTGGATGCGAGTTGCTCCAAAAAGAACTGGGAAATCTTTTGATTCAACGTGATGTGATTGTCCAGTTTTTCGGTAAAGTGACCTTCATCCTCAAAGATGTGCAAGTCGACTTCTTGCCCCCTGCCTCTCATGTCTGCTACGAGCTGTTCTGCTTCACTGACAGGAACACGCGTATCATTGCGCCCATGGAATACAAGAAGCGGAGCCGTGATCTTCTGCGAATGATTCAAAGGAGCAATTTCTTCAAAAAAGTCATTGTCTTCGCCGAGGAACCCGTACTCCATCTCACGCAATCTCCTTCTCCATTCCCCGGTGTTCTCCAAAAAGGTTTTGAAGTGGGAAATCCCCACAATATCAACACCCGCGGCCCATAGGTCAGGGTAGTGCGTAAGCGCAGCCAGTGTCATGAAGCCTCCGTAACTGCGGCCCATGATGCCGATCGCATTCGGGTCAACGCTTGGGCGGTTGCCTAAATCTTTGACCAGCCAAGCCAAATCTGCTACAGAATCCATCCGCTTGCGGCGATCATCAAGCTGGACATATTCCCGACCGTAGCCCATGCTGCCGCGAACATTCGGTGCAACCACCGTAAAGCCTTCGTTCGCCAAAAATTGAAAAACAGGATGATACTCCGGTCGAATTTGGCTCTCTGGCCCGCCATGGACGTAGACGACGACTGGTTTTTTCTCTGCAGGTTCGGATGTTTCTTTGGCATAAAGGAAATACGGCACTTCCAAGCCATCAAACGAATGAAACGTGCACAATTCCGGCTCGATGAGTTTATCTTCCAGAGCATCGGATTGACCAATGTTTGTCACACGCCTGCTGGTTTGCTCCGAAAGGGTGTACGTCCAGATATCACCTGGAAGTGTAGGACTTTTCAATGTATAGGCGAGCTGATCATCAGTCACCCACGCCAAGGAAGAGATCACGCCCCGTGGTGCTTCCTCTACCCTCTTCCAGCTTTGTTCTGTCAAGGAATAGAGGGCAAGAATGGAGTAGCCTCCTTCATTGATTGTGAAGGCAAGAAACTTCTCATCTGGGGATAATTGGGTCGCCTCCATGTCCCATTTCGGGTCGTGCACCAGTTTATCCAGCTCTCCTGTACGGAGTGAAAAGCGGCACAACGCTTTCGTATTTTCATCGCGGTCGGTTACGAGATATCCCGTTTGGCCGTCTTTAGACAGTACCAAGGAATGATAGCGCGCATGTTTACTGCAGATGGAGAGCTTTTGTGCTTCCTTCGTTTGCAGATTCAACAAATACAGGCAATTGTCAATATTGGTCTCCTGCACGCTGAAAATGAGTCCTCTCCCGTCTGGTAGCCAGCCGATTGGATCGGTGCGCCCATCGTAACGGAAGACTTCTTCATACGCGCCACTCTCGACATCCTGTACAAAAATATCAAAGCTGCGCGGATTGCGACGATTGCTGGACCACGCGATCTTTTGCCCACAAGGTGACCAGCCACCCAAATAGTGAAAATAATCAGGAGCGTCTGTCAGCGGCTTCACAACTGCACCATTTTCCGTTAGCAAAAAGAATTGCTGCCGCTCGTCTCCCTTGTTGTCCATACCGACAATCGTTTTCGTCCCACACGGGGAATGGGTAACTTCTACTACTCGATCAGGCAAAAAGGTCACTTGCTCCGAGCGGTTGGACTCTTCATTCCAGCGCCACAACTGCGCGATACCTGTCAGCTTCGTTAAAAAGGTAATCTCTCTACGCTCCGGTACCACCTTCAATTGATACGCGGATTTCACTTGCAGATAGTCCAAAATCACGAGAAATCATCCTTTCCTGTTTTGCTGGATGTTCGTTGGATTATGTAAAGAGAAAAAAGAGGAGATTGCTCCTCTTTTTTTCTATTTTTTCGTTGCCCAGCGAGCGCTTGGGAACGCGTTGACTGGGAAAGTGAGACCCTCCAGATTCGGTTTCACCAAATAGTTTTGCTGGTAGTGGTAGACTGGCATGAACGGCATTTCATCCATCAAAACGGCTTCTGCCTGATGAAGCAATTCCATACGCTTGTTCGGGTCTTGCTCAACTTTTGCCGCCATATTCAACTGATCATACTCTTTGTTCACCCAACCCGTACGGTTGTTAGGGCTTTCACCCAAATAGTAGTCAAGGTTAAATGAAGGATCATTGATTTGGCCTACCCAGCCCATACGGCCCATTTGATAGTTCTTTTGTTTGGTTGTATCCAGATATACTTTCCACTCTTGGTTTGTCATTTTCACTTCTACGCCCAAGTTTTTCTTGAGCATTTCTTGGATCGCTTGCGCTATTTTCTTGTGGCTTTCATCGGTGTTGTACATGAGTGTAACTTCTGGCAGTGTGGACCAGCCTTCTTCTTGCATACCTTCAGCCAGCAGCTTCTTCGCCGCTTCGTAATCTTCTTTGAAGTAGTCTCCACCCTCTTCGCGGAAGTCTTTTCCGTTTGGCTGCATCGCTCCACGCGGAACCATGGAGTAAGCTGGCGTCTCTCCACCTTGGCTTACCATTTCGGACAGCGCTTTACGGTCAAGCGACATGGCGAAAGCTTTACGAACCTTTTTATTCGTAAACGGTTCTTTCGTTACGTTAAACATGTACATGTACGTACCGTAGTAAGGAACGGATTTAAAATCTGGGCTCGATTTTTCTTGCGCGAGGATGTCAGACGGCATCTCTTTGTTGAAGTCGAGCTCGCCACTCTTGTACATCTGATAAGCAGTCGTGGCATCGTTCACCATTTTCCAGGTGATCTTCTCCATTTTTACGTCCGCTTTGTTCCAATAATGCTCGTTCTTTTCTACCACTAGCTCAGAGTCATGCTTCCAAGAAACGAGCTTGTAAGCACCGTTGGAGATGTAGCTGTCCGCATTTGCTGCCCATTTTGGATTCGCTTCTGCCTGCTTCTTGTTGATTGGGTGCCAGTAACGGGTAGCGAGCATTTTGTCAAAGTACGAGGTAGGTGCGACCAGCTCGATTTCGAGCGTTTTTGCATCCACTGCCTTGATACCTACATCTTCTGCTTTTCCTGTGCCCTTGTTGTATGCCTCTGCTCCTTTAATGTAATAGAGGAGGTAAGCCGTAGTCGAAGCAGTTGCTGGATCAAGATGCTTCATATACGTGAAAGCAAAATCCTCGGCTGTCACTGGCTCGCCGTTTGTCCATTTCACATCATCGCGCAAAATGAATGTGTACTTTAGCTTGTCATCTGACAGCTTCACTTCCTTGGCTTGTCCCAAGATCGGATTGCCGTCCTTATCCTTGGTGTACAGACCTTCCCCCAAGTGATCCATGATCCAGAAGGACGTCGTATCTGTTGACGTGAGTGGGTTCAAATCTGGCGGCTCAGACTTGGCATTGAACACAACCTCTTGTTTGGCAGCAGCGCCTGGGGCAGTGGTACCTCCAGTCGATGCTGACTCGCCACTACCGCCGCAACCAGCTAGAGCCGGAATGACGAGCGAGAGCGACAGGGCAAAAGCAGCTAATTTCTTCACGTTGTTTCCCCCTATATATTAAGATAGAAAATCGAACTACTGATAGAGATGACAAGCGACCCAATGGTTTGGTGCGGCTTCCTGCCATTCAGGAACCTGTGCCGCGCATTGCTCCATGGCCTTTGGGCATCTTGTTCGGAAAACACAACCACTTGGAGCGTTGGCAGGACTCGGCAAATCGCCCTGCAAGATGATGCGCTCCCGCTTGATTGTCGGATCAGGAATCGGAATGGAGGACAGTAACGCTTGTGTATATGGATGAAGTGGCTTTGCGTACAGCTCGAAGCTGTTTGCCATTTCTACCATTTTGCCGAGGTACATCACTCCGATTCGAGTGGAAATATGCTTCACCATGGACAGATCGTGGGCGATAAACAAGTAAGTCAGACCCCTGTCCTGCTGCAAGTCTTCCAATAGATTCACGACCTGCGCTTGAATTGACACATCAAGTGCCGAAATCGGTTCATCCGCGATGATAAATTCCGGCTCGACCGCCAGTGCTCGGGCAATCCCGATCCGCTGCCTTTGGCCTCCACTGAATTCATGAGGGAATCGGTTCGCATGTTCCTTGGACAAACCAACCAGCTCCAGCAATTCTTTGACCCGATCCGCTCTTGCACCACGGGACAAACCGTGAATATCCAGGCCCTCCGCAATAATGTCCATGACGGTCATGCGCGGATTCAGACTTGCTTGCGGGTCTTGAAAAATCATTTGGACGTCGCGGTGGAACTGCTCTGCCTCTTTTCCTTTTAAGCGATGTGCATTTTTGCCTTTGAACAAAACTTCTCCATCTGTATTTTCATAGAGGCGAATCATCGTTCTGCCCAATGTCGACTTACCGCAGCCGCTCTCGCCTACTAGTCCGAGCGTCTCACCGCGATGAATCGTGAAGGTCACGCCGTCGACTGCCTTTAGCGAAATCCCATTCCCGATCTCAAAATGCTTTTTTAGATTTTTAACTTCAACCAACGCTTGGCTCATCTACGTCTGCCTCCCTACTGCCACCAGTTCTTCCAGCTTCGGTGCCCGTGGATCATGTAGCCAGCATGCAGCTTGGTGACCCTCGGTGAATGTGGAAGCGTCCGGCATTTGCTGCTCGCATATTTCCATCGCAAACTGACAACGTGGAGCGAACGGACACCCTTTTGGCGGGTGGAATAAATCCGGCGGTGTTCCCTCAATCGGTACCAGTCGTTCCTTTTCCACACCATCGATCCGCGGTAGAGAGCGCATCAAGCCCCAAGTGTACGGATGCTTCGGATTTGCGAAAATATCCTCTACCTTGCCTGTTTCCACCACAATTCCTGCGTACATAACCACGGCCCGGTGCGCGATTTCGGCTACGACACCCAAATCATGTGTAATCATCACAATGGAGAGCTGCTGCTTTTCCTGTAATTCTTTGAGCAAGTCCAAGATTTGTGCTTGTATCGTTACATCCAATGCTGTCGTCGGTTCATCTGCAATGACGAGCTTTGGATTATTGGCGAGCGCAATAGCGATAACGACACGTTGCCGCATTCCCCCGGAAAACTCATGCGGGTATTGATCCACCCGTTTTTCTGGATCGGGGATACCAACCAATCGCAGCATCTCCATTGCTTTTTTACGTGCCTCTTCTTTGCTGACCTGCTGGGTACGAACAAATCCCTCGACGATTTGGGCGCCGACCCTCATCGTCGGATTCAGTGCCGTCATCGGGTCCTGGAAGACCATCCCGATCTCAGCTCCACGAACCGATAGCAATTCCTTCTTACTCATCCCCGTGATGACTTTTCCGTCAAAACGAATCTGACCATCCACAATTCTTCCCGGCGGGTTCGGGATCAAGCCCATGATCGCTTGGGCGGTTACGCTCTTTCCACAACCGCTCTCTCCCACTACCGCAAGCGTCTCGCCACGATCAACATGAAAGGTAACTCCCCGTACAGCCTGTACCTCTCCACCGTACGTTTTGAAATGTACGCGGAGGTTTTCTACTTGTAGCAAATGATCCGCCATGTCTGATCCTCCTATCTTCGTGGCGAGGTTACTCGCGAATTCTTGGGTCCAATGCGTCCTGCAAGCCATCACCGAAAACGTTGAAGGCAAACATCGTCAAAGAAATCATCAAGGCCGGGAAGAAAAGTCTCCACCAATCCCCTGTCAAAATGACGCCGAGTGCATCGTTAGTCATCGTGCCCCAGCTAGCGATTGGCGCTTGCACACCCAATCCCAGAAAGCTGAGGAAAGATTCTGCAAATATCGCCGACGGAATGGTAAACGTCAAGTTCACGATAATGACTCCAATGGTATTCGGAATCAGGTGGCGCAACAAGATGCGAGGGAATTTGGCGCCCAGCACTTGCGCTGCCATGATGAACTCCTGGTTTTTCAATTGCAGGATTTGTCCCCGAACGAGACGAGCCATCCCTACCCAACCGGTTGCGGACAATGCGATGATAATGGTAACAATTCCAGGCTCCATGACAACCATCAGCATGATCACCACGAGCAGATATGGCAATCCGTATAAGACCTCGATCAATCGCATGATGATGGTATCGATTCGGTCTCCCTTTTTGCCTCGACCGGCCATGTATCCGGCAATACCGCCGACGGTCACTCCGATGACCAAGTCAATTAACGCTGCCGATATTCCGATAATCAGTGAAATCTGCGCTCCGTACCATGTTCGTGAAAACATGTCGCGCCCTAGCTCATCTGTTCCGAACCAATGCTCGCTCGAAATTTCCTGATTCGCATTCAAGAGACTCTGATCGGAATAGCTATACGGAACGAGATGTGGACCAATGATCGCCATGGCTATCAGCATAACAATCAGGGTCAAACCCACCATGGCCAGCTTGTTTCTAACGAGCTTTCTCGCTACTTGTTGAAAATGAGTCAGGCTCGGTCGCATCTGGGCGATCTGTCCATCTGCTTTTTGAGCTCTAGGTCGAAACAACTCATTTACTGATTGATCTACCGCCATTGGCTACCTCCCCCTGCTCGATAGTTTGATTCGTGGATCGATAAATATATAGGCCAGATCAATCAAGAAGATAATGAGTACCAAGATGGCACTGTAGAATACTGTCGTTCCTAGAATAACGGGATAATCTCGATTGAAAATGCCATCGACGAAGTACTTGCCGATCCCTGGTACCGCAAAAATCTTTTCGACAACAAACGTTCCGGTTAACAACCCCGCGATAAGCGGTCCCATAAACGTGACGATCGGCAAAATCGCGTTGCGGATTCCGTGCTTGATCACTATCAGAAAAGTCGGAATTCCTTTCGCCTCAGCGGTCCGTATGTAATTCTGGTTCATCACGTCGATCATGCTCGTACGCATATAGCGTGTAATGATGGCTAAAGGTCCAAAAGCAAGTGCGAGTGAAGGCAGAACCGAGTGTTTCCAGCTGGCAAGCGTAGCTACTGGGAATAACGGCCATTTAATTGCCAAGTAATTAATGAGTAACGGCGCCATGATAAAGCTGGGTACAGCAATTCCTAATACAGCCATGACCATTGCCGCATAATCAATCCAGGTATTTCGGTTTAATGCCGCAATTGTTCCGAATAAAAGTCCGAAAAAAAGGGCAACCGCTATCGCCTGCAAACCAATCATTGCAGATGCTCCGAAGCCATCTTTGATCATATCATTGACACCGCGTGTCTCCGACTTAATAGAAGGTCCTAAATCGAGCATGACCAAACTTTTTAGATAAAGCAAATACTGCATCGGCAGCGGTTCATCCAAATTATATTTGGCACGCAGATTGAGCAATATTTGCTCGGGCAACTGATCTGACTCCGACGCGAATGGATCACCAGGGATCATATGCATCAAGCTAAAAGTCAACGTTACAATAATCCACAAGGTGAGTACCATCATCAAAATTCTTTTGAGTAAATAACGCGACATCTATACGCCCCCTAGTCCAGACTTGCAAAAAGATTAAGAAAATTCAACGTACCCTCCTTTTGTTCGAGTTCAAAAAGTTGACTTTTCAGCACCGAGAAGATGGCGAGAACTGAACGAAGGAGGAGCGCAGTGTAGGCCATCTACATGAGCACCGGACTTCGGAGGTGAACGCCATATTCGATGTCGAATTCGCTTTCTTGACTACTTCGTGATCAAAAGACAACTTTTTGAACAACCTCTTTAACGGAAATTGACCTAAAACATTCCTTAATTCAACAATATAGTGCCGTAATTATTTAATGTCAATTCTGATTTTTTTATTTTTTACATCGATTCATAAAGGAATTTGCTGAAAGTTGTCAAATATAAAACAATTAATACGGAAAATTTCCCTAAAACATCCCTATTTCAAGCTTCGTGGTCGCGACAACTCGCATACCCATCTGATGGGTTATATCTTATCTATATAAGAAAGACTGTCATACTAAGATGGCGTAGAAAGGATGGATCTCCTTCCTGACGAATGGTTTATCCCGTAGTTTAACTTTTTTGGAGGATATTTTGATGATAAAAGTTGGCATAGTCGGTCCAAAAGATTCAGTAGATGCAATGCTAGCTGTGGGTCGTGAGTTTTCCGATCACATCCTACTCACCTCCTTTGTTTATCAAGGAGTGGAACAAGTACCTGCTTATGTAGCCGAAAATGATATGGAAACAGATATCTGGTTCTTCTCTGGAGTCGCCCCCTATTCTATGGCAAAAGCGCATATCGGCAAGAAAAAAGCCTTTTATCCGCAAGTCAATTCAAGTGTCCTGACCAAAGTATTGCTCGAATTGGTATACCGCGATGGTCTTTCTTTAGATCGTGTGAGCTTCGACACCATTTCGGAAGCGCATTTTCGTGAGACTTTAGAGGAATTGGGCCTGCACTGTGAGAATCCATACCTAAAGCCGTATAAAGAATTCAGAAAGAGAGCTGAATTGGTAGCCTATCACACCCGCCTTATTCAGGAAGGCAAGGTAGACGCTTGTGTCACAGGAACGCTTTACGTCACCGAAGAATTAAAACGACAAGGAATCAGAGTATACCGAATGGGCTTCACGCGCTTTATATTTCGAGAGATTTTCAAGCAAATTCTGCAAGAGGGTGAAACGCTCCACTTCAAGCGCTCCCAAATTGCAGTTCAATTGATTGAGGTATCCGACATGGAAAAGCTCGTGAATGAACCTGCAAACGCATACGAGCTACGGCGCCTCGATTTGAAGCTGCAAGAGCTCGTACTTGATTACACAGAGTCGATTTCCGGTAGCTTCGTCGCGGTCGGCAATTCCAAGTTCATTATTTTTTCCACCCGCGGATCGTATGAAGACAATCCAGATTTTCACCCCACGATCCTTTTGGAAAAAATTAAGCTGCTCACCCATTCGCACGCGAATATGGGAATCGGCTTCGGTGTCACAGCATTGTCTGCGGAGCGCAATGCACAGCTTGCTCTCGGTCACGCCAAAAACCATCAGGATGCCGTGATCCTTGTTGACCATGATGGTTCGATTGAAGGCCCGCTGCGTCAGCCGAACAGCATCAGCTACGAATATTGGACACAGGACAAAGAAATCAGCGAAAATCTGAAAAAAGCTGGTGTCAGTATTACCACTTTTAACAAAATCATTTCCGTCCAAAAGGCGCTGGGGCAAAAATATATCAGCGCTTCGATGATCGCGGAATGGATGGGAATGACACCTCGCAATGCGCGAAGAATCTTAAGTGACTTGGCTGAGCACAACATTATCGAACTCATTGGGGAAGAGACGCCAACGAACCGAGGGCGCCCACGGAAAATTTATCGTATACTCCCCTCGCCACAAGCCACATAATTGTTTCTCTGTGAGAAAGGCCCAAGCTTGTGATTTCCAGAAAACTTCTTTTGTGGATCATTGCTGGTCATGCATATAAGCTATCCAACTATTATGCAATTAGGGGGTCATCCACATGCCCGTTCATCCACAGATTCAACAAATATTAGACGTCTTCAACCGCTCACGTCATGATGTTGACTTTAACCAATTGACACCACAGATAATGCGAATGGCGACTGATCAAAATCGAGATTCAAGCGCGGAACGTGAACAGGTAAAAAAGGTAGAGAATCTCTCGCTTCCCTTAGAAGGTCGTTCCATTCCGATTCGCATATACACACCAGAAGGACATGCCCCCTTCCCTGCACTTGTGTACTTTCATGGGGGCGGCTTTGTGATTGGCAATCTTGATACAGCAGACTCGGTATGTCGCAACTTCGCAAATAACGCAAAATGTGTGGTCATTTCTATTGATTATCGGCTCGCTCCTGAACATCCTTTTCCTGCTGGATTGGAAGATGCGTATGATTCTCTTCTTTATATTTCAGCTCATGCTGATCAATTTGGCATTGATCCATCGCGGATAGCGGTTGGGGGAGATAGTGCCGGAGGTAATTTTGCCACAGTCGTGTGTCTCATGGCGAAAGAACGACAGGGGCCGCCTATCGTATTTCAATTATTAATTTATCCAGCCGTAGGAATTGTGGACACCACTCCCTACCCATCCATGCAGGAAAATGCGCGTGGCTATTTGATGGATGTGGAATTGCTGAATTGGTTCCTCTCTCATTATCTACCGCCTTCCGATCTGCAAAATCCCTATCTTGATCCAATCCATGGTGCAGATCTCACTGCCCTGCCTCCTGCCATGGTGATTACTGCCGAATATGACCCGTTGCGAGATGGCGGAAAAGCGTATGCTGACAAGCTACGCGATAGCGGTGTCGATGTCGTCTATCGGAATGAACAAGGCTTGATCCATTCCTTCATCGGATTCCATAAGACTATTAAGCAAGCGCAAGAATCGTTGGATGAGATGTCGGCGCAATTACGAAAAGCTTTCAAAATATAGGTCGTATTGGATAAACAATGCGTAGGCATCAACATGGTAGGAAGGATGAAATCATTGACTAGACATACAGAAGACAAAGTGACCATTCGCTTCGTTCGCATCGAGGATGCGGCAGCCATTTTATCTATGCAACGTGATGTGTTTTGCGAAGGTGAATTTTTCATTGCTGTTTCCGAAGAGTTCAACAAAACCATGGAGCAGCAGCTTGAGTGGATACAAAGCATCATCGACAATGACAGGGACACCATGTTCGTAGCGGAAATAAACGGGGAATTGGCTGGCATGGTCGTGTTCGTATCTCCGGCTCGCAAGCGTTTGTCTCATACAGGTTTGATCACAATGATGATCCAGAAAGCTCACAGAAATAAGGGCATTGGCAAGGTTTTATTGAAGGAGTTGTTAGCTTGGGCAGAGCAACATCCGCTCATTGAAAAAGTAAGCTTAGGGGTGTTCTCCAACAATCTGAGAGCGATCGCTTTATACAAAAGCCTTGGATTTGTGGAAGAAGGACGAAAAGTGAAAGAATTCAAGCTGGCTAACAATGAATACGCAGATGATATCCTGATGTACAAATTCGTATAGCGTCCATTCGTTTCCCTTCCATGCAAAAAAAGGACCTTCCCATCAGGTCCTTTTCTTTATGAGCAAGTAAGCTCTATACCGATTTCGATGGCTGAACAGCTTGTTTCTTTTGAACACTGGCAACAATCACACCCACGACGATCAACAAGGAGCCTCCGACTTGAATCGACGTCACCTGCGAGCCAAGCAGTAAAAACCCGACCAGCATCGCTACAAAGGGCTGCAAGTTAAGAAAAATAGCTGCTTTGCCCGTCCCTACCACCTTTAATTGCTGATTCCAGACAATTCCACATATTCCTTGCATGAGGATCGCGGTCAAAATGAGCATCGCCCATGCCCACACTTCATGGCTGATCTGCGTCCCGGGCTCGATTGTCAACAGCGCGGCAGGAGTCAAAAACAACGTGCCAACCGTCGTCGAGTAAACCGTGGCAATAAACGGCTGGATGGTTTGCGTCAGTTTGCGAATGATGATCATGGAAGACGAGAATGCGACCATGGCAATCACAATGAGTAAGACTCCCTTGGTAACGGAGAGTCCAGCACCAATACCGACAACGAAGAATGTTCCCATGAGCGCCAGGCCAGACCCAATCTTCATACGCAAGGTAAACTGCTCCTTCAAAAACAAAGAGGCCAGCACTGCGGTGACGATCGGTGACAAGGAAAGAATCAACGATGCCGTTGTCGCGTCTGTCGTCAAGAGTCCGTTGAAATACGCCGTTTGATTCGCCAGCGTCCCGATCAAGCCTAGCAATACAAGAAGTCCTAGCTCACGCGCTGTGATTTTTACGAATTTTTTGGCCAGCCACGCGTAGATGATGAGAAACATTGATGTGAAAAGCAAGCGTACATCTGCCAAAAACAGCGGAGGAAACTCTTTAACCAGCATGCTTCCGAACACAAAATTACTGCCCCACAACGTCACACAAAAAAGCAATAGCAAGTACGACCGAATCATGATTGTTCCTTCTTTCACCCGATTCATTATTCTTCCGTTAGCTATCGTACAGGAGAGTGAGAAAAAAGTCCATGAGCTGATCTGCTATTGTTTGATGGAAATGATATTTGGTTGTACGCCCTTTCACATAAAAAAGACCAGTGAACGAGTTGGTTCACTGGTCTTCTCTTGTTTTATTGTACCATTTCTACCATAGGGGTCTCCTCGGTTGCTTCCAGTGCCCCTTCCATCTGCCCTGTCTCTTCTACTTCCGACTCTTTCTCTTTCTCTTCCTCTTTCACTTCCGGCTTCTTCTCTGGCTGCGTCGGCGCGATTGCACTCGCCACGAGTGCCGCGTATTTTTGCGAGCCTTCCTTATTCGGGTGAACACCGTCTTTGTAAAAGTAAGAGCTTTGCCCTTCACTTGCCGTATACCAATCTACAAGAACGACATGTGGATGGGCAGCAGCCGTTTCCGCCAGCATCTTATTCACGACGCTTTCCCACGGTTTAGGTACGCGAGAATTGATGAGAATGATCTGCTCTACGCCATCCAGTGATTGCAGCAGCTTGTCGAGCTGCCCTTTACTAAATGCGCCGTTCGAGCCTAATTCAATCACCACGCGATTTCCCAATTGGCCTTTTGCCTTGAGCTGCGCAATTACGTCAGGAGCTTGCGCCATTTGCCTTCCGATTTTGGCATCCACGACGATCCCTGGCAATAGTTTCTCCATGTAAGGAGCCACATCAATCATGACAGAGTCACCGATCACAGTGATCCCTTTACCAGAGCCTATCGCTTTGATCGGTTCCTGTTTTTGGTCAGGCTGTTTGGAAGCATTCGAATCTTTCTGCTTCTCGGCAGGCTTCTGCTTTTGTCCGTTGTTAGTTGGCTTCTGCTCATTTTTCGGTTTTGTAGGTGGAGTAGCTGGTTTTTGAACCGTTTCCGGCTTCTTCTCTACGATTGGCACCTCAGGACCGTGGGGCTTGTCGGGAACCTTTGTCTCGGCGACCGTTTGAGTTGGCTGCGTCACATTTCCAGCGGTCGCATCTGACGTGAGCGAAGCGATCCCATAATACGTAACACAAAGAGCAATCGCGCAACCAGTGGCCAAAACACGGTTTAACCGTTTTGTTTTCTGCCCTGCCTTATTGGAGGAATTCCAGATTTTCCCTAATGCACCATACCGAATAGGCTCTTCGAGATATTTCCATGACAACGATGCCAGCAAAATGCTTGCGAGGAGCTGCAAAACCGCTCCAGGTATCGCCATCCACTCCCTTTCCGCCAAAAACGGATTCGTCCAAACGATAACAGGGTAATGCCACAAATAAATACCGTAAGATCGAACGCCAATCCAGCGCAGTGGCTTGCAGCCCATCCATTTCGCCAAGCTGCTTGCCGGATGTGCGAGTACGGCGACCAGCACGGCACTGACGACAGACAGAAGGACGAGCCCGCCTTCGTACAAATAGTCATCATATTGATTCGTGTTCCAAATGCTGTACAAAAGAATCCCTAAGCTCAAGAGACCGCTGAGATCAAGCGTAATTCGCGCTTTCTGTGAAATGTTCGTCGTAAGCAACCGACTCGGCCACATCATGGCGAGTGCGGCACCGATCAACAATCCGAATACTCGTGTGTCCGTTCCGTAATAGACACGACTCGGATCAAGACCTGGCTCATACCATACAGCCATGAGGATGGCAGATAGTGCAGCCAGCACCAAAGTAATGATCATGATTGGCCCCCTGCGCTTCAGGAAGCGTAGTCCCAGCGCGAGTACCAGCGGCCAAATGACATAGAACTGTTCTTCGACCGCCAATGACCACAGATGGCCTAACGGTGAGGGCGGACCGAATTTTTCAAAATAAGATACGTCATGAAAGACCAGCCACCAGTTGCTCATGTACAGAACGGCTGCTCCTACATCTCCTCGAATGGTTTCCAACTGGGCTGGGGACAAGATGGCTACCCCTGCCACCACCACAAACAACATGAGGAACAGCGCTGGGAGCAGTCTTTTGGCACGGCGCAACCAAAAGTTTTTCATGTCGAGTCTGCCATTTCGATTCCATTCTGCAATTAATAAGTCTGTAATTAAATATCCCGATAAAACGAAGAAAATACCGACACCCAGCAATCCCCCGGGTGCCCAGTCGTAATTCAAGTGATAAATAATGACTGCGAGTACCGCCAGCGCACGAAGCCCGTCGATCCCAGCCATGTATCGACTGCTGGAGCCTTTGATCGGTTCAGGCATGCTGGTGGCCTCCCATCGTTGCATGTTGGCGAGTGATTAATTCGTTCTGATTATTGTTTCTTTTCGTACCCATCGTCCTTTTCATATTTTTATGGTGATTCTTCGTGCTCGCCATGCAAAACATTTCATTCTCCCCTTTTACCTTCCGTTCTGTTAGTGTCCTTTGTTGTTGGGGGCAGTCATTACACATCGGGAATTGCGTGCTCTATGAATGCAAAAACCCCTGTTTCTGGAATCGTGCGAAAGCGGGGGTTGGTCTCGTTCATTATCTTTATGGAAAATGAATTCTTCCCATCATCGTTGCCCGTATTCAGGATGTGATGAACTACTCACTATCTCGTTGTTTTTGGTTCGCTTACTCCCTTATATATGCCTCACACCTTCCTTATAGTGGATGGTCTCACAAGGAAATTACCCGGTCCTTGTCTTACGTTAGACTCTTGCTGAGTAGTTGTGTGTAACCTGATTATATGACGGTTTCGGGGGATAACTCGTTACAAACTGTTTACATTCTGACCCTATTTTTTCCCGGTAAAAACGCGGAACAAAAAAAGAAGCTGCTGGTATAGTTTCCCCCATCAGCTTCACGATTGTTGATCATCGCAGACCACCACTGTCAGATGCAAAATGCAACGTGTTTACTTGTCACAAAAGATTTACGGATCAACAGCCTGCATTCGTTCGTAAATTTTGCGAGTTGTATTGACATTCCTGATTGTCATTTGTTGATAAACCTTTGAGCCAATAAGTTTCTGCTTGATGTCATGTCAAATCCAAAAGCTTGTATGTATCATCTCTTCCAATTGGTGAGGAATGGTTGCTTTGGAATCGGTATCCCCCGAAGGAAAGCGACATCAACCACGGTCATTCCCCTATCACTACCATTTTCGCCAATCGAAACAGGAAACACAAGACAAAAATAAAATCCCCATCGATTACCAGCACCGACGAGGATTTTCGCTTGATTATCCCAATTTAAATATGATGAGTAAACAAATAATTCAAGAAAAGACCACCGCTGACAACCGCAATCACCATGCATGCGACGCCACTTTTCACCCGTTCGGAGAGCAACCGCATAAATCCAAGACAGAAAAAGACTCCTGTGACCAAAAAATAAGCGACTCCAACCCAAAAAACATTCCAAGGCAAGCTCGCAAAATCTACGTTACCCACACGTGAACACCATCCCTGTCCGATTCTACTGATTACTTCTATGTACGATACTCCATTATAGCATTTGTTCACGCTTACTTTCCCATTTTTGTTCAATGCGTAACAGAAGTGTCATACATCCTGTCTTCATGTTTTCTACACAATCGTTTGGTACGCTTTCACCAACAGCGAAAAGGAGGAAAAAGTGCACATGAACAAACGGACAATACGCCCATGGGCTTATCTACTGGTTCTAGGTGGCGTTTTGCTGTTATCGGCATGCTCAACTGCCACTGACAATACCACGATGGATCATAATGGACACAACATGAATTCTTCACCCGAAATATCCGCACAAGCTCAACCACAACAGATGTCTACATCCAGCGACTCGTCTATGGAGGTGCTTACAGGCACTACGTTTACCCTCACGGCAAAAGAAAATATGCTCCACCTCGATGACAAGACCATGAAAAACGCATGGACGTACAATGGAACCGTTCCAGGTCCACAGCTTCGTGTCAAACAAGGGGAAACCATCAGCGTGACGTTGAAAAACGAATTGCCCGAGCCGGTCACCATTCACTGGCATGGCTTACCCGTCCCAAATAATATGGATGGAATCCCTGGGGTTACCCAAAATGCCGTAAGACCAAACGAAAGCTTCACCTACAAATTCAAAGTGGACGTTGCCGGGACATACTGGTACCACTCGCATCAAAACAGTGCTAAGCAGGTAGACAAAGGGTTGTACGGTTCACTTGTGGTGGAACCGGCTACGCCAGAGCCTGTTGATAAGGACTTTACCCTCGTTTTGGATGAATGGATGCAGGACGATAGCATGGCGGAAATGCACGGAAGTGGCATGAGCCATGGCACCACTGCCCCTTCTTCCGATAGCTCGTCCACTGGTGGTCACAACATGGCCAGTATGGAGATGCCCATGAGTGACGCTGAGATGATGCCGCTGATGTATACGATCTTTTCCGTGAACGGAAAAACAGGCCCGGCCATCCAGCCGCTATCTGTTAAAGAAGGTGAGAAGGTCAGAATCCGCCTGGTCAATGCCGGATACTTGAACCACAAGCTGAACCTGCAAGGTCATGAATTTAAAATCGTAGCAACAGACGGGCAACCTATCAATAACCCGCCACTAGTAGGCGGCCAGCTCCTCAACATCGGACCAGGAGAACGATATGATCTCGAATTTGTCGCAAACAATCCAGGCAAATGGTTACTAGAGGAGCGCAGCACAAATCCAGGCGCCAAGTCCCTTGTCGTGCCCATCGTCTACGAAGGCTCGGAATCAAAAGCAGCCAAATCCGAAGCTGGCGATATGCCGACGATAGACATTACCAAATACGGTGAGGCGGCAAAAAGCAGCTTTACACTAGAGCAGAAATATGACATCACGTATCAAATGGATCTGAACACGGAAACGGCAGATGGAAAAATGGCCTTTACCATCAATGGTAAAACGTTCCCAAATGTCCCTCCGCTCAACGTCAAAAAAGGAAATCTGGTCAAAGTCACACTGGTGAACAAATCCCCAAAAGATATCCACCCGATGCATTTGCATGGACATTTCTTCCAAGTATTAAGCAAAAACGGTCAGCCTATCTCAGGCTCTCCTCTGGTTAAAGATACGCTGAACATTTTGCCGGGTGAATCTTACGTAGTTGCTTTTGAAGCTGACAATCCAGGAGACTGGATGTTCCACTGCCACGATTTGGGCCATGCTGCGCAAGGAATGGTATCCGAAGTAAAATATGAAGGCTTCAAGCCAGATTTCGTCGTCGATCCTACTGTCGGCAACATGCCAGAATAACCACAGAAAAAAGCAGGAGCCTACATGGCTTCCTGC